>CAZDQY010000005.1:0-81777 GCA_964508115.1 uncultured Candidatus Saccharibacteria bacterium
TCTACTTTATCTACTACAGGATTTACAATTATTCCTAATCCCAAAAGGAGGGCTATACCACATGCACTAGGAACAAAAGAACTCCACCCATAGAAATAAGTACTTTTACTATGAAGCATATTGTTATTGCCAGTAGTATCACGTTTGCAATCCGTAAAACTACTAGACGATGTAAAAGTTGATGGTTTTCTCTTCTTGTGTAGCATGTAGCCCTCCTTTTGGTTCAGTTTTAACCCGAGAGGAGCCAGATTCATATTCCGAAAAGCCCTGCGTCACCGGAGCTAGTTAGATACAAAAATGGCACCACATGGGGGCTTAATCCAATCAGCTAGCGTCATCATTTTAGAATCAAACTAACTGCATGTGATGCCGTTTTTAGATTCTAAACTGATGCTTTGCTTATAAAAAGCAAACTGATTGAATTAAGCCACTTCTATTGTACCACAAACATTTTCCATTTGACAAGACTTTCCGAGGAAAATTTCGAGAAAAAATCGGCGAGGCTCTGTCCTAATCTTCGATCTCGTAGCCTTTGGCAAGGAGGCCTTCTTCGAGCTGATTAACCTGGATGAGGAGGGTCCAGCCGAGCTTCTGGAGAACCATCTTGACAGTCTCGACGTCCCAAGCGGCACCTTTCGCGCGGCAGGCTTGGCGCATCTCGCGCAAGTCTTTGCGCAGAATAGGAATCATCATGAGCGAAACGCTGACGAGGATGCGGACTTCGCTGGGTTTGACGCCGAAGACTCTTAGCGGCGCGAGCAGCTTAACAATGATGTTGGCGACGCCGTTGACCGTGGTGAGCAGTCCATAAAACATCGTGGCGCTGGTAACGATGAGGAGCTTCAGGCCGATCCAGAGGGCGGACTGCCAGCTATCGAGCCACCAGTTGAAAGCCATCGTGAAGAGTACGAACGGGATAATGCTCGCGGTGCGACGCAGGATTGTCCAGACCGGGCGGAGACTACGGCGCCAGATAGCTAGTCCGAGCAAGAAA
This sequence comes from uncultured Candidatus Saccharibacteria bacterium, assembly GCA_964508115.1. Taxonomy (GTDB): domain Bacteria; phylum Patescibacteriota; class Saccharimonadia; order Saccharimonadales; family Saccharimonadaceae; genus Nanosyncoccus. The sequence goes on from CAZDQY010000005.1 coordinate 995, forward strand.
ACTCCGTTGACCGCAGCTGCGCCCCAGACCAGCGGACCGTTCGGTAGGAAAAATACCGTCGTGATGTAGGCGAGAAAAAGTAGGAAGCTAACGACGTCCATGCAATTCTGCCTTAATTTTATGGGTTAGCTCCGCCACGGTGAAATCATCGAGTTCAAGCGTAATACCCTGCCGACGGAGACCAGCAAGAATCTGTAGCAGCGTCGGTAAATGGATATGATGTTTCTGTAAGAGGTGAGCCTTTTTTATCAGCTCTGGACGCTTGATCTCGGCGACAATCTTACCATCTTCGAGAACGAGCGTGCGGTCGGCGAGTAAGATCTCGTCGGCGAGATTAGTGATACAGATGATAGTATGGCCAGATTTGCGCAGTCGGCGGATGAGATCATAGATCGCCTCCTTCCCTTCACTGTCAATCATAGTAGTCGGCTCGTCGAGAACGAGGTATTTTGGGCGGCGCGCCAAAGCCTCGGCGATGACAATACGCTGTTTCTGCCCGAGAGAGAAGCTATAGAGTCCAGCCTCAGGACAATCACTCATGCCGACCTCTTTCAGGGCGGCAGAAATGCGGCTTTTTACTTCGGCCGGCGGCAGGTCTTGCAGAGCGAAGCCGAGCTCGTCTTCTACGCGGTCGAAAATGATTTGATTCTCAGGATTTTGAAAAACAATGCCAACTTGATTAGACACTTTATTAGACTTTTTGTCAATTTTATGGTTATCTATGGAGATCGTGCCGGATTGAAGTTTAAGAATGCCAGCGATGAGACGGCCGATAGTAGACTTACCGGAGCCGTTCTGACCGACCAGCGCTACCACCTCGCCTTCCTTGACGCTAAAGCTGACGCCATCTAGGATCAAGCGAGGATTACCGCGGTATTTGTAGCTGAGGTCGGAGATCTCGAGCATGGGCTAAGCCTCTTCTTCGTCCTCGTCGTGAGTTGTAGCTTTGGCCGGAACCTTCTCTGGCGCAGCATCGCGCATATATTTATTGAACGGTGCCCGGAGTGCCCGCTCGAGGGCAAGGAAGACTACCACGTGGATTGGGATCATGACGAGCTGTTTGACAACGCGGCCGCCGAGCAATGGCCAGAAGGCTTTGCCGGCAGTAATGCTAGTCCAGAGGGTATTGAGACCCATATTCACGATAACCGCCACCAGTGTCGTCGCGATAATTGCTCGGATGATGAGCTGCTTCTCGGTGAGAGCTTTTTCACTCTTTTGATAGAGGAGGACGCCGTAGATAGCCGCAGAGACTACTGTGCTCACAGTGTAGCCGATGAAGAACGGCCCGGTCGGGAAAAGTGTCGCGCCGATGAGATCACCGAGGAGGTTCAGCAAGATCGTCCACTTAGGGCCGAGCCAGGTCGCACAGAGCATCGTAGGGACGAAAGCGAAGCTGATTTTCATGAGCGGAGTTTTGATCGAGAGGAAACGTGATAATGTAACCAGTAGCGCCAGTAGAACGGCGGTGAGGATAATTTTTTTGGATTTTCGCATAATAATTCTCCTTTACTTCCGCCCTAAAGAAAGGAGATGAGAGATCAGCTTATCTTTATTAGCGGAATGCGAGGGTAAACACGCGAGCCTAGCTCTTGCCTCGACAACAACTTCCCGTCTGTCGAGTCTTGACGATTTATCCTCTACTCTAATATACTTACTGCTAGTATAGCACAAAACTCTGCGAATGGTGAGATTTTATTGCACTTTAATGCAGTTCTCGCCAAGAAGCTCGCTGAGCGGTTTGGTTAGCTCGTCGCTCACTTCGACGCGGAAAGGTAGACGAATTGGACGTTTGCCGGTTTTGTCTTTCAGGACGAGGATGATTTCTTGTACACCCGGATTAAGCTGACAGAGATGGCGGATCTCGGAGAGACTGTCGGCGTCATTGGGATTTTCGATGAGGACGTAGAGTTTCTCCTTGCGTGGGTCGTGAGGCGGCGTGACGACACGGCGTGGCGGTTCCTCGGCGGCAGGCGCTGGGCTTTCTCGACGATATCCTCCGCCGACACTGGTTGCACGCGAGCTACCACGGCGCGTGGGCTTCGGTGCTTCTTTCGGAAGCGGCAGCTTCTGCCCAGTGGATTGATAGCTCTCTAGCAGCTCGTCCGGGATTACTTCAACCGAGTCGGCGATAACTTTCACTTCGGAGCTGATATTGCCATCCTTATCCTTAGCATTAATACGACCAGAGACTTTGACGACATTATCTTGAACTAGCTTAGCGCCAATTTCTTCGTAGAGACTCGGAAAGACAATAACTTCTTGCTCCGTGGTCTTATTCTCGAGCTTCACGAAAGCCATACGCGTATTGCTCTTCGTAATAATGGTGCGAACGGCGCTGATAATACCGCCTATAACGACATTCTTACCATCGTTCTCGCCTGTGATGAGGTCGTATGGATGGGTCTGTTCTTCGAAATACACATCATAGCGATCGAGCGGGTGCGACGAAATATAAAGCCCCATGAGGTCGCGCTCCCAGAGGAGACGCTCCTTCTCTGGCGCGCGGGTAGGCGCAGGTTTGATCTCCGGCTCAGGAATGACGCCAGCATCGCCCATGGCACCGAAGAGGTCGGTCTGGCCGCTAGCAGCATCTTTTTGGCGTTTGGCGCCGTAGCCTTGGATACTTTCTAGATTGAATAGCAAGTCGCTACGGTCAGCGAAACGGTCAAACGCGCCAGTCTTAATGGCGGCTTCCCAGGATTTCTTATTAAACTTGCCTGAGTTCACCCGCGCTGCGAAATCGCAGACACTCTTAAATGGTCCGTTTTTATCCCGCTCGGGGATAACGAACTCTTCTACGAGAGCTTTGCCCATGCTCTTGATACCCGAAAGCCCGAAACGAATCGTACGCTCCCCACCGACGATACCGAAATCGCCGTAGGATTCATTAATGTCAGGGCCGAGAACTTTTAGACCCATACGTTTGCACTCAGCGATCTCGATGGCGAGGCGGTCGGTCCAGCGCATATCAGAGGTCATTAGTGCAGCCATGAAAGCATCTGGGTAGTGCGCCTTGAGGTAGGCGGTCCAGTAGGCGACTAAGCCGTAGCAGGCGGCGTGGGATTTGTTAAAACAGTAGTTCGCAAAGTCGAGTAGCTCCGTCCAGAATTCTTCAGCGATTTCCCTAGTAGCGCCGCCGACTTTGATCGCACCCTCGATAAACTCAGGCTTGACCTTGTTCATGAGATCGACTTTCTTCTTGCCCACAGCTTTGCGCAGAGTATCAGCCTGACCGCCGGTGAAGCCGCACCATTCACGCGAAATATTCATGAACTGCTCTTGATAGATCATGATCCCATAAGTATCCTTGAGGCAGTTCTCGAGACCGGGGTGCAGATAGGTGATCGGCTCTTCTCCATGTTTACGACGAATGAAACTATCGATGAACTGCATCGGTCCAGGGCGATAGAGCGCCACCATAGCGATGATGTCTTCAAAGCGGCTAGCCTTGAGGTCGCGAAGGTAGCGTTTCATACCGGCAGATTCTAGCTGGAAGACGCCAGTGGTTTCCGCACGTTGTAATAGCGCGAAAGTCTCTTTATCGTCGAGCGGGATCTGGACGAGGTCAATATCGTTTTTATAAACTTTGCGAATCATACGCAAGGCATTATTAATCACCGAAAGGTTGGATAGCCCGAGGAAGTCCATCTTGAGCAAACCTAGCTCTTCGACTTGCGTCATCGGGAACTGCGCAGCTATTGGCCCTTTGGCTGAGACTTCAAGCGGCAGGAATTTGTCCAGTTCGTCTGGTGCAATAATGACGCCACAGGCATGGACACCGTGATTACGGATAGTGCCCTCGAGGCGACTAGCGAAGTCAAGCACCTCCTTGGAAATCGGGTTCGTCTCGTATTCGTGTTTGAGATCGGGCACATCGCGGATTGCGTCGGGTAGATGGACGTGGTGTCCCTGTACCGGGTCAGGCACAAGCTTAGCAAGACGGTCGGCGTCGGCGTACGGCACTTCGAGTACGCGCGCCACATCACGCACGGCGTTTTTAGCCATCATTTTACCGAAAGTGGCAATATTAGAGACGCGACCAGCGCCGTATTTACGTGTACAGTATTCAATGACTTCGTCGCGACGCGTATCCTGGATATCGGTGTCGATATCTGGCATGGAGATACGGTCAGGGTTCAAGAAACGCTCGAATAGCAGATCATATTTGAGCGGATCAAGCTCGGTAATCCTTAGCGCATAAGCGAGAATCGAGCCCGCAGCAGAGCCACGCCCTGGCCCGAAGACGATACGCTGCGACTTGCCCCAGTTGATGAAGTCCTGCACGATCAAGAAGTAGCCATTGTACCCCATCTTGTCCACCACACTGAGTTCGTAATCGATACGCGGAAGTACTTTCATTTTTTCTTCTTGGCGTTCTTCGCTTTTATCGTTCTCCTCAAGAAGCTTACGGCATTCTGCGACGGATAGGTTTACAGTATCTTCGAGCTTGTAGCCACAGTATCTATATACTAGACCCTGAAATACCAATTTATCAAGGTAGGACTTGTCCGTCTCGCCATCTGGCACGGGAAACTTCGGGATCAGAATACGCCCGAGCTGGAGGTCTACATTACAGCGATCGGCGATGCGGCGAGTATTGCGCACGGCTTCGGGATAATCTTTGCCCCAGCGCGAGATGATTTCTTGAGGTGGAATGACGTGTAGCTCAAAATCTTTCAGCGACATGCGGTTCGGATTGGAGAGATTGGAGGCAGTGCCGACACAGAGCAAGACTTCGTGTGCATCCTGGTCTTCATGCTTAAGATAGTGCGCATCACAAGTGACAACCAGTGGAATGCCCAGCTCTTCAGAATACTTTGCTAGCTGTTGGTTGATTTGGTTCTGAATATCCCAATGCGTAGGCGACTCTGGATGACCGTGATCCTGCATTTCCAGATAGAAACGGTCGCCATAGATACCGTGATACCAGTCGATGAGCTCGCGAGCCTTTTTTAGATCGTTCGCACGGATGGCTTCAGAGATCTCCGAGCCAGCACAGCCACTGAGACAGATGATTCCCTCGGCGTATTTTTCCATACATTCGTGGTCGATACGAGGCTTGTAGTAGCGTCCGCGAATTTCTGCTTCCGACATCATATGGCAGAGATTCTCGAAGCCTTGGTTGTTCATGGCGAGAAGTGTAATATGGAAGCGCTGTTTATCGTGTGCGGGGTCGTGGTCCTCCATCTTGCGAGCAGCGACGTAAGCCTCGAGGCCGAGAATAGGTTTAATTCCCTCCGCATTGCAAGTCTTATAGAGCTCGACTAGCCCGCTCATAGTACCATGGTCGGTGACTGCTACAGCTTCCATGCCTAGGCTTTTCACGAAGTCTACCAGCTCCGGGATTTTAGTCAGACCGTCTAGTAGCGAGTAGTGCGTATGGTTGTGCAGATGCACGAAATCGCTCGGTTTTAACGGCTCATCTCCTTTGGTTATCTCTGTCATCGCGGAAGCGCCTATTTCTTAGCCCTCTTAGCTTTCTCGGCGTCTTCGGCAGTGGCGTTGCTCACGACTTGCTCTACGACTTCTTTGGCTGCCATTTCGGCGGCATCTTCCTCAGCGTATTTACGCTCCTGTTTTTCGATGACGCGGTTAGCGAATGTCTTGACAATTCCACCAACTGATGTCATACCTTTGACATTATCGACGATATCATCGGCTTTAACTGCGATGTTCCGTCCAGTCTCAATCACCTTCTTAGCGTCTTCGGTCAGTTCGATCAGCTTAATTGCCAACACGATGCCCGCCACCAAGAAGATGAAGAGCGCTACTGAGAGCATCACTACTAAGATCCATTCTACTACTGTCATTTTTACCTCCAATTATTTTTGATTATTTGCACATAGCTTTCACATCGTCAGCGTAATCTTCATTATCTAGCACATATTTGAGATGGGCGAGGAAGTAATTCTTCGGATCGCCGGTCGTCATCCATTCGCCTTTAGTTTTCTCGACCAGAACGTCGCCGTTTTCAGTCAGTCTAGTAATAGCGTCCACCGTCCAGAGCTCATCGTCTAGACCAGTATTCTCAGGATTAAGGTAAGTGAATACTTCTGGAGTCAAAAGATAACGGCCGTAGCTAGTGAGATTAGACGGCGCGTCCTCGACTTTTGGCTTCTCCACGATACAGTCAAGGGTCATTTTGTCTCGGTCGGCAAGCTTAATAATGCCATATTTGTGGAGTACCTCGCGGGGCATCTCTTGAGCAATAATGATAGCCTTGGCCTCAGGGTGCCGCTCGTAGGCATCAATCAGAGTCTTCACATCAGAGCTGCCAAAAACGACATCATCTGCATACAAGACGACGAAGGCTTCGTCATCATCAATCAAATGACGAGCTGAGGCAATCGGAGAGCCATTGCCATAAGGCAAAGACTGATCTTGTTCAATCACTGTAATCTTAGGCAAATCGAGGACTGCTTGGACTGGTTTGTAGCGATCGTCCTTGCCTTGGCTATGCAACTGAGCTTTGATGTTTGGGACGGCGTTGTGAAAATAATCATCGTAGACTGCCTTGCCGGCTGGCGTCGCGACGATGATTATATCTTTAATACCGGCAGCCACACACTCTTCAACGACCAACTGCATGATCGGCTTAGCACCAATCGGCAGCATGCTTTTCGGGACGGTTTTTGTGATGGGTAAATAGCGGCTCGCAAACCCAGCGTCCGTAATAATCGCTTTGGTAGGTGTACGATATTTCATAGATTCTCCTTAAGATCTAGTTATGCCATCTGCTATGCATCTGGCCTATAATGCGTCGATTCGGAAAAATTCTGCTCATTTCCTTCGCTCACACTTTTTATTATATCATAAGCCTACGGCTTAAGAAATAATTACGCTACTCTGGGGTTCTCATTCCGTTATAGGATGTTTGTTGCATAACTACTTATACAACAGGACAGCGGTCCTACTAGATAGAGTCATAGACAAAAGCAAAGAGTTCGCCCCTCAGCCATTGTTATACTACGGATTAGCTTTTCTTGCTAGATTTCTTGGCTTTCATTTTTGTAGCCTTCTTGCCCTCACGTGCGGCCAAAGAGCGAGCCTCTCGGTCTTCGATGGCCTGTTCGCGATTATGAACACCGTAGATAAGGCTCGAAGTACCGAGGATCATCATATAAGCACCGAAGAAGCGCATGAACTCGATGTTTTCAAGGTGGCCAGAATTAAAGATCACTAGACCGAAGACAATCCCCGCCAGACCACAAAAGAGCCAGATGAAGCGATCAGTCGGATCGACCGTAGTGCGGAAGCTGATAACAATCTCAAAGATGCCACGGAAAAAGGTATAGGCGGAGACTAACGAAAGCTGCCAGACCATGCCCTCATTGACGAGGAAGACTAGCGCTAGACCAAAAACTGCGTCAAAGATCGCTACCAAAAGCGACACGAGCCAGCCTTCGCGGCGATGCGTACGATAGAGCGAGTTTGCAAATTCGATAATTGCGAGCGACATCAAGAAAATGCCAGAGGTGAGCACCAGCCCGCTCAGATACTTATCCGACGTAAACAGAGTCAAGCACCCGAAAAGTAGCGAAATCGCTCCTTGAAAGATGAATACCAGCCAGTGGCTATCAATATATTTACGTTTTAGTGCCATAGTACCTCCTGTTATCTTCTCGCAGCCTGTTTGATGCGCTTAGAAAATTGTTATCCTTTGATCTAATTATAGCATAAAAACTTCATTTTATACCATAATTGCTTTGTGTGTAGAAAGCATGTAGCCTATAGTGCGCTCCCGCTCCGAGCTGCACAGGCAAGGATACTTTCGCTAAAAATATCGATTTTAGACGTGACGCACCTTTTTACGCAATGTTTCTACTATCCAGTCAAGTGCGTATTTAGGCTTATTTAAGACAATATCATGTGCCGGTACATATTTTAGCTCCGTGACGCCAAAACCACGCTTGAAGCAAGAGACGCCATAAAAACGGTGATTCACCTCTGTCTCCTCGACGATACCCCAGAAATTGTAGCGCTTGATACCCCGCTTACGGGCGTCGCGCATGGCCTCCATATGGAGGAGCGGCGCACCAGAGTATTTCGTGCCCAGCTCTGAGGATACACCGTAGTGATATGAGGCCTCGTTACCGTAAAAAATCATGAAATTCTGGGCTAAAATCTCGCCTTGGTACTTCGCTGTGTAGAGGACCGCTTCTCCGTGCGGAGCGAAGGCGGCGAATTGCTTAGTAAGGAAGTCCTCAGAGAAAGCGATAAACCGGTGTCGCCCAGCGGTCTGGAGCTCGATCTGGTAGAATTCATGGATATCGGCTGGGTCGGTGCTTTTCTCGACGGTAATATCATTTTTCTCCGCTTTACGCAAAGCGCGGCGCAAACGTTGACGCATACCTTTCTTAATCTCTTCTTCATCTTGCTCGAGGTCGAGAATACCAGCAAATTCCACCGAGAGATACATCGGTGCGCGCTTCAGCCCCAGTTCGTGCATGAGTTCTAGATGGGCGTCGGAAAGCTCCAGCTGCGGGCGTACCCGTACGAAGACGCATTTGTGCCGCTGCCCTTCGGATTTCATGTCAGCAAAGATTACATCAACGAGCGCACGGTCCGTCCAGTCGAGGATGGGGCCGCCAGCGATGGCAAGATAGCGGCCACGCTTCGCCGCCTCGACTACCCCGGCATAGGCGCCGACGATATCACCGGCCGCATTCCGGGCAAGGCGCCGGACAACTTGATTCCCCCGGCTCTTATAGAATTCATAAAAGTCCCAAGATTGGAGAAAGTTCGCCTCGGGGTGGCTCGTGACGAATCCATCCCACTCTGCGCGGTTTTCCGCATCAATAATGTGGTACTCCCCGTCTGTAAGGCTATTAGTCACGTTTACTTCCTCCTTTTACCCCTATTTTACCACTATTTAATGAAAAGGGCAATTAGCCCAATTTTTATGCCCTGACTATTGACTTTTTAGGCAATCTGTGCTATAATTAGATATGTGGGCTTGTCTCACAAATTGAAATAAGGGGGACCTTACAGTGAAAGAAAAGAAAAGCGACACCAGCTGCCTCAATGGTCCAGCAAAGAACGATCCCGGTTATCTCACGGGTGTGCTGGAGCTGTTGCGCAACCCGCAGCTGCTGATGACGCCGGAGTATGACCAGTTTTTCGAGCATATGCCGGCGTCACTGAGCCCCGAGGGCGCCTCGCTGGAGCAGCGTCGCAACAACCTCTATAATGGCGCACTGCGGGTGGCGGTGGTCATGGCTGAATGCGAAGCGAAACGGCCCGATGACCGACCCAAACCGTTCCTGGACTTCCTAAAGGTCGACTTCACTCCGGAGATGCTGAGCTTCATGTCTGCCGACTCGATCGAGTTCGCTCTGAAGACCGTCCGCAGGATTCAGTCTGATATAGCGTAAGCTCCCCGCCCAAAGCGGCAAGCAACGATACGCTACGACGCAACGACTTAGGACGGCCTCTACGCCATTTTCTTTTCCTTTTCTGCACCTTGGCCCTCTCGTCTAGAACGAGGGGGCCTTTTCCATGGTCAAGCCTCTCAAGGTTTGTGAGGCTCTCTACAAATGCCGGATCTTCTTACGGATAGTTTCGATCAGGTAATTAATCTGGTAGCGGGACCAGCTCAGAATAAGGTCTTGCGCGGGGACGAACTCGACGATTTCGCCACCGAAGCCACGCTTGAAGGTGGTAACCCTGGCGTAGCGATGATGAGTTTGCCCAGCGGGGGCGATGCCCCAGAGATTATAACGTTTTACGCCCAATTCCTTGAGGTCGCGAATCACCCGCCACTGCAACCCGTAAGCGCCCGGGAGCTTATGATTAAGCTCGGTAGAAGCTGCTTCGAAATATTCGGCCTCGGTGCCGTCAATAAGGATTAGACCGTAAGCAATAGCCTTGCCGTCAGGAGTGCGCGTGACGTAGAGGCGAGCATTATCGCCGAAAGCTTCGCGCTCGGCCAGAAGCATCTTGAGGTTAGGTGGTACGAAATGCTGCCGCTCAGCAGTCTCGGTCTGTACTTGATGAAACTCACGGAAAGAGGCTTCATCATTGCTCCAGGTCGTCTCTAGACCGAGCTTGTCGGCCTGACGCACCTCGTAGCGAGTCTGGCGGCGCATGTTCTTGAGTAAGGCTTCTTCTGACTGCATGAGGTCAAGTATCACGGTATGCTCGGCGTGCAAGTGCATGGGGGCTTTACGTAAGCCGAGGCCATCAAGCTGAGCAATCTCGCCAGCGCGCAGCTGCGGGCGGAGACGCACGAATACACAATGTTCGTGCTCGCCAATTTCACGGATTTTAGTGAACACCGCAGCTACTTTTTTGCGGTCTTGCCAGTCAACAAGCGGACCACCGGGAACCTCCAGATAGCGCCCGCGCTTGGCGGATTTCACGATCATTTGGCACCAGTAATCTGCTGTATCCTCTACGATAACTTTGTGTCCAACTAGCATATTGACTTTACCCCAAGCTGGCGACTGCAAAAAGTTAGCCTCAGGGTATTTTTTTGAGATTTGTGTCCAAGCGGTCATTTTAGCTCGTACTCCTTGATGATTTCATAGGCTTTTTCTAGCTTCGCTGGGGCGTACCAGGTCGGAAAATTGATGATTTGCTCGGAAATTTTAACTGTCTCGGGGCAGGCAGAGGCCGGAAAATCCGCTTCCTTAGCGTAGCGTCGGGGCGAAACTGGCGTGTCATACCAGATTCCGTCAAAATTATAGCCGTTTTGTTGTAATTTTGACAACAGTTTAGAGCGGTCGCGAACGAGGCAATACTCGCGTAGAGGTGTCGTAGGGAGTTGCTCAAGCTGACGCAAGGCAAGTTTGGCTTGCCAATGGGTGAGGCGGTGGTTGAGGTCGAGCTCGGCGTCGGCGGAGCGCTGCACCCAATGAAGCTTCACGAAGGCACCCATGAGATATTTACCAAGGCCAATCCGCCAGAGAGCGCGACTAATGGCGCCGAAAAGCGGATACCAGCGATCACGCAGACGGTCAGAGAACTTAGGCTTAGAGGTCGGCTGCGCAACAACGGTATGATCACGAAGAATAACGGCGCCGCCAGAGATAGTGTCGATGGCTTTACCCTTACCGAAAGACAGGGCCGTGGCGGCACCAACAGTGCCGACTTCGCGGCCGTCCGGGTAAACCCTGCCAGCCGAATGTGCCAAATCTTCTACCAAGGTAGCGTGATACTTTTGAGCGAGCCGCTCGAGACGGTCAACCCGCCAAGAGATGCCTAGTGTGTTTTGCACGAGGACTATAATTCTATTATAGCATACTTTATCGTTTTTGTCAATAGCTTTAGGCGATTTTGTGGATAATTCGGATAATTTTTGCTCTAATTTGGTGTAATTATACTCAAGATTCTTGACATCAATATCAACGAATACAGGGGTGCAACCAGCGGCTTTGATCGCACGGATAACGGCGATACAGGTGAGGCCAGGAGTAATGACATAGTGCGGTTCCCCTTTGGCGACGGACCGAAGCGCAACAGCAAGGGCAGAGCGCCCGGTATGATAGAGTGCGACGTTCTCGGGCTTGGCGCCATATTTCTCGGCGAGGGCAGTGCGAAGTTTATTAGAATCGTTCTGGCTGCCCCAAGCGAAGAGATGCCGCAACACTTGCCCGGCGGAGTAGTTGGACGCTTGGCCGAGCGAAATCATTTGCGAGCCCTTACGGCAGCCTTGGCCGCCTTTTGCTTGGCGCGATTGATCTTTTTGGCGTTTTTCTTGCGATTGTGTGAGCGCTTAATCTTCTCAAGGCGGCTAATCTTGGGGACAGAGGCAGTAGTAATAACCTCGCGTCTACCGGGAAGGTCAAGATTAGCCTTCTCATACTCGACGCCTTTGAGGCTCTCGACTACGCCACCAGCTTTGTCTTTGTTGGCTTTCAGAGAGAGCGAAGCGGAATTCTTAGCGACGTCAGTGCCGGCCGGACCAGAGGCTTTTTTCATGGCCATGGAGGCAGAAACTTCCTTCAGGTTCGGCAAGACTGGCTCGGCGGCTTTTTTCATAGCCAGCGAAGCGGAAATCTCGGCAGCCTTGGTAGCATCGTCGGGCGGTGTGGCTGCAGTCTCTTCGGGCGGCTTCTTGTAGGCGCGGAGGATAGCCTTGGCGAGATCAACAGGATGAGAAATATAGGGCGCATGAGTCCAGCCCACGTGCATATCAAGAGTACTGCCGGCGATCTTCTCGTGCATGACCTCGGCCTGGCGCGGCGGAGTGACATTATCGGCGAGACCCCAGATGATAGAAGTGGGGACCGTCACTTTGGTGAGATCAAGCTTTTTGTCGCTATCGAGCATGTTCGAGAGGGTCTGCTTCATGTTCTCGGGGGCATTAGCGTAATCGGTAGCGCCAGTGAGCTTGTGCCAGACTCTAGTGAGACCAGGGATTTTCTTCAGGAAGGACAGGCGCTTGGAAAGCGTACGTGTGAGGTCGCGCTTAGTGGACTCTTCATAGACGCCGGCGGCATCCAACAGGATGAGATGCTGAAGCTTATCTGGCTTCTCGCTACAGAGGTTTAGTAGGATGCGACCTCCGTTGCTATGACCTAGCGCAACAGCGCCGTCAGGAATATTATTATCTGCCCATTTGACGTATTCTTCAATGGTCCAGACTTTTTTCGAGGGAGCGGTGAGACCAGGGACGTGAAGCATTTCAACCTTGAGGCCTTGCTTTTCGAGGGCTTCGATGGTTTTCTCCCAAGGTGCAACGGTGTAAGTCCAGCCGTGGATGATGTAGAGGACGGGCTTTTTCATTCGAGACCCCATTTCTGACGACGTTTCACGGCAGCTGGCTCGCGACGAGGGAGATACTTGGCGTCTTCGGGGTTCGCAAGGAGCTTTTCGATAATCCATTCGAGATATTGACTACCCTTAAAGATCAACGTCTCGTCACCAGTGACGTTGGCTTCGATGAACTTCAGAGCTTTCTTCGGGTCGAGAGTAGTGCGCGTAGTGATGCCGAGCTCTTTGAGCCGGGGAGCGGTGTATTCCTTGGTGCGGCGGCCGACCAGCACTACCATCTCGGGGCCGGCGTCAGCGATAAGATTAGCAAGCTTGCGATGTTCCTCGCCTTCGATAGCGCCCTGATCGACAATATCGCCAATAATCAGCCATTTATGCCCCGCGTGCAAGCGGCGCACCATCTCAAGAATAGACTGCATGCTGACGATGTGCGCATTATAACTACTGTCGATAATATTGATGCCCTTGATCCCCTTGAAATACGAGCTGCGACCCGGGGCGACGCGCATATCATGGAAGTCGGTCTTGAGTGGAAGACTGAGATATTTCATAAAATCTTCGAGCATGGCAAGCTGAATAGCGAGGTCTTTTGGCTGGGGCTGAGAAAAATGGAAAGAGGCATTCTCGAAGACGAAATCGGTACGCGAAGGATAGACGCCGTAGCGTTTGAGTGATTTTTTGCTAACCTCGACGACTTCGGCAGAAATCCCCTCGACCGCCGCACGCATCTCGGGCGAATCGGCGTCGATATAGACGCGCTTCGTGGTGTTGGCAGGAAGAGTGGCAAACTCATGTGCGATGGCTTGCTCGAGGTTTTCGTATTTGCCGGCCGCGACCTCTTGCTCAAACTGAATAGCGTGAGAAAGGCCGAAAGAGACCCAGAGCGTAACTTCAGGCTTCAGCCAGCGGGCGAGGAACTCCGTCTCGTGCGGGCGTTCCCCGTCGATCTCGACAATATAGAACTCGCCTTTACGTTTGTAATAGAGGGCTCGTAATGGGGCAAGAGCGAAAAGTTTAGCCCAGCGCCACTTAGAGCCGCGGATGCCGTCCATGCCGAGCAGGTCAAATGCAATTCCGAAAGCCGAGTTCGCGTCGTGCGAGTAATGGGCTTTCTCATCGCCGATCTCGAACTCCAGCATATTGAGCATAGTAGTCTTACCGGCAGAGCCAGTGACGGCGATCACCCGCGGGTGCCAGCGGCGGAGAGCAAAATTCGCAAAGAAGCGGAAGTAGCGCGCAGCCACGAAGTAGAACCGTTTCTTGAACCTCATTACGGATGTCATGAATCTATTATAGCATAAAACTGCGTTTTATACGGCAATCGCCGCACGCTTGGCTATCTAATCTGTGCTAAGACATGGAGCGAGCTTAGATCTTCGTCTGGGCAAGGTGTCAGGCTGGCGCTGAATCTGTGCTAGAACGGAGATAGTTTGTATAAAACCAAGTGAGGCGCGTCTTATGATGAAGCGACAAGAAAACCGCCAAAATAGCGGTTCCCTATGCGCCTAAAATCGTCATTATGGCGGAGCTCGCAGATTGAATTCTTAATAGAAATGGAGCTAGTTTGGACTTTTGTCCGAGTGAAGCGCGTCTTATGACGAGCGAACGAGGAAAAAGCCAAAATAGCCCATTTTTATAAGAATTCTACATCTTGATTTCTGCGTCGACCCCAGCCGGCAGCGATAGATTCTGCAAAGCATCGATGGTCTTCGGGGTGGCGTTCGAAATATCGATCAAACGCTTGTGGACTTTCATCTCGAAAGCCTCGCCACCAGTCTTGTAGACATGTGGGGACTTGACGACAGTAAAAGTGCTACGCTTGGTCGGCAGAGGCACAGGACCAGAAACGGTCGCGCCAGTACGAACGGCGGTATCAACGATTTGTTTGGCGCTCTGATCGATCACGCGATGATCATAAGCTTTGAGGCGGATGCGAATCTTCAGACCTTCATCCTTTTTGGTATCAGCCATATTTTCCCTCTTGACCCCATAACCTCAGCAGGCTTCTAAACGAGCCGGCAATGAGTTTTTGGAATCTAAATTATTGTTAATATATCCATTATATTACCACACACCTCCCTCACCGTCAAGGCTGAACCAGCCCGATTATTGCGCAAGAACGAGAAAGTCTGTTTTAATTATTGACAAAATACGTTTGGTGTGCTATAATTAAGGTATAAGCCTCTCGCGGGCGCTGTCTGTAGTTGCTTAAGTAGTTTATTGAGTAGAATATGTCTTATGTCTTCTGGTTTTTGGACAGAAATAAGGTTATTTTGCTGCGTAAAGTAGCCTTTAGGCTGTTCAAAAATGTAAGGAGTGTGGTAAAAATGGGCACGATGATGTATGACAGCAATATTCTGGACAGGACACTAAGGGAGAACGGGATCAACGGCGCGCAGGAGCGCGGCTTCTTCAACAGCCTGCTCAACCACGGGCGGATTCACGGGCTGCAGCTGTACTTCAACTCCAGCCTGGGCAACGCCTACTTCCGCCTGATGGACGGGAGCAGCGGGCGGAAGTCGCCCAAGTTCCAGCGGGACGGCAACGTCGACGAGATGAGCGACCAGCTCTATGCCTTCCTGAGCGCCAGCTCTGCGGCCTGAACAGCAAGCTTACCTGACATGAACGCCGGGGCGCCGCTCGGGCATCCGGAAGCCGGCTAGCGGCTCGCTCGTCCGTCTATCGCCTTGAGAGGCGCGTTGGCTGCTAAGAGACTGTCTCTCTGAGGCACTCCACTATTGGTCCGCCTCTTCGGGGCGCATCGCCGGTAAGCCGCAACCCCCCTTAGCACAGCATGATCCCGCATAGGCACATAGTTCTACTCAAAACTCCCCACTGGATAAGTGGGGAGTTTTCTATTGCTATAACGAAATGTCTTTGCGAACGTTGCCAAGCTGTCGAGCTTAGCGGCATGATGCCGTACTAAGCGCGAAATCCAGTGGCGTAATAGGCGAGGCCAGGCGGCACCAAAAGCCTGCCCCTTTGCGGAGCAGGCTTTAGTATCATATAGCCAGAAACTATTACTTCTGACTATTTCATGACCAGAAATAGGTTCGTCGCCTCAAAAGAAAAAGAAGTCCATAGACTTCTTTTTCTTTACTCGGTCCCCCCTATTTGATGATGTTAGTCACGACACCGCTACCAACCGTCTTGCCACCTTCGCGGATAGCGAAGCGGTCATTGTTGTTCATAGCGATCGGAGCTAATAGCTTCACCTTGAAGGTGACAGTATCGCCAGGCATGACGATTTCCTTGTCAGCTGGGAGCTCGACTTCACCGGTGACATCAGTCGTACGGAAGTAGAACTGTGGCTTGTAGCCCTTGGAGAATGGAGTATGGCGGCCGCCTTCCTCTTTCTTCAAGATGTAAACCTGAGCTTCAAACTCAGTGTGTGGGGTAATGCTACCTGGGGCAGCAATGACCTGACCACGCTCGACCTGCTCACGCTCAATGCCGCGGAGCAAGAGACCAGCGTTATCACCAGCTTGACCCTGATCGAGAGTCTTGTGGAAAGCTTCGATACCGGTGACGACAGATTTCTGAGTGTCTTTGAGACCGACGATTTCGACTTCGTCGTTCAGTTTGACGACACCTTGCTCGATACGACCGGTAGCAACAGTACCACGACCCTTGATGGAGAAGACGTCCTCAACTGGCATCAAGAATGGTTTGTCAAGATCGTGCTCTGGAACATCGAAGTATTCGTCCATAGCCTTGACGAGCTCCATGATAGCGTCTTCGTTGGCAGCATCGCCTTCGAGAGCCTTGGTAGCAGAACCCTTGATGATCGGGGTATTGTCGCCATCATAGCCATATTTGTTCAAAAGTTCACGAACATCCATCTCAACAAGCTCGACGAGGTCTGGATCAGCCAAGTCCATCTTGTTCAAGAAGACGATAATCTTTGGGACGTTCACCTGGTGAGCCAAGAGAACGTGCTCACGAGTCTGTGGCAAAGGACCGTCGTTCGCAGCAACTACGAGGATGGCACCATCGACCTGAGCAGCACCGGTAATCATGTTCTTGATGTAGTCGGCGTGGCCTGGCATATCGACGTGCGCGTAGTGGCGCTTCTCAGACTCATACTCCTGGTGAGAAGTAGCGATGGTGATACCACGAGCTTTCTCTTCTGGAGCGTTATCGATTTGATCATAAGCAACAGCTTTGTTAACTTCTGATGGGAGTCTCTTTGCGAGAACATTAGTAATCGCAGCCGTCAAGGTAGTTTTACCGTGGTCAACGTGGCCCATCGTACCGACGTTGATATGTGGCTTGGAACGGTCAAAATTTGCCATTCTTTCTCCTTTTAATTATTATTTTGTCGGAGCACTAATATCTACCAGCTCCAACTCTACCTATATATAATATCTGATTTTCGCTTAAAAGTAAAGAGGTTTTGTGTGGGAAATTGAGTGAGAGATGAAAAGTCCAGAGGGACAAGCGGAGCGGCGAGAGAATGCGAACAAGACGGCCAGCACGATATAAGTGGAGTAAATAAGAAGTCTCTGCGAGAACACAGGGCGAATGAGAGATAGACGACAGTGGCACAGGCAAAGCATGGGCGGCAAAAATCCCCGGTCGAAAGGTTGGACCGGGGATGGGTTTTGCGCTAAGTTCAGGTGATGCTGCTGGGGTCGAGCCAGCTGGCGGGGCGGGGCAGCTCTGCCAGAGCGGATTCGACGCAGTCCGGCTTATAGAGGTAGAACTTGCCGAAAGTATCATCTTTGCGGCAGAGGAAGAACCCGCGTGTACGGGGATATTCCGGGTTCGGGACGTCGAGGCAGATGTACCACCCCGCTTTGATGACGTCCGGCAGACGCCGGATGAGATCCTGGCGACAACGCTCTTCCATCAGATAGTAGCCGGCATCATAGACGCCCTTGAATGTGAGCGGGTAGCTCTTGTGGACAGCCTGGTCGGATATCGACGTAAGAGCAATGACATGGTTCTGCCGAGGTGCGTTGCTGCAGACCGTGAGCGACAGGCCCAGCGTGATGGCGTCGGGGGCCATCTTCTCGATCAAGGACTTGAGCTCCTCGTCGAGCGTGGTAAAGGTAGCGCTGGAATTTGCGGCAGAGTTCGCGGTGATGCGGTCGGTCTGATCATAACCTTGCTGAAACATTTCACCCATTACTAATCCCTCCAGATAATCAATCGCTTCTGTTGAACTGACAAAAAACTAAGGTCCAGGGGTAATTTTTGCCCCCTATCTTCCCATTATAGCACAGATTGCTATTTTTGTCAATAGTTTTATTGACATTTTGATGGATGTGTGCTATAATGGTGCGGTCTTGAACATTATATTGTAGAGGAGTGTTGAGTTTGAGCTGGTACCAATACGGGGAGTTCGAACGAGAAGCCATGATGCTGGTGAAGCAGCTCGCAAAGGAGCTTGGGACTGTTAGGATCAGTGCTACGGCGATAGAAGATGACGAGCGCTTCCGTAAAATCGCTGCTGGTCTGCGCATGCGAAAAATGACAACCTACGACTTGGTGCGGATTTGCAATCTGTACCCGGCGCGACCGAACAAGGACGACCTGGTCCGTAGCCTGCAGGTCTTCAACAAGGAGTACGGGATAACACCGACCCAGCTGGATGCGGATGCACGCATCGAACCACTATATTCGACGAGTGCATATGTGCGGCAGTTCGGGTCGTGGAACGCTGCGCTAATCGCGGCGAAATTGAAGACGAACCACGAGGAGCGCCGCGACATTGATGCCGCAAAGCTGCGCCAGGAGCTGATTGATTACCTGCGCAAGCTGTACGGCAAAGATGGCGTGCTGCCGACCACGATAGCGCACGACGCCAGCAATCCCGAGCACAAGTCTTGGGAATGCCGGAAGTATATCGGCCCGTGGCCCGTAGTGGCAGAAGCGACCGAACTGCGGTTGGCACCCGGCTGTCAGAGGCGCAAACTGAAGATAGCCGCTTAAACATTCTCTGCGACAAAGCCGTTCCGTTTCTAACGGGGCGGCTTTTCTAGTCTGGAATTTACTGGTCTCACCAATAGTTTTGTATTGACATTTTTGCAAATGCATGCTATAATCTATAGGAGATTTTGATCTAGAACCTTGTGAGGAAGTGGTGAAGATGGTTTTACAAGCGTGTGAGACATTCAGATGGCGTACGATCAACCTGCTCAAAGCAAAAGCGAGAGAGGAACGAAAGTGCAAATTTTCTAAGACCGATATTGCCAAAGACCCAAATCTGCCGTCGATCATGATGATTGAGGCGGAGTTCGTCACGGTAGAGAATGCGCTGCGTGCGGCGAATCTATACCCCTACTGGCCGAATCGGGACGATCTGATTCGGAGTATGCGTAATTTCTACCACCAGTACCATCGTTCGCCAAAACAGCGAGATGCCGAAACGGGGCTTCTGCCGTATCGAGCCAAGCTCTATGCCAAAGAGTTCGTCAAGTGGAACTACGCCCTGGTAGCAGCAGGCTTGGATATTTATTCCGCTTCGAGCGATGACTTGTTTTTGCGTGAATACATGGTGAATCGTATAATTATCGCAATTCAGGAAACGTTCGGTCGCTCTGGGATCCTGCCGCCGATGCGCGAGTACGATGCTATCGTCACGCGCTACAAGTCTGAAACCTGTCGGAGCTACATCGGCGACTGGCAGGAAGTCGCCAATGCAACAGGGCTGAAGCTATCCGAGAGCACCATGCTGTTCAGCAATTTTAATTCCTCAATCCGCAGTGAAGCCGCCTCGTAAGGGGCGGCTTTTCTAATTGACTACATTAATAGGGTCTTTAGTGGTGGCGGCGATGATGGTGTCTGTCCAGATTGCGAAGAGACGAGCGAGAGTTTCTTTGGTGCAGTGGGCATTGTGAGGGGTGACGAAGATATTGCTCTTATACTCATGCTGCAAAACAGCCAGATCGTCGCTCTCGAAAGCAACGCCGCCCAGCTCACCTTTCTCACACTTTTCGACAAGGCGCATGGCGATATCATCGAAGCCGTTCGACACAATGACTACTTTCATATTAGGATTAAACTTTGAGAGGTCATCAAAGAGTGCAAGGCTGTCGGGATTCTTGGAGATCGTGACGAACATATATTCGGACTTCTCGAGCATATCTTGGAATGGTAGATAACGAAAATCTGGGTCATTCTGATTGTGCGAATAATAGCAAATTTCTTGGCGGCCAACGAGCCCATCGAGGCGGACGGCTAAGGCGTGGCCGATTTCACCAAAACCGATGATGTCGGTAGGTTTGTCCCACATTTCGTCGCCAATGAACTCTGGAGCATAGCTCATCCCGCCCGCGCGGAGGTAGACTGGGAAGCGCTTAGCTAAAGCTAGGGCCATAAAAATACATTTCTCAGCAACAGAGATACTAGCATAATGCGGGACGTTCGTGAGGGCGATCCCATTTTGGCGGCAAAACTCGCCATCGACCCATTCGTAGCCGGTAGTCTGCAAGCAAATGGCAGCTAGCTTGGGAACCTTCGCAATGATAGAGTTCGCTAGCTCCCAGCCCGTGATATCTGGGTCAAGTGCGACGACTTTAGGCTCGGGGTCTTGAAATAGCGGCGAATAATCAGCTTTTTGATAGAAAGCGATTCGATGGAAGGCTTGCTGAAGCTGGGCTTTCTGTGCTGGGGTGAAATCGGTTTCTAGACCGTAAATGTATAGGTTCATAATACTCCTTTAATTTAGGCGATAATGGCCGGTGATTTTATATTTGCTGAGCACGTCTTCTTCGTAGGTGGTCTGGAAGGGGCTGTAATGATGGATAAGATAAGGGACGCCACGGCGGTTGCGCTGATCGGAGACGATACCGATGTGGTCGTCAAGGATGACAACATCGCCGCCTTGCCATTCGTAGGTATCGTTCGGATTAGTGCTGAGGCTATTAGCATGGCGACGGAACCAGACTGCGAGATTTTTGACCCGGCGGAAGTCGATGTTCCGGTCTGGGATGTCGACGTCATAAGCCTCAGGATGGGTACGGATGTCGGAATCGACGAGCTGCATGAGGTCGTAGCCGGCACCTTTGAGCGCGAAAGCAATCACGTCGGTGCAGACACCATGATTGTCGTCAGGATAGCCAGTGGCGTAGTAGATGCTCTGATACTGAGGGTTAGTGGCGAGGTAGGCGCGAGCGCTCTGCAGGATGTCGGTCTGGTCGTCGATGCCGTCGTGATCTTGGTCGGTCTGACTTCTGTAATCGGGGATGTCGAAATCGGCATTGGAATACCGGCGATGAGGAATAACATGGAGGCCGTAGAGCAATCCCACGATGAGAAAGATCAGTGCAGTGATGGCGATAGTGAGCGAGAACTTATTGACACTCTTCTTGAGGCGTTGCACCGAATCTTCGGCGAGGACGTCTTCCCATTTGTCATTATCGGGGTCGGGGACGCCGTTGTGGTAGGTGAAGTGATAGGTCTTGGTGGTCATATGTTATGTTGTGCAACCTTTCTTCCCTTGCTCCTTAGTTGTTCTTAGCGGAGCAGAGAAATCTGCGTCGCCGGCCATAAAAAGAAGTTTCACTTCTTTTTCCTCCCCTGCTCCTTGATCTCGGCGATCTGATCACGGAGGAAGGCAGCTTGCTCGAAATCGAGATTAGCTGCAGCGAGCTGCATTTGCGACTGGAGCTCTTTAATAAGGCTCGGGATCTCCTCGGGCGGGATACGCTTGAGGTCGAGCTTAGTAGCCTCTTCTTTTTGCGGGATAATCGCCCGGAGGCCGGCACTGATTTCTTTCTTCACGGAACGCGGGATGATGCCATTCTTTTCATTATATTCCTGTTGGATTTCGCGACGACGCATGGTTTCGCTGATAGCCTTGTTCATACTTTCGGTGATATTATCAGCGTACATAATGACATGACCATCGACATGACGGGCGGCGCGACCGATGGTCTGGATGAGCGCCGATTCGCTGCGGAGGAAGCCTTCTTTATCAGCGTCAAGAATAGCCACAAGAGAAACCTCGGGCAAGTCAAGACCTTCACGCAATAGGTTGATACCGACCAGGACATCGTATACGCCAGCACGCAGATCACGCAGGATATCGCCGCGCTCAAGCGTGTCGATGTCGGAATGGATGTAAGCAACTTTTACGTCGCGCTCCTTGAGGTAGTCGGTAAGGTCTTCGGCCATGCGTTTAGTCAGAGTGGTGACGAGAGTGCGCTGGCCTTTGGCGATGCGCTTATCAATCTCTTCCATAAGGTCGTCAATCTGACCTTCGGAGGGGCGTACTTCAATCTCGGGATCGAGCAGACCGGTAGGGCGAATCACTTGCTCGGCGGGCGCCGGAGAATGCTCGAGTTCATAGGGACCAGGTGTAGCAGAAACGTAAACGGCGTGCTTGATATGGCTCTGGAACTCGGTAAAAATCAGAGGGCGGTTGTCTAGCGCGCTGGGGAGACGAAAGCCATACTCAACCAAGGTCTCTTTGCGGGCATGATCACCATTGTACATGCCGCGAACCTGCGGAAGTGTCATATGACTTTCGTCCACTAGGAGGAGAAAATCTTCCGGGAAAAAGTCGAGCAAAGTAGCGGGTGGCTCACCGGCACGACGGCCGTCAAGATGGCGAGAGTAATTCTCGATGCCTTTGACGAAGCCGGTCTCGCGTAGCATCTCAATGTCGTACTTAGTGCGCTGACTGAGGCGCTGAGCTTCGAGATACTTCTCATGTTTCTCAAAATATTTGAGGCGTTCTTCAAACTCAGCCTCGATACCCTTAATAGCACGCTCGAGCTGATCCTTCGGGGTGGCGTAATGAGTATTCGGGAAGATATGTACACGATCGGGCTTCTCCCGGGTCTCGCCGGTCAGTGGATCAATAATGCGGACTTCTTCGAGAGTATCAAAACCGAATTCGAAACGATAAGCCCATTCCCCGCTGGCGGGAAATAGATCAATCGTATCGCCCATGACGCGGAAATTCCCTCGTTCGAAGGCAAGATCGTTGCGATGATACTGCATGGCGACAAGGTAGATGATGAAATTGTGCTGACTGAGCGAATCGTCGGCCTGGGTGCTGACATTGATGAGCGGTGCATCTGGCATGTCCGTCGGGGAGGCCTGAGCGAGGATAGTGGTGAGAGCGTCTTTACCGATGACCTGCCAGGCGCCATCTTGTTTCATTAGTGGCAACGACATCTCGGTATAGTGATCGGGCGAACCGATACCGTAGATACAAGAGACCGAGGCAACGACGATAGTATCTGGGCGAGTCAAGAGGGCGACCGTGGCGGCATGGCGAAGACGGTCAATCTCCTCATTGATCGCAGAGTCCTTCTCGATATAAGTGTCCGTCGAGGCAATGTAGGCTTCTGGCTGATAATAATCGAAGTAAGACACGAAGTAATGCACTTCATTCTTGGGGAAAAACTCGCGAAACTCAGAATAGAGCTGAGCGGCAAGAGTCTTATTGTGAGCCAAAATAAGGGTCGGGCGCTGATAATGTTGGATTAGATTCGCCATAGTGAAAGTCTTACCGGAGCCAGTGACGCCGAGCAGGGTCTGTTCGCGAACATTAGCATCCAGACCAGCTGCGAGCTGGGCAATAGCTTGCGGCTGGTCGCCGGTGGGCTGATATTTAGAGACAAGTTCAAACTTAGGCATGATAATATCTTCAATTAGAGGGGCTGAGGCGGTACATATTCTCGCAGTGCGCCCGCTGCTCTGTATTCATCATAACAGAAAAACGCTAAAAAGTACATCAAATCGGAGCTGCTGTGGCTCTTGCTTAACAGAATGTAAAGTGTTCGCAACTTTTGCTTGTAAAAAAGTCCATTTTGTGGTAAAAATTAAGTATCACGTATCGACTTCTGTCGCGTACTTTTACATATATATTATAGGTTAGAAAATACACCTGTGCACCAGACAAGAAGTACATTATGCAGAAATGGAGGATTGTCATGAAGCCTAATCGTAGCAACTGGGGCTTAGCGGCGGCGGCGAGCGCAGCGATAGTGCTGGCGATCGCACTGCTTTGCAGCTCGATCATAAGCGAGATCTGGCCCGGAAGCGAAACTGTTGACAGTTTGCTGGTGCCCGCTGAGGGCACTGTCGTAGAGACCGAAGCTGGGGCTGAGACCGAGATCGACATGCCCAAAGTGCCTGGGGCTGACGCAGACAGTATCTGGGGAGCAGAAAATAGCGCACCAGACGTTTCGACCAGCCTAGAGGGGGTGCCAACGTCTGAAGAACTGGAGTCAGCACCGACTGCCAGCACGCCAAGCCAGACTGCCACACCCACCGCACCGCCACAGCAAGCAGCGCCCGACCCGACACCTGTAGCGAACGCACCATCTACGCCATCTGCTTCGCCTGCGGGGTCGAGCATGCCAGTACAAAATGACGTGGCTACAGGAGAAGCGCCGCCAGTGTCTACGCCAGATGAGCATCCTACAGTTAGCACTATCACCATTAACACCACGACGAAGGCTTACCTGAGCGACAACGGGAGTACCCTGGACGAGGTAGTGCAGAATTTGCGCTGGCAAGATTACGAGTATCACTGCGGGTTCGACTACCAGGGGGCTAAGCTCTTCGACTACACCAACCAGCTAACAAATCACGTCTACTCGACACGGTCGATGCGGCGTGAGTTCGCCAATTTGGGCGGAACGGTAGTGGTGCACAACCACCCGAGCGGGTCGGCGTTCTCTGGCCAAGATTTGTATGCAGAGGCGCTGTTTAATACGCCATGCATAATTGCCGTTGGCCAAGAATACGTCTACGTGTTGCGCACCGGCGCGAGCGGTTGGAGCGACCCGAGCACCATTAAACAGTACTGGCAGAATTCGTACGACTATCACCTGAACTACGCGAACGATTACATCACGCGGCAAGGCGGCAATTACTCGGCACCGGCTGGAGCAGACGACGGCTCTTTTGAGTGGTTCTACAACAACTACATGTGGAGAGCCGCCCAAAGTGGCGAAAGGCCACAAAAGCTTCCGTACGGACTCTGGGTTTCGCACGCAGTAATGCGCGATGTAGCGGGAAAATTTCAGCTGAACTATCAGCGTTATGCGGCAGATGGCTTCAGCGCTGGTGCCGCAGGAATATTCTGACGGAGACTGTAGCTACACCAGCCACTGGTATTTTCTAGACTATTGTATAAGGGTGCACCTTGGCGGTGTGCCCTTTTTATAGCTGCTCGAGAGCTAAGCTTTCGTAAGCTTGAGGAATTCGGCTTCCGTGATGACCGGGATACTAAGCTCAGCGGCCTTCTCGGTTTTGCTCTTGCCGGGTTTGTCGCCGGCGATAAGAGCGGTAGTTTTCTTTGTGACGCCGCTGGTAATAGTGGCACCCAGCTCACGCAGTTTGTCCTCAGCCTCTTCGCGCCCCATGCTGGACAATGTTCCAGTGACGACGTAGCTCTTGCCAACTAGCGGCAGCCC
Source organism: uncultured Candidatus Saccharibacteria bacterium (assembly GCA_964508115.1). Lineage (GTDB taxonomy): Bacteria > Patescibacteriota > Saccharimonadia > Saccharimonadales > Saccharimonadaceae > Nanosyncoccus. The sequence goes on from CAZDQY010000005.1 coordinate 26,098, forward strand.
ATTCAGCTGGACCGTCTGCGGGCTGACGCCGAGCGCTTTCAACTCCTCTAGAAGTTTAAGATTATCTTCGTCTGCGAAGTAGGCCAAGATTGATTCAGCGACGACTTTGCCAATATCTTGGAGCTTGAGGAGGTCGTCTTCGGTAGCATTGGCAAGATTCTCGATACTACCAAAGCCACGCGCCAAAGTGGTAGCAGTCTGTGCGCCTACGTGGCGAATACCGAGGGCAGTGATGAATTTGTTGAGTTGCGGATGGCGACTAGCGTCGATGGCTTGGACGAGGTTCTGAGCAGAGATCCGACCGAATCTTTCTAACTGGGCGACTTTTTCTGACTTTAGTTTGTAAAGATCGGCAATACTTTTAACCAGCCCGGCATCGACGAGAGCAACTACGTTTTTCTCACCGAGACCATCGATATTAAGAGCAGGTTTCGAGGCATAATACTCGATAGCTCGCTTGAGAATCAGGTCAGAGCTCTCGCCCTTGACGCGGTAAGCCACTTCTCCATCGAGGCGCTCGAACTCTAACTCAGGATACTGTGCCTTGAGGGCCTGCTCGTAGTCAAAGGGTGCAGCATCTTTAGGGCGCAACGTCTTCAAGACTTCTTTCACCTGCGGGATGATATCTCCAGCTTTAAAGATAATCACGGTATCGCCAATACGCACATCAAGGCGCTTAATCTCATCGGCGTTATGAAGGCTGGCATGCCTAACTACGCTACCTGCGAGCTGAATAGGATCAAAAATAGCTACCGGAGTCGCAGCGCCGGTACGGCCAATCGAGATGACAATGTCTTTTATGACGCTAGTGTTTTCCTCTGCGGGGAATTTGAAAGCGACTGCTCCGCGAGGGGTCTTGCCAACGATGCCGAGCCTTTGATAGACTCTTCGGTCGTTAATTTTAATTACCATACCGTCGGTATTGAAGGGCAAGGTCTTACGATAATCTTCTAGATGATTGATTTCTTTAAAAACGTCCTCAATCTTTGTGAAAACTTTATCTTCCCCGCTGGTGCGGAAGCCGAGCTCACGAAGCTTAGCATACGCTTCGCTGTGTTTGGGGAGGTTCGGAGTGACGAGATCGTAGGCCATAAATTTAAGCTTACGGCTCGCCGCAATCTTGGGATCAAGCTGACGGATGCTACCGGCAGCGAGATTGCGCGGATTAGCGAAAGGTTTCTCGCCGGCGCGTCTTTGCTTATCATTAAGCTCGGCAAAGTCTTTCTTGAAGATGACGATTTCGCCACGCACTTCGACATGCCCTGACGTTGAGATGCTTAGCGGGATATTCTCAATCGTGCGCACATTCATAGTGACGTCTTCTCCGACTAGGCCGTCGCCGCGGGTGACCGCCTGCACTAGAAGACCATCTTGATAATGCAAAGCGCAGGCCAAGCCGTCCATCTTGATGTCGGTGAAAAACTCTGTAATCTTACCAGCAAGCTTCTCATTACTAATCACCCATTCGCGGACTTCGTCCTCGGAGAACACGTCCGCCAGAGAGATCATACGTTCGGCGTGAGTAACTTTTTCAAACTTCTCGAGTGCCTTGCCGGCAACACGTTGCGTGGGGGAGTCGGGAGTGATGAGCTCCGGGAAAGCTTTTTCTAGCTCGGAAAGTTCATGTTTCAGCGAATCAGCAGCCGCCTCAGACATGATCGATTCATCGAGGACATGATAGTGATAACGATAGTCATTAATTAGGTTTCGAAGTTTAATAATACGTTCTTCGGCTTCCGACTTTTTCATTTTACCTCCACAAGTTATACTAATTTTATCATTTTTCGCGGAAGATGGGTGAAAAAATTGCGCTATTTTTCCTGATAATCAAGTAGCCAGCGATAATAGCGATAAATATAGATCGTGCCGTAAATAAAGACGAAACAAGTGACTACTAACAAGAAGAATGGGACGATAGGCACACCGTAGATCCACTCCCACATACTCTTCAACCAGAGATCAAGTAAGATAATCGGCGTCATGACAATAGCATAAATCAAAGCGATGACGATTAGCATATATATAATGCGCACGATAAACTTGACTCGGCGCCCGGCCATAATATCAGAAGCGGAGAAGAGAGCTTTCATCGGGTACATACCGGGAGCAGTGATAGCTACAAGCGCGATAATGGAGCTAGAGAGCAGATAGGCAGAAATAAGAACCATGAGGGTAGCAAAGATAAAATACACAAGCGCATAGAACGGTGTATTGAGGAAACCAGTAGCGACAGCCGCAGAATAAGTAATGACCACCAACATGATCGGAATAGCCTGGATAAAAATAACTACGAATACCAGTAAAGTCGAAATGAGTGGACCAAGCGCATTATATAGGGCGTCGCGAAGCTTCGGTTTACCGCCATTCATAAAGTGGCGCATGAGATAAATCGTCGTGAGCCACATCACTAGGAAGAGGATCAGCATGAAGACCATCTGTACTTCGCCCATGCCACTGTCGAGCCCGCCAGTAGTAATAGTAGAGAGTAGCAAGAGACCAGCTTTAGCGAAATTGCCAATGTTCCCTTGAGCGAGCTCAGCGCTCGTTTCGTCGATCGATTCTTGGAACTGCTGGTAGAGATCCTCGCTGAGCAAGCCAACTAGCGCAATGTACATTACCACCATGACAGCAATGAACGGTAAAAAGGTACGCCAATGCTTGAACATGATCTGGAAAGTAGTCATGGCGTGCTGGAGCAAGCCAGGGGTCCTGGTCGGGCGGACATAGTCTTCTCGGTACGAACGGCGGAAAGATTTATGATGATTGGACTTCTCGCCGCGGAAATTACGCCACTTGGTCTGGAGCTTAGCCTTCGTCTCTTGTAAAGATTGTTTAAAGCTGCGCGGCTTCTTATCAGGCGAAGGTCGTGATTTCTTAGAAGCTTTAGGCCGAGGAGACTGGGGCTTCTGAGACTTTGGTGCGAGCTGTTTAGAAGGTGTTTTTGCCATGCTCAAGCCTCTCAATACGTTTCTCGATGGGTGGATGAGTGCTGAAAAGATGATTCACGCCACCTTTACGCAGCGGGTTATTGATAAACAACCCTTCCGTGGCAGGATTCTGGTGTCGCATGGGGCGAGCGTGGGTATCTAATTTCTTCAGAGCAGAAATCATGCCTTCGGGATAACGAGTGATGTGTGCGGCCGACGCGTCAGCAAGATATTCCCTTTCCCGAGAGACGGCGAGCTGGGCAAGCGAAGCGGCAATCGGCGCTAGGAGGGAGGTAATTAGCAATACTACGATACCGATAGGACTGTTGTCATCACTATCTTTATTATTGGTGTACCAAATCATACGGACGGCAAGGTCGGTAATATAGCCAACGATGCAGACTAGACCGAAAGTAATCATCGACACGCGAATATCATAATTCTTGACATGGGACATCTCGTGAGCCATAACAGCGGTCAATTCTTTGTTGTCCATAATGTCAAGTAGACCAGTGGTGGCTGCCACTACGGCATGCTCTGGGTCGCGACCAGTAGCGAAAGCATTCGGCGCTGGATCGTCGATGATATAGACTTTGGGCATAGGTAGACCGGTGGCAATAGAAAGATTCTCTACGGTATTGTAAAGACGAGGATTATCTTTCTTTTTGATTTGTTTGGCGCCAGTCATCATGACAGCAAGCTGTGCCGAGAGGAAGTACTGCACCACGACATAAATAATGGCGATAATTAAGATCCAGAGAGCAATCCACCAATCGTGCAAAAAATAAGCAATCAGCCAGCCAATCGCTGCGATGAGAGCGACGAAAAACAGCATTATTAAAACGGTGTTTCTCTTGTTGGCGGCTATTTGCTTATACATGATTATAAATTAATAAATCGATATCTTATCCTTCAACTTGATGAACGTCTTTTTGGCTTCCTTCTAGGCGAGCCTTAAATCCTTCAGCAACATCCGATTTATCGATCACGAGCTCCACTGATGTTCTGTTAGAAATTTCTAGATCAGTGAGCTTCGGAATTTGGTCGGTGCGGACGGACCCTCCACGGCCAGAGCAAGCGTTGTTGTTCATTAGTGTTCCTTTAGAATTTAACTTCGGGAGCTTTCTCGATGGTAGCTTTTTCTGACTCTGGAACTTCGAAGTATTCGCGTTTCTCAAAATGTCCAATCATGTTGTTGATAATATTGGACGGGAAAACTTTGATCTTAGTATTTAGCTCTTTCGCCCCGGCATTATAGAAGCGGCGGGCGGCCTGAATCTTGTCTTCAACGTCTTGGAGCTGGAGCTGAAGCTGTTGGAAGTTGGTGTTCGCTTTAAGCTCTGGATAGGACTCGGCGATAGCGAAAATTTTGGACAAAGCGCCTTCGAGTGTACGCTCAGCTTCGGCAGTGCTCTTAACATCTTTTGCGCCCATCACAGCAGCACGGGCTTTAGTGACGTCTTCAAATGCACTCTTCTCATGCGTAGCATAGCCCTTGACAGTCTCGACGAGATTTGGAATCAAATCAGCACGATACTTAAGCTGGACAGTAATATCCGACCAAGCCTCGTTGACACGCTCATTCAGGTGCACCAAGCTATTATATGTACCTATAACTAGGCCTATTAAAATCACTACGATAGCGATTACGGTAATTGCAATAATCCAACCTGCACTCATCTTTTTCTCCCTTTAATATAGATATTATTATATACGACTGATGAGATATTGTCTATATACTATCTCATCCCAAGAGATTCGATCACGGTTTGCAAGATGCCAAAGCCGGCCATGAGACAGAAGATAACGATATAAATGATTAGATAGCAGAATTGAGAACGAGAGAAATTACGAAGGTTGTGGTTCTTCGCCATTAGCGCGAAGCTAATGCAGAGAATCCAGCCAACGACAGGAATCGCGAATAAAAATTGATACCCGAAGTAGCCCCACATGCCGATCGGCTGGTAATCTTCGGGGATGACAGTCTCGCGAATGACACGAGTACTTTTAGTAGTGGTTTTCGCAGTTGTTTTTGGCATTTTAAGAATCCTTTTATTCAAGTTAATTAATTTTAAGTATAAGCTTTTTAGCGAGTTTTGTCAATAATGTTTTGGAAAAGTGTTTACGGATAAGTTTTCGTCTGGTATAATCAGGGTACAAAAGTGAGGTAAAATATGGCAGAAGATGCAAAGAAGTCTGCGGACGAGTCCGCAGAGCAAAAGGGACGGGCAGAAAAAGAAGAACAGACAGAATCATTAAACAAAGGCGAAGATGTTGCTGTCGATACACCGACAGGAGAATCTCATAGTGAAGAGAAGCCGGCAGATAAGAGTGAGGCTTCTAATGAAGCTTCTAAACAGGAGAACGCCGAGAAAGATGGTGATAAGATAACTGCTACGCTGACCGTAGAGGAAGATGACGATAAGCTGGAAGGTGAGGGAAAAGCGGATGACGAAGATCAGTCGAAGGCTGGCATTGAGATTAGCATTGAGCTACCCGATCAAGACGAGTCGAACCAGAAAAAAGCAAGCGACACGAACTTCCAAGAGTCAGTACGCGAGCAGATCGAGAACTGCAAATTCGAAATCATATCATCCCTGCAGGACAGTATACACAGTGAATTAAAGGATTATACTGTCAAACAGATCCGAAGAGTGGAGCGCCGGCGCCGTACTGGTGTATTCGTGAGGGACATCATTATCTTGATCTTGGCAGCAATCGTGGGGTACTTTAGCTACTGCTTATACGATGCAAAGTATTTTGATTTCATGAAGTCGGAATGCGAACGCCAAGGCAACTGCGAATCTGTAAATGAAGGCAGTAATAATTCTCAAGTGCAGGCGCCCGAGGTAGTAAAAGATACGGCTTGGTACCAGCGGAATTATGGTTATCTGTTCGACAGTCTGAAGATTAATCTGAATGCCGACAAGGTCAGTGCCTACTATCTATATAGTGGCGACTATAAGGTGAGCGAAATACAGCCGAGCTATCTGTTAGCTATGGCCTACAACCGTTTGAATTCCAATATCACTTATGATTCTGACAAGGGTATCATGATCCCAGCGAATGATCTGAAAAACTCCTTTACGAACTTGTTTGGAAGTGCAGACCACTTTGTGAAGCAAAAGTTCACTTACGATTGTGCCAACTTCGAGTACGATAAGGAAAGCGACAGTTTCGTAACTCCGAGCATCCAGTGTAATAGTACATCGAACCGTCAAATCGTGGAAGAGATTGATGAGATCTACGAGGAAGGCAATGCAATGTATTTCTTAACCACCGCAGCCATCTACGATAAGGCCGAGGAAGGCTTCTATACTTTTGACAATTTATTCAAACCGGTAGCGAAAAATGTCGAGAAAGACGATCTATCGAAGCACAAAAGCTTGCTAAACCAGTACCAGTACCGATTCAAAAAGGTAGACGACAAGTACTACTTTAGCGATATCGTGAAGCTAAAATAGCTTAGAAATTCGTGATATTTTTAGTCAGAAGCTCTTGAGTAAGACTGACGGCGCGGGTAATGATGAGGCGCTCTTCGTCCTTGTCGCTATTGACGGTGTTGGAGCGACTATAGTAGAAGTAATATTCCCCGTTCTGGAAGGAGGCTTCGTGTCCGCTCTCCTTGCTACGGGTGAGGCAACCGAGGGTGGAATCATCAAGATCTTTGCTCATGTACTGAGGAACAACGGCGGCATTAGTAGGGACACCTCGGACACAAAGCGTCTCGGTCTGCTCGCCGTCAGTGCGCTCGGGGAGGTTAATCCTAAATAGGTAAGAGACGTCTTTGAAACCATCAGGAATCTTGAACCTAATTCCCCACGCGCCGATATAGATATGATCTTTCGGCTCAACCTTGCTTTCGTCGATGTAGCCGGGGCGAGAAGAGCTACCAACTTGCTGACCAAGCTGGGCAGCGTAGCGTGAAATTTGCTGATCTTTATCGGCTACTTCAGCCTTAAGCCGGTCGATGTCGGATTGTAAAACCGCTGAGTGGCTAAAAGCGTAGACTGCGAGAACTATAGCAAAGATGCAGCCAATGCCGAATGCCGACATCGCCCAGAAAGTCCACTGCTTGAGGAACTTCGGAACGGTTGGTTTCGTCGCAGGAGTAGGAGTGCTCTGACTATCCGGAGTGGGTGAAGTGCTTAGAGCTGCGCTTGGGGTTGATGTGCTCGCGGTCTCTGGCGATGCTGGCGAGTTAGTGGCTTCGGCTGGAGTCTCTGGCGCGGCTTCGGCTGGAGCGACTGAGCTAGTATTAGATTGTGTTTCTGGGATAGGAGGATTATTAGAGGTAGCTGTTGGATTGGTAGAGTTTGATGGGGCTGGCGCTGGGTCTTCTGAAGGCATATGTTTCCTTTTTTGTGTTTATAATATTGTGTTTACGCTTATTTTAGCACGGAATGACTAGTATGGCAAATTAACGTATGGCTCGCGAAACCCCTAGTTATTACGAAAAATGTGTGGTACAATACCTATATGGCACTGTGGCGGAGTGGTTACGCAGCGGTCTGCAAAACCGCGTACACCGGTTCAATTCCGGTCGGTGCCTCCAAAAAATTAGGATTACTGAAGCCCGGCTCGCGAGAGCTGGGGTTTTAACAGGCGGCGGGGCTAGCGCGTCTAGAGATAAGAGTTTTCATCAGAAAACCTTTGACTTATAGAAAACCGTGTGCTATAATGAAGATACAGCGTAAGGTTGCGTGAGATATGCGAGCTTAGCTCAGTTGTTTAGAGCGCTTCCTTGCCAAGGAAGAGGTCGAGAGTTAGAGTCTCTTAGCTCGCACCATGATTACGCTGAAGGATAACACATTGATGATGAGTCTATGTGTTATTTTTGTTTTGACCGATCTTGGCGAAATGTCTCTGCTATCAATAATATATGTAAGGAGCAACCGGTCTAGCGCATGAAGTGCTGATAAACAAGATAGGCGCATAGAGCAATGGCGAGGGCGCCAAGCAGACTAAGGATAATATCGCCGACAATGCTTAGGACAGAAACGGATGGAGTGGGTGCATCTGTGGCAATAGAGTCATTCTCGGTGTTCTCGAGCGAATCGACGATTTGCTCAAACATTTCATCAGACATCTGACCGGAGTCTTCGTCCAGTGCTTCGCCACCAACGTAGGGTACGTCAGGGATAATCGGCTCAATATCTGTCGCAATCGGGGCGGCGGGCGCTAACGCAGCGACGTCAGCGGGAGAAGCTACGACAATTTGGTGAGGTTGCTCGGGAAAATCTTGGGTAGGCGCGCTATCGCTAGGCTCAATTGAGGGGCCTTGAGTGTGTTCGCTGTCGCTGGGTTCAGATGGCATATCTTGGGCAGGCACCTCATTGTCAGGCTCAGATAGAAAATCTCCACCGGTGCGCGGCACCTCAACGTCTGGCGTGCCCCAATCAGAAATACTAATATAAGCAATCTCGGACTTCGATGAATGCTGGCGGAAAAGCTGTGAGACAAGGAAACCGCTGGCTACAAAAACCATCAAAGCTAGCAACAGCAACTTCTTGCGACGCATGAAGTAGTCCCAAATCTCAATCATGCTTTCATTATAGCATAATATGTATGTTTAAGCAATGGTTTTACAATCTATTTTCTATTTGTAAAGATTATGCTTACTTAGGCTTTCTATGTCTGGGTTGCGCTTGCGTCGTACATAAAAATAATATATAATTGTAAGGTTATGACCAAAGAAAAAGCAAAGCAAACTCGCAAAAGCACAGTCGGTCGGACGATGCACTATTATTGGCAAGAGCTTGTCAAGCATAAGTGGTATGCACTAGGCTGTACGTTGATTACGCCGATAATTATTTTCTTCCGGTCGATTTTTGGGGCGATGATTTTCGCTAATATCATTGATCAAATCTCCTCAGGCGTCAACTTTGAAGAAGATTGGCCGATGCTGGTAGGCGAGGGTGTACTATTCTTAGTATTATATATTATTAGCAGCATGGTGCTGGAAAAGCTGCGGTTGTACTGGTGCTGGAAAATGGAGCTGCTATCCATGCGCGATCTCTCGATGAAATGTTTTGATGTGGTCTCCGAGCAGTCGATGCAGTTCCATAATGACCGTTTCTCCGGTTCCCTGGTGTCGCAGACGAACAAGTTCGTAGGGGCGTTTGAACGGTTGTTTGATACTTTCCTTTGGGATGCGTGGCCGGTGTTGTGCTACTTCGTTTTCGTGCTGATTATCCTGGGCGCGCAGGTGCCTTGGTACGTACTGGGACTAGTGGTGCTGGTAGCGATCTACACGGTGATGTCTTGGCTGACGATGGGCAGGATTGCTTACCTGAACGATGAGTCCGCCAAAGCCGACGCTAAGCAGACTGGACAGCTGGCAGATTCGATCTCTAATATCACTTCAGTGAAATCTTATGCAAACGAGGCGCACGAGCACGCACGCTTCGCGGATTTTGTACAGAAGAATTATAAAGCCAGTATGACTTTGATGCGGGCGACGATTAAGCGCGACCTGTTGTTCGGCATGGTGCACGTGGCGCTGATGACGCTGCTGGCGGTGTTCTTAATCTTCGGCAATCATTGGCTGGGTATCTCAGTGACAACACTGATCTTGATTGTGAACTACACGAACGGCATCCTGAGCGACCTCTGGAATATCACGCATATTTTCAAGAATGTGAATCGCGTATTCGGCGATGCGCATGAGATGACCTTAATTCTCGATACGGCAGACGACGTGGTAGACGCACCGAACGCAGTACCGCTGGAGCTAAAGACGCCTTCGGTGGAGTTTAATAACATTGCTTTCAAACATTACGATGCCAAGGCGCCAATCTTTGAGAACTTTAGCCTGACAGTACAGCCGGGAGAACGGATTGGGCTCGTGGGAGTGTCTGGCTCGGGGAAGACGACTCTTACGAAGCTGTTGCTGCGGTTCGCCGATGTGAACGGTGGTGAGATACTGATCTCGGGCCAAGATATTCGCGACATCACACAAGAGTCGCTGCGCAAGAACATCGCCTATGTGCCGCAAGAAACGGCGCTGTTCCACCGGAGTATTGCTGAGAATATCGCCTACGGCAAGCCGAATGCGACTGCCGAAGAAATCCAGCGGGCGGCGAAGCTCGCGAATGCGCATGATTTCATCATGGAGCTGCCAGAGGGATACGATACACTAGTAGGCGAGCGCGGCGTAAAGCTCTCAGGCGGGCAAAGGCAACGTGTGGCAATTGCACGGGCGATCCTGAAGGATGCACCGATACTAGTACTAGACGAGGCGACCTCTGCGCTAGACTCAGAGTCGGAAGCGTTAATACAAGATGCTCTAAACACGCTGATGAAGGATCGCACGAGTATCGTCATTGCGCACCGGCTCTCGACGGTGGCGAACCTCGACCGGATTATCGTGCTAGAAGACGGCGAAATCGCAGAGCAAGGACGACATCAAGACTTGCTAAAGAAGCCAGACGGTGCTTATCATCGGTTGTGGTCGCGGCAGTCGGGTGCGTTTATGAAGGATTAACGAGAGCTGGTTGGAGTCGTTTATGACGCTGGGGGTTTATGGTAATGGCTTGTCCAGTTTCGCTGTATTTGCCCAGTTTTGCTGCATAAAAGTATTGCTAAAAGCAAAAATGGTGTGGTATAATGAGGGGGTAAAACATATTCATTAAATAGCTAACAGTTTGTTATGTCATGGACAGAATGGTGCTGTAGGAGCACGTCTGTGACTAATTTGGGCCTTTTTGGCTGTGTTAGCTAGGATATGTTTTACAACCTACGGCACCATTTTTGTTATGTAAGTGACGCAGCATAGCAGGATGGCACCTTGGTTTCAGTTTTAACCAAAAGGAGGGCTACCATGCTACACAAGAAGAGAAAACCATCAACTTTTACATCGTCTAGTGGTTTTGCGGATTGCAAACGTAATGCCACTAGCAACAACAATATGCTTCATAGTAAAAGTACTTATTTCTACCGATGGTTTGGCTCTCATAAGCCTGGTAAGCTAGGTAGCCAGTCCGACCATAATTTCACTAACGAGTTTCGGTGGAGCTCTCCTCATTGCGAGCAGAGCGAAGCTAGTTCCGACGCGTTCTACGCAAATCGGACCCGCTCCAGCCGGACTACAAACTCGTGTAGTAAAATTACTGGTCGGACTGGAACATACTTAGTGCCGACAATGTGTAGCGTGCCCCTCCTTTTGGGACTTGGTGTGATGATAAACCCAATAGCAAACGAAACAGATAAAGCTTCTGCTACCACCACCAACATCCTCACAGATAGTAATCTAGGTACTAAAGTAGATCTCATCATGGGTGATGCACTTAATACTTCTGAGACCGTAGAATCAGGCGTAGTAGCCTACATAAGTAATAGCTTTAGTGTAAAAGTAGAAGGTAAAGCTGATTATCATATATCAGTACAAGCAGCTGAAGGATATGGTAGTGAGCTAACCGGCAGGATCAATAAAGAAAAGATCAATGGCGTAGGGAATAAAGTTAGCCCAGCCAATTTTAGTGATAACACATGGGGATATAATTTAGGATTAACCAATACAACGGCTGATACCGGAGCTTACATCCCATATCTCCCTCCAGAAGCATTAGCTTATAGCACTCTCCCAGTCTACGGTACACTCACCGCCCCTACCTATTCAGCTGCCGACGCTAAAGACCAGACTGATACGTATAACCTGACTTTTGCAGCAAAGATTACCGACTACAAACCAGCGGACCATTATGAGACCCAAGCATTGCTCTCAGTAGTGGCCGAGGCGAAAGAGATAGCGAAGTTCACCAGCATGCAAGACTTCGCGGAGGCGGGGACGTGTACGACTATGAACCAGGGTGATACGGTACAGCTGAAGGATGATCGCACTGCTAGCGGCATTGCCGACCAGAAGACTTATTGGGTTACCAAACTCAAAGACAATAAGTGTTGGATGACCCAGAACTTAGATTTGTCGCTTGCCCAAGGCGATGTCCTTAAGCCAGATGATACTGATGTGACAGCAAACTATACCGTACCGTCCTTGGGCAATTACCGTGATCCGGGTATGTACGTTTACCTTTCTGCCAAGGCAAATACTTCTCTACCATCATCAAGCTACAGCTGTGGCGATCCCGCATCTACGGCTTGCAAGGATTATTTCTCGGCCTATACTGGTAGTATTGATGGCGATGTTAACGCCCATTATCTTATTGGTAATTACTATACCTACGATGTGGCCACAGCCGGTAAGGCCACTGATAATGCTGGTAGTATCTGTCCTAAAGGTTGGAAACTACCTACAAGGGCAGAATACGATACCTTTAGAAGTGGCTTAACCTATGATACTATTCGTCGTGATCCTTACTACTTCGTTCCTGCTGGCCGCTACTATTCCGGCTGGTACAGCGTCGGCTCCTACGGCCTCTACTGGTCCTCTACTGTGGACAGTAGCAGCGACGCTTACCTCTTGTACTTCACCTCCGGCGGTCTGGGTACGGGCAACGACAATCGCACCAACGGCGCCTCTGTTCGCTGCGTCGTCAAATAGCCACCTCTGTTAGTCTCTGAAGAGATGGGAGGATGGAGAGGGAGATACTCCTGACGCCAGACGACTGTTTTGTAGAAAATACTAACAGCACCGTTAGTATTTAGGCTTGCGACGTTCATTGACTAAGCTTTCAAAAACCGCTCAAGACTAGCCAAAAAAACACCAGAAAAACACTCAAAACCAGCCAAAAACGCCTACTAAATACCTCTCAAAACCCCCAAAACCTGTGAAAGCTTCACAGGTTTTGGCTTTTGTGAACAGGGATGGCGGATTGTAAAACTTGTGAAAGCTTCACAGGTTTGCTAGTTAGTAATAATTATGTTGTAATATGGAAAAGCCGCCAAGAAAACCGCAGAAAAAAGCCTCAGAACAAGACCAGCAAAGAACCTCAAGGGCACCTAATGCTCATCAAGCAGACCTTCTAAAACCCTAGCGTGAACTTCGTCGTCTTATCCGACGACACACTGAGCTTCCAGCCATCGTGGTCGGCGATGGTCTTCGCGATCGAGAGGCCGAGACCGACACCTTCTGAGCTCTTATTGGTCTGATAGAAGCGCTCGAAGACTTTGGCTTGGTTCTCAGCGGAGATCGTAGCGCCGTCGTTCTCGATGCTGATGCTTTTCGAGGTCAGGGTGAGGACGATAGAATGGTCGCAGTACTTGAGTGCATTATCCATGAGGATGGAGATGATTTGCCGGAAATCATTCTTGAAAAGTTTGACCTTGGCAGTCTTGAGCTGGGTTTTGAACTCGAACTTTACTTTCTGGTTCTTGATGCGTGGTTGGAAAGGTGCGATGGTCTCCTCAACGAAATCTTTCAGTACGACGCTCTCGGCGACCTTGGCGGCGGTAATGGCATTCTCAGCACGAGCGAGGATGAGTAGCTGCTGATTAAGATCGGCCATATACTTCACCTCATGGGCGACATTATCGATCCATTGATTCCCTTGGATGTCGGCAACTTCAAGATTCGCCATGATGGCAGCGATCGGAGTTTTCATCTCGTGGCTGGCATTGGCGATGAAAGATTTCTGGGCTTCGTAAGCTTCTTTGATCGGGCGAATGGCGGTCTCGGCGAGAGCGTAAGAAAGTACCCCTACCGCCGCTTCTACTGCTAGACCCGTAATGAAGAGTGAGGCTAGCAGAGTGCGGAGGGCTTCTTTCTGCTCACTCTGGATTTGGCTATGAATAGTCTGGATGACGATCTGGGTGTATCCCGGCACAATATCAGCCACCACCGACTGGCGGCGATGAGCTTCGTTCAGGGCGACGACATAGACCGACGAGAAAGCAACGATCAGCACCACAGAGCTAACCGCCATATTGATAAAAATCAAACGGTTGCGGAGGTGCCGGAACATTAGTGCTTATTTCTCCGTTTCTACCAGCTTATAGCCGAGATTGCGTACGGTCTTGATCTCAGCCTGAGAATGAAGCTGCTCGAGTTTCTTGCGCAGGTAGCTGATATAGACTTCGACGTAATTATCAGAGGAATTAGCTTCATTACCCCAAGCTCGAGCTAGGAGCTGTTCCTTATGCTGGACTTTACCGGGATTACGGATGAGGAGCTCAAAGAGATCGGCCTCTTTGTTAGTGAGGACGAGACCGTTCAGGGTGCGGTTCTTAAAATCATACTCGAGATCGGCGAAGCGGAGCGTATCGGACATCTGCAGGGGCGGACGGCGCGTGATCGCCTTAATCCGAGCGATCAGCTCGGCAGTCTTAAATGGCTTGGCGAGGTAATCATCAGCGCCAAACTCAAGCGCGCGGACTTTATCCTCTACCTCGGAGAGGGCAGAAAGCATGATAATAGGAGTGCTAATGCCCCGTTGGCGCACGGTCTTGAGAATGTCAAGCCCTGAGACATGTGGCAGCATGATGTCGAGCACGAGACAGTCATAGCCATCTTTCAGGGCAGCCTCGAGCCCCTCTTCGCCGTCTGAGACCCAATCGACCGCGATGTGCTCCTTATTTAACAAGTATTCTACGGCCGAGGCTAAACGTTCCTCGTCTTCTACGTATAGTATTCTCATATCCTGGATTATACCTTACTTAACTAAAATTAAACTTAAAACCTAGTACAACCCAGGACCTATAAGTTTCTCTGATATTATTGATTATTCCAGCGCTTAATCGCTTCGGCAATAACCTTTTTCGCCTCATCGAGGCCGGCAAACTCTTTGACTTCGGTAGTGCCCGGCTTCTTGAGGTCTTTGTAATGATTGAAGTGGAAACGCAGCTGCTCGATGAGCTGTTTTGGAAGGTCTTCGAGCGTCTGGTAAGCGTTACCACTGTTGCGATCGTCGGCTGGCACCGCGATGATCTTGTCGTCAACTTCGCCGTCATCGACGAATTTCATGACACCGATGACGCGCGCTTTCATGAAAGTGCCGGTGGTGAGCCGAAGCGGGCTAACCAGCAAAACATCAAGCTCATCGCCATCTTCGTCAAGAGTCTGCGGAATGAAACCGTAGTTCGTCGGCTTGGCGAACAGATCTGGCTCAATTCGGTCGATCTCAAATGCGCCGCCAGGGATATTGCGACGAAACTCGATCTTCTGCGTGCTACCCATTGGGATCTCGATTACGACATTGATCTCGCCATTCTCATAATCACCAGGGTTCAAGATTTTATTAAAATCTGCCATATTAACTCCTTTACTTATACTATATATTATAGCATGCTTTGAGATTTTATTGGAAACTTAGCTAGCACTGCTGTGGCTGGTGACGAAGAGTGCAACTTCTTCGGACGGTACGGCGCTCGGCATATTGATGATTTCTTCATAAGAAATAATATCGGTATCGCAAATGTTCGTGCTAATGCCGAGCCATTCGGAATTCCAGAGATTCAGCTCCGGCTGATGGAGAAAATTACAAAGTGAATGGCTGTAGTGGTAGTGTGGGTCAACCTTGATAGTGAGGCGTTGCAGCCAAACTTCAAGATAATGCGTATGTGGAATATCGTTGAACTTCTCCAAGAGATGTTCAACTATACTGATGGCAATGGCAGGATTATTATGAATCTCGATGTATTTGCTGAGGATGGCTATACAATGCGGCCAAGCACTGGGGTTCCTATACATAATATCGCCGATAATGCTAGTAATCTGCCAGATATCATTGCGGTGGCAGTTCGCCTCGCAGACTTCAGTGCGGTAGAGACGGCTCAGCGCGCTACGTACGCTGCCACAGTTCGGATAATCTTTGCTAAATTCGTTGATAATAAGTAAGCCTTTCTGCACGCTGAGCTTATCCTCACCGAAGAGGAGCGGCTCGTAAGTACGCCAAGCGATACGGTCGGGTTTGAAAGCACATCTGATAATGTCAGAGGTGAGGAAAGTTTTAGAAAGATTAATCTTGAGATTGAAGCGACCCAGCGTCTCGACCAAAATCCTCATAGCTTGGCGAGCTGTATCGGTGTCGTTCGCAAAGATCCGATAATCATCACGGTAGCGCAAGATACATACACTACGCAGGCCCTCGAGCTGGTGCGCAACGAGTGAATCGATATAGTTTAGGACAATCTCCGCGAAGAAATCCATTAGCGACGATCCTTGCGGTAGACCACCGGTCTGACCGTAGGTCATATCTTGAATGAGGCTAACTATCTGGTTACCGATGAGCCGCGGGTCAGAGTACTGTGCTACTAGTGCGGAGCGGTCATGCAATGCCCAAGGGATGAGGTGAAGGCCGAGTGAGTCGTAGCAGTCCGTAATATCCGTCGCTAACATAAGCTTATACTCGAGGGCGCGGCGGATCGTCTCGTTGGTAAAGTTCCCCGACCAATTAAAAATATCCTGCTCATTTTTGCTTAGACGGTTTGTCGGAGCGAGCGGGAGGCTGGCACAAGAAGTATGGCAATTCCGGAAACGCTTGAGTCGGTCGGTAATGAACTGCCAGTTTTCAGGCTGTGTGATAAGATTGACTATCCCGACATAGAAAAACGGATGGATAATCTGATGGCGACGCCAAGCATACTCTCCATCTTTATTACAAGTGATGGAATAGTTAATATCGTCAAATATTCGGGGATGGCAGGCAGGATGATAGCAATTCATCAAGTCGCGACCAGACAGATATTCTTGCGTACGCTTGAGGACCTTCTCGAACTGATAATAGGAAGGCAATTCCAACGAGAAATAGCTCTTCGGTCTCAGAAATAATCTTTTCGCCTCCTTGGGGCTCATATTGACAATCGTTCGCACTAGCTCACCCTTTTGTTCTAATTGCACGGCTAAAAACACCTTTGCAGGTCTAGCCGAGCAAGATACCTCCTATTTCTTTCATTATACCATAGATAAACCTATGGTTGTATAATGGCGTCGGTTCGGAAAAGATATTTGATAATATCTTTTCTCTCACACTCCTTATTATACCATAGAACTTCGTTCTAGAAATAATTGCGTCAGTACAGCTTTGCCTACTGCATTATATAGTGGTGCATCCCAAAACCATCCGGCGCTCCTTGTGGTATCTGATATTTGTAGTATAATAATTAGTATTATGGGTAAATTAGAAGATATTGTGAGTTTATGTAAACGAAGGGGATTTATTTTCCCAGGTTCTGACGTGTACGGCGGTATGGCTGGGACGTGGGACTTTGGCCCGCTAGGGGTAATGCTGAAGCGCAATATCACACAAAGCTGGTGGAGTTTCTGGGTAGATCAGCGCGACGACATATACGGTGTAGACGCAGCGATTCTGATGAACCCGAAGACTTGGGTTGCCTCGGGGCACGTCGATACTTTTAACGATCCTCTGATCGAGTGCAAAGAATGCCATGGGCGTTTCCGCGCGGACAAGTTGGTGCCGGGCACAACAGAAAGCATCACGACCGAAGAATTCCTAAAGGCGAACGTGAAATGCCCGACCTGTGGCAAGACGAACTGGGGCGAAATTAAGAAGTTTAACATGATGTTCACTACCCACGTCGGTCCAGTGAGCGACGATAGCTCGATAGCGTACCTACGGCCAGAGACGGCGCAAGGTATTTTCACGAACTTCAAGAATGTCGTGGACACGATCTATCCTGATGTGCCGTTTGGAATCGCACAAGAGGGGAAATCTTTCCGCAATGAAATCTCGCCGCGCGACTTCATTCTGCGCGACCGCGAGTGCACACAGCTAGAGATCGAGTATTTTATACACCCGGATACCTGGGAAGACAATTTCGACAAGATCTTGGCTGGCTACCATGTCTTCTTGGAGGAGACGATGGGCTTGCCCGAGAATCTCATTCATGAATATGACGTCCCGGCCGAAGACCGCGCGCATTATTCTAAACGTACGATCGACATTGAGTTCGACTATCCGAATGGCCGCGAGGAGCTGATGGGGATTGCCTACCGGACTGATTTTGATCTAAAGAATATCGAACGCGAATCAGGCAAGAATATGCTCTACCGCGATAAGAACACTGGTGAGAGCTTTGTGCCACACGTCGTGGAGCCGTCGATTGGTGTGGAGCGACTATTCTTGGCTATTATGTCGTCTGCCTACTGGCAAGATGGCGATCGCATTGTGTTGAGACTGCCGGAGAATTTGGCGCCGTATAAGTTCTGCGTTTCGCCGCTACTTAAAAACAAGCCCGAGCTGGTAGCAAAAGCGAAAGAGGTATACGAGCAGCTCAAGGCAAAATACACTTTCGTGACGTGGGATGATTCTGGCAACATTGGTAAACGTTATAAGAAACAAGACGAGATTGGCACACCGAAGTGCGTAGTGGTGGACTTTGATACGCTAGAAGATGGCACCGTGACGGTACGCGACCGCGACACGACTGAGCAAGTGCGTGTGAAGATCGAGGAGCTCTAGCGCATGAAGAAGTTCAATACTTCGCCGATTAGCGGCATGCAAGAGCTTCTGCCAGGACTGCAGGCGGAGTTTAACCACCTGAAGGCAGGGATTATGGAGGCGTTTGCTCAGCACGGTTTCCAGAGCATAGAGACGCCGACGATCGAGCGTACCGACGTCCTACTGGCGAAGGCAGGTGGCGACACCGAGAAACAGATTTACAAAGTCGTGAAGACTGCCGAGACGGCGGGAGATGCCGACCAAGCTTTGCGTTTTGATCACACCGTGCCACTGGCGAGATACGTTGTAGAACATATCAATGATTTAACTTTTCCTTTCAAGGTGACTCAAGTCGGGCGTAATTTCCGCGGTGAGCGGGCGCAGAAGGGACGCTTTCGCGAATTCTACCAGTGCGACGCTGATATCATCGGCTGGCAGAAACTACCGATTGCTTACGATGCCGAGGTGATTGCGACGCTGATTGATGCACTTAAAGTATTGCCGATTGATCAGTTCATAGTCCGGGTGAGCAACCGTAAGATACTAAGCGGACTCCTAGAAGAAGCTGGTCTTGATGCTCAGGCAGCGGAGATTTTTAGCATCATCGACCATGCCGAGAAAGTTCCCGCAGAGGCGACGGTCCAAGCTCTCGAGGAGCTCGGTCTAAGTGAAGGTAATGTTGTAAAAATTACAACATTTAGCAAAATTGCCGGCCCCCGAGCAGAAGTAGTAGCTAAACTACAGGCACTAGGTGTGCAAAATGAGAAGTTCTGTCAGGGCATTGAGGAGCTCGATACAGTATTATCTCTCTTGGAGGCAAAGGCTGACCAGCGAGTTAGTATCATTGGCGATATGTCGATTGTACGTGGACTAGACTATTATACTGGCACAGTCTTTGAGACGGTGGCGCCAGCGTACCGTGAGATTGGGGCGATCTGCAGTGGTGGTCGCTACGAGAATCTGGCTCAGCATTATACCGACCAAGCATTACCAGGTGTGGGCGGCTCGATTGGTCTGACACGGCTCTTCTATATCTTGCGAGAAAAGGAGTTGGTAAAGGCAGCTGACGTTAAACCAGTAGATGTCTGTATCGCGCCGATTACAGAGAATGAGTTCCCGGCAGCGAACCGGTTGGCCGATAAGCTGCGTGCTTTGGGCTACAAGATAGATGTGAATTTGACTGATAAGAAGCTGGGCGATAAAATCAAATACGCCGACAAAATTGCTAGCTCGGTGATTATCGTGGGCGAGACCGAGGCAAAGGACGGCAGATTCCAGATTAAGAATTTAGCGACTGGCGAAACGAAAGCGCTAGAAATATAGTAGCTTAGCTACGGCATCTCGGCGATTAAGCTCTTAGCACACGAGAGACTCTGTAATCTTGTACAGAGTCTCTTTCTATAATGTCGTTCAGATATCGCTAGCTGTCCTATTCGCCTTTTACTCTAGTATGTTCATCGAGAACGTTATGGCAAGATTTCTCCGTGGCTACTTATTATTGAGCCCGGCGTTAAGATATTTCCTGACGTAGTCCCAGCCCCAATTATTATCGAAGCCGGCCGTGGTGAAGCGATTAAACTTGAAATACGGCATGCCCTCGCTCACTTGCAAAGCGCGGCGGGTATTTTCCTGGATCTCGGGTACCGCTTCATGCTCACTGACGCACCGATCGAACGTTTCTCCAAGACCGATTTCGTGCCCGACTTGCACCCAGTAATCATCTGGCATATCTTTAATCTGTGGAGCCGTCTTACTGACACCGATACCTTTAGAATGGTAATCATCCCAGAGCGCCTGCAATGCAGCGTGGTAGTATTCCCAGAATTTGTCTTCACGGGTCGCACAGTAGACCGCTTCAGCGGCGTCGCGAGAAGATTGATGACCAGCGCCTTCATAGAGGTAATCAGTCAGGCGCACCTCGAAAAGAATGTCGTTATCAGCAAGATATTGGTCGAATTCCGCTTGGTTCTGCATGATCAGGCGTGAGAAGACATCGCAATACGGACACATCAAGTCGGTATACATGATGTAATAGTTCTTGGCGTCAAGATTACCAGTGGTAGTGCGCTTATCCCAGACTTGGTCGCCAGGAGCGGGTTTAGTAGTAAGATTCATGATCATTAATAAGATAAAGGCAGCTGCCACAGCAATGATTGCGACGATGCGCCAGGCTCGGGCTTTATTATTACTCTTCTCGTAGTTCTCCATTTTGCTCCTTTGCTTTACGATGTTTAGTGAATTCTTCGCTTTTGATCATGGCATAGGCGTCGCGGCCGATCCGTTTGAGACTAAAGAGGGCCAGCAAAACTGCTCCAGCGGTAAGTAGCCCTGAGACGACGCCAGCGAGAACATAGCTGCTGGAGCTGAAGACAGCCCCGAGCACCGGCATGAGCAGAGTGGTGCCGCAGGTCGGACAGCCGGAGCCGAGGATAGCAAGGCCGGCGACTAGCCCTGCGCTCTGGAGATTATCCGAGTTCTGACTATTCTGCTGCTTAGCCTGGCGACGGTTTTGGCGCCGCTTCTGCCAGACGAACACTACCAGCCCGATCAAAATACTCTGTAGTAGCGTAATACTAAAAAGCAGAAGCCAGTCTAGAAAAGTCCGCCCGACTCCAAAAATCGCCAAGAAGCTGTCCCAGAGAATCGACATTTTACCGCTAAGATCGGTAGCCCAGAACAGGTTGAGTGAGGCGGTGCTGCTGGCGAGCAGGTTCATAACGGTGCCAAAAATGATAAATGTAATGACGACGACTAGGTCGAACTTCCAGCTACGCGTAGCGAGCAATACGCCCGAGAGTGCCATTTTCCACTCATCCACCCAGCGGTCGAACCGCGTGCTAATCTTGCCTCCTTGCTTCATGTACTAATTATAACATAAAACTTTGCTTTAGATGATATTTACCCCGTGCTTAGAGAAAACAAATTTTTTACTCGCTGCTCATCGTTGGGCGCTGGTACCAGTAGAGATTTTGCCGATTTATTGCTGGATATAGTTTATGCCAAGATAGAAAATCCCCCGGCTGCTGGAGCCGGGGGTAGAGCTTGCGGGCTAGTAGGGCTTTGGTGGTCGCTGATAGCAGCGCTGCTGCTGGTGGCGGTTAGCTGTCTTGGGGCTTGAGGTACTGATCGCGGACGCCCGGGAGCGGCACGCAGGGCGGCGTCGTCTGGCGGCGCTCGATCTGGGCTTTCTTGGCTTCCCAGTGCAGGATGCCCTTCTGGTACTCATCCAACAGCTCCTTGATGAGGCTGAGGCTTTCGTCGTCGTAGGGCAGGTCCATGGTGTCCCGCTTGCCCAGGTTGTCCTTGAGGGCGAGACGCAGGTGATGGTCGGCGGTCTCGAGCGACCAGCCGTCCGCGTGGTCAACCCTCTCCTCCAGCCCCGTCTTGGTGAGAGCCCGAAGGATACGACCTCTGTTTTGCGATGCATTTGCTGCCATGTTTGATAATCCCCCTTTTAAAAATCGCAAGCTTGAAAACTGCTCTGGGCAACGATCGCCCATTGTTTCTATTGTAGCACAGATTATTGCTTTTGTCAATAGGCTTATGTTCGGTTTCTGTAATTTGACAGAGGTGGTTATGTGGAAAAATTATAAATGCTTTTGCATATTTTATGAAAAAATCAATCTTGACGCTTAGCATGAGCATGATACAATAAGATTAGAGTTCGGGCGAGATCTGACGTTGAGGGTCGCCGGAGCTTAAGATAACAAAAAATTAACAATGGTGGAATTCATGCACCAGGTAATATAAAATCCTACTCGTAAGGGTAGGATTTTACTTTAGGGCAGATCTGAAGCTTAGGCTTCTTTTTTCTTGAAATACTCTTTGCCGAGGCCACAGAGCGGACAGCGGTAGTCATCCGGTACTTCGTCGCCGTAGTAGACGTAGCCACACACGGTGCAAACCCAAGCAGTCTTGCCTTGCGTAGTCTCGACTTTAGTAAGCTCTTCTTTATGTTCTTGGTAGTAAGCGTAAGACATTGGCTGATCTTTACCATCAAAGACGTCGCCTTCGATAAGTTTGCCAATGAAAATAGTGTGCGTGTCGTTCTCAATGGCATCGACCTTTTCGAGCACCATGTAGCCGAGGGAGTTTTTAATAATTTTTACACCATCGATATCTTCGGTCTCGCAGTCAGCATACTTGTCAATCTCGCGGGAAGACTTGAAGCCAAAGGTCTGGATCAGATCAGGGCGCGCATGTTCGCCGAGTACAGAGAGGGCAAACTTCTGATTTTGCTGGAGGAGATCGTTAGTTTTATTAGCTTTGGCGACAGCGATGGCAATGAGAGCACTGTCGCCGCTACCACCGGCACGCATTACAGCATCGACAACACAGCCTCCACCTTCGGTGGTAAGGATATACATACCTTGGGTAATCTTGTGAGTGATTTTTGAGTTTTTCATAAACTATTCCTTTCTTTATGATTGCTTATTATTATGATCATAGTTTCCCGGTTCGCCAAAAATCTTCTGACCAGCGGCATCTTCTGGAAGATAGCTCTTGTCAAGATGAAAGCCAGCCTCCCATTTTTGTCCATCACCGAAGCCAAGCTCTTTCATGAGCTTGGTGGGGGCGTTGCGTAGCCAGATCGGTACGGGGCTATTCATAGTGCGCGAAGCAATACTTTTCGCACGAGCCCAGCCGTCATAAGTCTCGCGACTTTTACGAGCCTTGGCCAGCACAACGGCAACGTGGCTTAAGATAATCTCTCCCTCAGGCATACCAACACGTTCGATACCCTGAAAACAACTGAGGGCGAGATTAAGTGCGCCATTGCCAGCGAGTCCAATGTCTTCAGAGGCGAAGATCACCATACGCCGCGCGATGAACTTGGGATCTTCCCCGCTCATGACCATACGCGCGAGGTAGTAGAGCGTAGCATCGACATCCGAGCCACGCATTGACTTAATAAAAGCCGAGATATTGTCGTAATGATAATCACCACCCTTATCGTAGAGTGGCAACTTCTTGCCCACCGCAGTCTTGACGACCTCGGGGTCGACCTTTTGAGCAAGACTAAGCGCCAGCTCAAGGTCTCCCAATGCGGAACGAGCATCCCCACCGCTAAGCTCAGCGATAAGCTCTAGCGCAGCGTCGTCGACCCGCTTCTCGACGCCTTCAGCCTTGACGGCGCGTTTTAGGACGGTAATGACGTCTTCCTTCTTGAGAGCAGAGACGATGACGACGCGTGAGCGCGAGATTAGCGGCGAAATAACCTCGAAACTGGGGTTCTCAGTGGTAGCGCCGATGAGGATGATGAGGCCAGACTCGACGTGTGGCAAAAAGGCGTCCTGTTGAGCCTTATTGAAACG
The DNA here is from genome assembly GCA_964508115.1 of uncultured Candidatus Saccharibacteria bacterium. GTDB lineage: Bacteria > Patescibacteriota > Saccharimonadia > Saccharimonadales > Saccharimonadaceae > Nanosyncoccus. The sequence goes on from CAZDQY010000005.1 coordinate 49,636, forward strand.
ATGAATTTCGTCCACGAAAAGGACTGTGCGGGTCTGCAAGTTCCAGTTGACACGAGCGCGTTCGACGACGTCTTCGATGTCTTTCTTTTTGGCAGTGACGGCGGAAAGCTCGACGAAGTCGGCTTTATATTCACGCGCTAGGATACGCGCTAAGGTAGTTTTACCTGTGCCTGGAGGACCCCAGAAAATAAGGTTGACCGGCTCGCCTTTTTTGACGATTTCGGTAAGGATCTTGCCATCGCCAATAATTGCGTCTTGACCGACGACCTCATCTAGGCGCTGCGGGCGCATCCGTTCTGCCAAGGGGACTCTGTTCATACGTATTAATTATAGCACAAAGCACCCCTTTGATGTAAGGCTGAACTGGCTACCAAAATTATTAGCTATAGGCGCGCACGATGGGGTCGAGAGTACGCACAAGCTCGGTGGCTTGGGCGATGCGTGAGACTGTAGCAAGGTCGCTTGTGAGGAGCAGGCGGGCTAGCTTAATGACAGGTGCAGCGATGTTGCCTTGCGGATCTGCGCGGAGGGCCGACTCAGCATGATCCCAGAAGTAGCTCTGCTCAGCGCTAAGTGGCGCACCACTTGTATCACGCGAAAAGTTGATTTCTTCGCCCATCGCTACTGCGAGATTAAGCTGGAACCAGCTACGGATGAGGTCGAGATCACGCTTTTGGTCAAGCGCCGTTAGCGACTGACGAACTAGCGAGAAATATTCGGGATTATCGACTTGCTCGGCAGCACGGTCGGCCCTACGGAGGACTTCGGAGGCTAATTCTAATCTTGACATGTCTGATAAGATATTCTGGTAAAAATAAGACATCTTAGCACTTGTCAAGGTGCCGAGCGTACTGCGTCCTTGGTGGATGACTACCTCAGTTAGTGAGAATAGTTCGATGCCGCCAGCCAGTCGAGACTTTTCTTTGCGCACGCCTTTGGCAAGCACAGCATACTTACCCTCAGGAGTTAAAAGGTTCAAGATCCGATCGGTTTCACCATAGTTAGTGCGGCGAAGAACAATAGCGTGAGTGCGTAGATCGCTAGGCATGGCTCAAAACCTCCTGGATGGTGTGCTCCAGCTGCTTAGGCGTCATGGTTTCTTTGCAGAGAATAGCCCTTACACCGTAGTGCGACAAATCATCTTCTGGCAGAGTAAGTGAAGTAATCAAAATGACCGGGATAGTGGCGGTGTCGCTATAGGTCATTAGCTCATTGAGCAAACTAAAGCCGTCTGGCCCGCTGAGCAAGACGTCAAGCAGGATAAGATCAGGCAAGCTTTCGTTCAGAGCTGTCATGGCGTCGATGACGTTGGTGAACTTGAAGATTTGAAGGTCTGGCTGAGAATTTTTCTCGGAAGATGACAAGCTGGGTCTAGCTGCGCTCTGTACAGCGTAGCCGAGGCAATCGGTCATAATCGGGTCATCATCTATAATAAAGGCTCGCATATTATTGTCCTATCCGAATAGACATGCTTGGTGTGAAACCGGCAGGTCGACGAAGAAACTGGTGCCGTCACGATGGCGTGTCGCCCGAAGGTGCGCGTGCATGTAATCGGTGAAGCGCGTAGCGATATAGAGACCGAGCGCCGAACTGCCTGGACGCATAGAGATCTGAGTCGGCTGAGTAAGTGTGCCGTTTTGGAACGATTGCCAAATCGGCGTCGGCAAGGCAGGGCCGAAGTCGCGCACGTCAATACGGACATAATCTTTTGCATCGCTCACAGTAAGCTGGCTGATTGTCTCGATGTTGGAATAATGCATGGCGTTGATACAGATATTATATATGACGCTATAGAGAAGTTCAGGATTAGCAATGGCGAGCTTTTGGCGATTCTTATACCTGATATTAAGCGATTTTCGATCGTAGCCAAACAGATTACTAACGTCATGGGTGACGGTTTCGCAAATACCACGCACACTGACTGGCTCCATCTCGAAAAGCCCTTCTTCGAGGCGAGCAATTTTCGCTAGGTCATTAATTTGAAGCATGGCACGCTCGGAAACATTGACCATTTGGTCGCAGAGACGCTGCTGAATATCCATATCATCCGTGTCTTGGAGCGTCAAAGCGAGCTGCCGCATCAAGCTAAACGGCGCTTTCAGCTCGTGCGCCGCCACCAAAACTCCGTTTACCTCCTTAGTCCCCATGAAACTAATTATAGCATAGAACTTCGTTTTATACGGTAATCATCTCATTGTTCATAAGTATACAAATGAGTTCTCTGTCGTTTGTTCATCGCATAGGTAATGCGCTAGAAGATAAAATCCAACTATTCAACTAGAGTAACGGAGCTCAGAATGCGGTAAAACTCATCAAGGAAAATCTCGGCATCAGTCTGGAGCATAACGGTCTTATCACGGAGCTTGAGGATCATAACGGCGCCGCGCATGTTCGTGGCTAGCTCGCCAGTATAGATATTTGCCAGCACACCGCCCACGGTGTCGGTGCGCAGAGTCAGTTTGCCGTTTTTGATTGACGACTCGTAGGTCTTGGCTACACTATCAAAAGAGGTGTCCCGGATACGTACGCGCAGGGCATTGATAGTGGTGCTACTGACCGGATTGACTTCTTTCGGATTGAGGTAAGCCTCGAAATCTCCACCATTCACAGCGTCTTTCGCAATATAGACGCTCCAAGTACGCGGGTATTGGAAGCTGAAACTACCATAATCAACTGGCCCCATGAAGTCTTCGTAAGGAAATTTTTCGCGCTCAGCGAATTCTGTTTCCATTTTTGTGGTGTTTTCCGCCACGGCAACTGCGACAGCGGCATTGACCTGACTGTCAAGGTCGGTCGAGATAGCGTCCCACTCGATATATTTCTGAATGTAAAGCCAGACGAAGACGACGGCCACGACTGTGACGATGACAAGCAGAAGGGTCTCGATCAAGGTATTATGGGCCTTCTTTTTCTGATCAACGGGTGCGGCTTGGGCACCATCAGAAGTTAGCTGGGCACCAGTGTTAAGCGGCGCAGCCCCCGGCGCAGATGGCGCAAACTGTTGACTGGCGGACGATTCGATCATGCTGCCTGTAGGCATAGAATTATCTTGCATACTATTATTATACTTTAGACTCTAGCTTTTTGTAAAGTCCTCAATGACTTCAACTTTGTTTTTTAGCTCGGCGAGATCCTTCTCGATAGATTTAGCGAGTTTGATGGCATCGTCATATTTAGTGAGAGCCTGATCAAGCTGGAACTCTTCGCCATAGAACCACGCTACGTTCTCGTCAAGCTGCTCAATTTTTTGGCTAATAGATGGTTTAGTGCCGGTTTTGGACATTTTTAACCTCCGCATTTATAATTTGTGAATCAGTCGTAATTTCTAGCTCGTGGCCGGGCGAAATTTTCCCGGTGATAATAGCGTAGCCGCGCTTCAAGACATTCTCTGGGCTGAGACTACGCAAGACCTTCTCCGTCTCGCTGAGATGACGTAGGCTTTGCTCAATCTGGGCGAGGATCTGCACCTTGAGGTCTTGCATCGAGCGGCTAATGTCAGTTTCGAGATGGCTAATGCTCTCAAGGATACGTTGCTGAATACTGGTGAGGCTATGCTGGATACGACGGGCAGCTTCGGTGCGGTCAGGCGTGAGGCGCTCGGCGGCGTTGGAAGGAGTAGAGGCGCGAACATCAGCGGCGAGGTCAGCCAGACTCTCATCTATTTCGTGGCCAATGCCGGTCATGACCGGGATACGACTGGCAGAAATAGCGCGGGTGAGAGCCTCGTCATTAAAGGCAGCTAGATCATCAGCGCTACCGCCGCCGCGGACGATAATGATAGCTTCAACTTCGGCACGTTCATTGAAATACTCAAGCGCACGGACGATCTGCTCAGGCGCGCCAAGCCCTTGCACTTGTGTATTGATAGTCTGGATTTCCATGCCGCCCCAGCGATTACTGAGAATCTTTAAGAAATCAATATAGCCAGCGGCCCCGGTGGATGAAATCACGCCGATTTTGCTAAGGCCGACTGGGATCGGGCGCTTCTTAGCTGGGTCAAAAAGACCTTCGGCAGCAAGCTTTTTCTTCAGTAGCTCAAAACTTTTCTTGATACTTCCCTCACCCATCGGCATAACTTGCTTGACGGTAAGTGAAAATCTCCCCCAACGTGTGAGTTTCGGAGTGGCTTTCACGCGCACTTTCATGCCATCAGCGAGCGGGAATTTGAGTTGGCTAATAACCATGAAGCAGTTGATGCTGCTATCACCTTCCTTAAGATCGAAGAAAACCCATTTGCCTTGGTTCACTTTAAAGCTGGCGACTTCGCCCTCAACAATCACATCGCCAAACGCATACTCTAGCGACTGGTTGCAGACCTCGATAAACTGCGAAACGGTAAATTTAACTTCGGGGCTCATGGTCCATCTTGGCCTTTTCTTGGCGACCAATCTTTGAGATCGAATGTTGATAAAATCCGTAGCCACTAATAATGGTACTGGCGAGGACGATCACGCGAGTCATTAAAACAACTGTGGTGGCAAGCGAGATCGGTACGCCGAGTGTAACCATGATGCCAGCCATACCTAGCTCGTAGAGACCGTACGGGACGACCGCTCCCATAACTGAACCAATAGCTTCACCGATCATGATTTGCGGGAGGATCTCCGGATGACCAAGGCTAGCGGCCACGATCCAATAGGTCGCAATCTCAAGGAAGCTATATACAATACCCCAGATAACCGGCCGGATCAAGATCTGCTTGTTCTGGCGTGCCGTCATAAGATCTTCATGAATATCAAGGAGATACTTATCGGTAGTCTCACGTTTGAGTAACTCTGGGACATGATTAAAAGTAATCTTGCGCACGATAAAGTTGATGAGCCGAGTGCCATTCTTTGAGGCCCAGGCGATACGCTCTTTGCCACTAGCGATCACCACTACAATGCCGATACCAGCAATAATCCCGACACTAAGCAGGGCGGTGAGCCAGATTACCCAGACTCCAGCGGCTGGTACGCCGCCGATGATGAGCAAAGCGATAATAGCTACGATGGTCTGGAGTTGATTGGCGCAAATCGTAATCACATAACGCAGTACATACATAAAGCTCGACTGTCCTGCGGTGGCACCGAAAGGTTTAAGGCGCCAAGTGATGTAGCCAAGACCGCCGAGACCGCCGGCTGGAACGGCGTGGTTGACAAAATTCAGCTCGAGCGACACCCGCATCAAGGTCCAAGCGGAGACTCGTTTAGCGTCTTTTTTTGCTGCCATATATGAGAAAAACATCTGCCCACAACAGAAGTACATGAAAAGTTGCTCAGGAATTAAAAGCAATAAGATAAGGATATTAGTCTCGCTGAGATGGTTGATTGCTTCGAGGATGTCGCTCCAGTTTGAACAAACTACATAGATGAGCAAAATCAAGGTTAGAATTGTTAAAACTGTCCGAAATGAGGGTTTGAACTTCTTTTTTTCTTTAGCCATGGGTTTATTATAACATACAATTGTCTCACGCTCGGAAAAGCATATGAAAACGCGTTTTTGCCTGCCGTTCATTATTATGACATAAAATCGTGGTATAATTGTTTTATGGAAAAGTATGTCGCGGTCTTGGGGCGCCAACCGTTAATCTCGGTGGCGGAGCTCGAAAGCCTCTTCGGGGAAGTTAAGCTGGTGGCGCCATTCTTGGCGGAGTTCGCGAGCGACCAAGCACCGCGCGACTTGATTCGGCGCTTGGGCGGAACGTTAAAGATTGCTGAGCCGATAAAAGGATCACTTGAGGAGTTCTGGCAGCGGCTGCCAGAGGCAGGCAAGATTGTGCTCGGGGTATCGGACTTTGGGCGGAATGCACGCGCATTCACATCGCAAAAAGAAGCACTACGTCTAAAAAAGCAGCTCGTCAAAATGGGTCGGAGCGTTCGGGTAATACCTAATAAATCCGCTGTACTATCGAGTGCCACGAGCCTACACAACCGTCTCTTTACCGACACTCACATCGAGCTTCTCAAAACTGGTAAGAGTTATTATCGAGTGGTAGCAGTACAGAATATCGAATCATATGTACAGCGCGACCAGGCACGGCCGGCGCGGGATGCAAAGGTGGGGATGCTACCGCCAAAGTTGGCACAGATTTTGATCAATCTGGCGGGAGAGCTACCGGAACGGGCGAGATTGCTGGATCCGTTCTGTGGTACAGGCGTACTACTGCAAGAGGCAGCGCTGATGGGCTACCGGGTATATGGCACAGATCTGAGCGAACGAATGGTGCAATACTCGGAAAAGAACCTGGAGTGGCTGACGGAGAGAATGAAGCCGAAGGCCTCTCGCAAGACAACGAAAAGTATGGGCGCAGACACGAAATCTGAACCTAATATTCCTATTGTAGCACACAATGATAGAAATGTCAAGCATGAACTTTTTGACAGGGGCAATTTTACTCTAGCGCAAGGGGATGCGACTAATTATCAATGGGAAACGCCGATAGATGTGGTAGCTTGCGAGACATATCTCGGCCCGCCAATGTCGCAAGCACCCGCGGAGATCAAAATGCGCCAAACGAAACAGGAATGTAAAAGTATCATTCTGGGCTTTCTGAAGAATCTGGCGGAGCAGATCGAACCTGGTATTCCCGTAGTAATAGCAGTGCCGGCATGGCTAAGGCCGGATGGCGGCTATGAACGGTTAAAAATTCTTGACGAAATAGAGAATCTGCGCTATAATGTAGTAAGGTTTAAGAATTTGGGGCAAAAAGATTTGCTTTACCATCGTGATGGTCAGGTTGTTGCCCGAGAAATAATAGTTTTAAGGAAGAGATAATAGTATGTCACACGTCAAAGCTGGCGGTACCGCCAAAAATATCCACAACAATGCCGGCCAACGTCTCGGCGTTAAGCGCTTTGGTGGCCAGAAAGTCCGCAACGGCGAAGTCCTCGTGCGTCAGACTGGTGCTACCAAGATTGCTGGTGAAGGCACTTACATGAGTCGCAATTTTACCATCCATGCCGCGAAAGATGGCGTGGTGAACTTCGTGAAGACCAAGAAATCGCACTTCTCTGGCAAGAGCGTGCCACGCGTGCGCGTAGAAGTACGGTAAAGGAATAGATAAACTCGCCCCACCCCGCCCCGACTTCGGTCGGGGCTTTTTGCTGGCAAGAATAGAAAAGTCAGGATGCTTAGCCTATTTCTCGCCGAGGATCATCTTCAAATATTTGCCCGTAGGTGTATTGTCCATTTTGGCGAGTTGCTCTGGTGTGCCCTGTGCTACGACACGACCGCCATTCTGACCACCTTCGGGGCCCATGTCGATAATCCAATCAGCAGATTTGATGACGTGGAGATTATGCTCGATAACGATCATGGAATTACCGCCGTCGACTAGGCGGCCGAGGATCTCGAGGAGACGTTTAACATCATCGGTATGGAGGCCAGTAGTGGGCTCATCGAGAATATAAAGTGTCTTACCGGTGCTACGGCGAGCGAGCTCCGTGGCGAGCTTAATGCGCTGAGCTTCCCCGCCCGAGAAAGTCGTGGCAGGTTGGCCGAGCTTAATGTAGCCGAGGCCGACTTCTTGGATAGTTTTGAGCTTAGGGGCGATAGCCGGGATGTTGGCGAAAAACTCTACCGCTTCGTCGATCGTCATATCGAGGACTTGAGAGATATCTTTACCCTTGTATTTAATCTCGAGGGCTTCGTGATTGTAGCGCTTGCCATGGCAGGCAGGGCAGGTGACATAGACGTCAGGAAGGAAGTGCATTTCGATTTTGTTGACGCCGTCGCCTTGGCAGGTCTCACAGCGTCCGCCTTTAACGTTGAAGCTGAATCGGCCAGCTTTATACCCGCGCAGCTCAGCTTCGGGCTGCTTGGCGAAAAGTTCACGAATTTGGTTGAAGACGCCGGTATAGGTGGCGGCGTTCGAGCGCGGTGTACGTCCAATCGGGGATTGGTCAATGACGATGACTTTGTCGAGATATTCGATACCGTCGATGCGCTCGTGGAGGCCAGCAACAGTCTGGGCGCGATGGAGACGAGCAAGCAGCTCATTCGCGAGAATTTCGTTCACGAGAGTGGATTTACCAGAACCGGAGACACCAGAGACGACCGTCATAACACCAAGTGGAAAATGCACGTCGATATTCTTGAGATTGTTCTCGCGTGCGCCGACCACGACTAGTTCTTGATCTTTCTTCGGCTTGCGGCGTTTCTTAGGTACAGGGATAGTTTTACGGCCAGAGAGGTACTGGCCAGTAATCGAATCAGGGTCGCTGGCGACTTCATCAGGCGTGCCAGCAGCGATGAGGCGGCCACCGTTCTTACCGGCGCCAGGACCAATATCGACGATAAAATCCGCCTCGCGCATGGTATCCTCATCATGCTCTACCACGATGACGGTGTTCTTGAGGTCGCGGAGATGCTTCAGAGTGGCGATGAGCTTATCATTATCGCGCTGGTGTAGGCCAATGGATGGCTCGTCGAGCACGTAGAGTACGCCTTGCAGACCAGAGCCGATCTGGGTAGCCAAACGGATGCGCTGAGCTTCCCCGCCCGAGAGCGTGTTGGCGGCGCGGCCGAGCTCGAGGTAACCGAGACCGACGTCCTGCATGAATTGCACCCGCTCGCGAATTTCCTTCAGGATAGGCTCAGCGATCATTTTCTCAGAATCGGAGAACTCTAGATCGTGCTTCAGGACCTCAAGGGTCGCATCGACGTCGAGATTACACATATCGACGATATTGAGCCCATGCACCGTGACAGCAAGCACAGCTGGCTTGAGGCGGGCGCCGTGGCAAGTCTGACATTCGTGCACGCGCATGAAGCGCTCGATATCTTTCCGAACGAAGTCGGAATCGGTCTCTTTGTGGCGACGTTCGAGCGTAGGAATGACACCTTCGTAGGTGGACTGATAAGTGGCGCCGTTGCCCCATTTGCCATGGCCGCCGACTTTGACTTCATATTTCTCTTTGCCGGTACCGTAGAGAATCTTCTGCAGAGCATCCGCCGAGAGCTGGCCGATCGGTACGTGGCAAGAAAACCCGTGACGTTCGCCGACCGCCTCGAGACGCTTCAACCACCACGATTCTTGAGTGACACGGTTAAACGGGCGGATACCGCCCTCAGCAATGGTGAGGTTCGGGTTCAGGATAAGATTAGGATCGATCTCGAGACGTGTACCGAGACCAGTACAGGTCGGACAGGCGCCCTGAGGAGCATTGAACGAGAAGAGACGCGGCTCGAGCTCAGGGATATGCTCGTCAGGGTGCAGCTCACAAGCGTAGCGCTGAGAATAGGTCAGAATCTCCGTGTCGTCGCCGGTCTTGTTCTCGCCGACAGCAGTAGAGTTGTCGTTGATTTTGAGAAGTTTGATAATCCCCTGGCCTAGCTCTAATGCCTGCTCGATAGAGCCAGAAATCCGACTGAGTAAATCCGGCGAAAGGATGAAGCGATCAACGACGATTTCGATATCATGACGATCGTTTTTGTTGAGGTCGGGGAACTCGTCGAGAGCGTAGATAATACCATCGATGCGTACGCGCGAGAAGCCTTTGGCTTGATATTGCTCAGGGATATGCTGGAAGCTGCCCTTTTTCTGAGAGACGATTGGAGCGAGCAGCATCAGCTTACTCCCGAGCGGAAGCTTCATGACCTCACCGACGATATCTTCGACGCTGCGGCGGTGCACTTCGCGATGACAAATCGGACAGTGCGGCACGCCGACACGGGCAAAGAGTAGACGCAGGTAATCGTAAACCTCAGTGACAGTGGCGACGGTAGAGCGCGGATTGCGACTGGTGGACTTTTGGTCGATGGAAATAGCGGGGCTGAGACCAGTGATGCTGTCTACGTCTGGCTTGTCCATCACCCCAAGAAACATGCGCGCATAGCTAGAAAGACTCTCGACATAGCGACGCTGACCTTCGGCATAAATCGTATCAAAAGCGAGGCTAGACTTACCGCTGCCGGAGAGACCAGTAATCACTACGAGCTTATCACGCGGGATATCCACATCAAGATCTTTGAGATTGTGCTGACGGGCGCCGCGGATTTTGATAAAGTTGTCGTTCATTCTAACTAGACATTATACTGCAAAACTCAGGAATAATCAAGGTAGCGAGAGCGGGTTTAAGGGGAGGATGGGCTCTGGGGCTTGAGCTTCCTGGCGATACAAGCACGTTTAAGAGATTTTTGAGCTCGGTGGCGAGAACGTGCTGGGAGAGTGCTGGGGCTCGGCGGCGGGGTGTGTCTTGGTGGGCGCTGAAGTTAGTAATGCGAGCTTAAAATGGCCACCCGCTGGTGGGGTGGCCTTGGATGAGGATAATGTGCGTGGCTATGCGCCGATGGTGCTGCGAAGCAGGGAGATGATCTGGAGCTTGGCAGACTTGATACTGTCCCGTTCGATCTCCGCCTTGTCCTGCGGGCGGCTCTGCTGACGTTGCTGGATAATCATGTCGTCGCGAGCCCGGTTGAGCAGCGCGTCCACCTGACGCCAGCAGCTGCGCAACGGCTCCGTGGCCAACAGATACTCGCGTACCCAGAACCCGAAAGAGCTGAAGCTCGGAGTCGCATCTTGATCCGGCTTCTTCCTGCCGCGGTCGATTTCCTCGTCGGCCGCATCGGTGATTTTTGCCGTCATGCTGGCGATGAGCGTCTGTCTGTCCCACCCTTTCATGTGGATACCCCCTTGTGCGTTTTAGCCTTGCCCTAAAACAAGCCTATCTTTCCATTATACCACAGATAGAGGTAAAAGTCAAGATTTTGAGGCGGTTTCGGGCGGGTTTGGGGTCGGAAAATGGGTAAATGAGGAGAAAATGGAGGATTTTAAGGTTTGGTTAAGGTTCATATGACTATGCGGATGACAGGGCCGAGGCTGCTCTAGCTTTGCGCTGGTAAACGCTTTTTCTCGTTTCGTAGCTATATAATCATCCCATCGACAGACCCACTCCGTCGCCCGTCTTCACGGGGTCGTCGCTCCGACGCGATTTGGTAATCGCTATCAGTCGGGCGTCGCTTCGCTAAAGAAAGCAGGCTTTCTTTAGGCTCGTCTCCTACGACTGGGCGCGCTCAGCTTGAGCGCTCTTTTAGTCTGTCTCAAGGATGAATTATATGGCTACGGTGGCTATTCCCCGGAGACGACGCAGCGGACGGAGTAGCCGTAGGAGGAGCTGACGGCGTGGCTGTGAACAGGATTAGCGAAGCTATCGTGCAAAAATAACATCTTGCCGCCGCTAGTGGACCTATAGTTGCCATAGGAACCAATGTAGGTGAAGCTACCATCGTAGTATCCAGTATACAGGAAAAAGAATGGCGGTTTACGTAGCGTAAGGCTCCCAGCGCCGCTATCAGGGACATTATAGGTGCCGAGCAGGCGGCCGAAGGAATGGTGTGCCGCAGTCGCGTTTGTGTTAGTTGAATCTGGCAGCTTCCAATCTGCGTTATTGGAGAATGTACATGCGTCAATCGCCTGGTTATTGGTAGTAGCATAATAATTGCCCATCAGATAATGCCCATTATAGGTTTTGGTTGCCTCATCTAGCACTGTACTCATGTTAGGGCTCTCAGAAATAGTATATCCCGTGGTCGGTTTTTCTGTATAGCTAGTGGGGTTGTTCATATTATTTGGCACGAGAAGGATGTTTTTCTTAGTGTTATTAAAATATCCACTCGTATTACTAATACCATCATATGCCATATTCTGCGTCATCCAGCAATCACCATCGGCGAGCTTGGCTACCCAGTACTTTGTACCGTTGCTGCCTTCACGATCGTCGATGAGTTGTTTGGTTGGAACGTTAGTGTTTACAGTTGTCCCATCATCTAAAAAAGCTGGTGGTGTCTCTGTATTTTTGCAAATCTTCGATGTGAGTTCCGACATTTTGGTGATATTACTAAATTTTTTGACGACAACTTTCGGGTTCGCCACGAGGCTCAGCATCACCTGCGTCCTATAGTGCCCAGCTGGAGATTCGGGGGTAGCCTTAGCGGCGAAGTAGAGTTTGTAATCTTGGTCGGTATGCTTATCTTGGCCGACAGGCTGGCTGGGATCGTAGCCAGTATCTTCGCCGTGTGCGAGGAGCTTGCCATTCGTCAGAGTTGTCTTATCGTCTTCCGTTGTGATGGTCGCCACCGGTAGAGAGTTATAGCTCAATTCTTCGGCACTCTGGTTGGTAGAAGTGATGGCGTATCCCCATTCGTTATTGCCAATACTATTATACGATACGTCGGTACCGCTCAGAGCCTTAATCATGTGCTCTTCAGTTGGGTAGTCAGCATTGACAAGGTTGTTGCCGAAGCTACCGGTATTTACCACGCCGGCGTACAGATCATAGCCATCTTTCGTATCTACCGCCCGTACGGAAAAGTTGTAGTCGCGATGTACTACGTTATCCGTACTAAGTTCAGTAGCCGGCAATTCATTATATGCGCCATCGGTACCGTTCATGAAAAGAGCAAGCTCCATGGCACAGACGCCAGTGTTAGGATCTTCGCTAGTTTTACATTTGTCTTCTTCAGCCGCATAGGCCGTTTCTATATTGCCTATCACTGGGCTTACAATAAGTCCTAATACACCCAAGAGAGCTGCGCCACAGACCGCCGGAACGATATAGCTAGTCTTAACAGAAAGGCCACTCACTGCTAAGTCCAGATGCTCGCCAAACCATCGGTAGAAATAAGTACTTTTACTATGAAGCATATCTTTGCTGGAGACATTACAGTTGCACTCTGCTTTATCTCTAGTTGATGTAAAAGTTGATGGTTTATGCTTTCTGGAACCTAACAAAAATCTAGTTCCAGCCAATTTATTGTGACGCATGTATTGGCTCTCCTTTTGGGTTGATTTTGATGCCCCGGGTGAACCACTTTGCATACAAAAATGGCACCACGAGGGTGTCTATCACAATCCGACGCTAGCGTTAAGGCTATTGCCATCAAGTGGACCTCATGGCGCCATTTAATGTGGCAATATACCTTAACATATTATTTCGCTATATATGCTTCAAATTGTGATAGACATCCTCATTATACCACAGTTTTTGCGTTTGTGGTAAAAATTTCAAATTTAGGCTGGCAGCGTTTACTCGGCAGGAGCGATGGATTCGTACCAGAGGAGCAATTCTTCGGCGAGGAAGGCACAATCTTCAACACTTTTGCCACCGATAGGGTGGTCTTTCGCGAGAACCTGCTGGATCCGCTGGAGCTCGGTAAGAAACGTCTTCGACTGGCGCTCGAGTCGCTTGGTGCGATAAGTTTCCCACTGCTCAGCCTCGACTGGACTGAGGCTGGCAGGGTAGCTGCGCGCTTTATAATGCACGAGGAGCTCAGCAAGGCGCTCGTCGGAGAAATGCGGGCAAAAATTCGCCAGATCGTCGGCGCCATTGTTGCGGACGGCGGCGCAGAGAGTGCGATCTTGATCATTCAAGAACCCGTCGTAGAGCGCCGATTCTGGGTCCTCAGCGGGCGGGAAAGGCTGCGCTTCTTTGCTAATGATTCGCTGGACGAACTCAGGATGTGCGAGGAGACTCTGAAGATTCTTCTCAACCTCTGCGCGGGAAAGTTTGATTTTCTCCCAACCGTTATCTTTCTCAAGTACACTGAGCGGAGCGACTGCAGGGCAGCGATTATATTGCAGCTTCTTGATAATCGGCACATAATTCTTTTCCCAGGGATCGCGTTCGTGCCATGGTTTCTTGAAATCGATCGTACCAGCCTCTTTGGCGGCAGCTTCGCCAGCGAGGAGCTGGTCGAGATTGTGTCGCAGATCGTACACCCAGACAGCGCCATTCTCGGCCGGAGCTACAGGGTGGGCGACGGTCGTCTTCTCAAACTCACTGGAGTAACGGCCGCTGGCGTAGACAAACGGCTTGGGGCGGCCCGGGTCGACAAGGCTCGCGACTTCGCGCTTGTTGCGCAAGCGGTAAAGGAAGTCAAACAACTGCGGCTGATGCTGCTTAATCAGCTTCGTAACCTCGATCAGGGCGACGACGTCGGCTAAAGCGTCGTGAGCATGAGCGTGTTCGATACCGTTCAGCTTAGTAATGAGCTCAAGGCGGTTCGTTGAGTGGCCGTCAGCGGTGACGGGCCATTTAATCCCCTCTGGGCGTAGCGCCCGGGTGAGCCGCACGACATCGAGCAGATCCCAGCGCGAACGACCGTCCGCCCATTGCCATTCGTAAGGGTCGTAAAAATTGCGCCACAAAGTGTGCCGCATGAACTCATCATCAAACCGGACAGAGTTATAGCCCATCATCGTGGTGCCAGGGGTAGCAATCTCTTCGATAAAATAACGGCAGAACTCGTGCTCGGGCATACCATCTGCTAGCGTGGACTGGGGTGTAATACCGGTAACCATAATTGCGCTAGGGCTAGGCAGAGTGTCGTCAGCGAGTTGGACCAGGATATTTTGCGGCTCGCCAATCGGGTTGAAATCAGCGTCAGTGCGCTGCCCAGCGAACTGCATAATACGATCTTGGCGAGAGTTTAAGCCAGAGGTCTCGAGATCGTAAAAATAAAAGCTAGCAGTCATAGTTTGATTATACCATACCTTCAGCATGGCTGTATAATGGCGTCGGCTCGGAAAAGATATTTGACAATATCTTTTCTCTCACGCTCCTTATTATACCATACGATACGCTAAGCAGAGAACTGACTTTCTAGGATGTTTAACAGAGCGTTAAGTATCCTGAAAAATCCCCGCCGGAGAGCAGAGATAGCTGCCAGTCATGGTGGTTCATAGACATGGCAAAGCCCGCCGATGTAGCCGGCGGGCTTTAGGGAAAAGGTACTTAGGTGCCGGTTCAGGCCGGGGTGCTGGTGTCACCGTTCAGGGCGTCAAGAGCAGCTTGCTCCATCTGCTCCGCGTGGGCGACACCGATGCGCTCGACCTTACGGCTGGCGTGGTCGTACAGAACCTTGGCACCCGCCTTAGCGGCGGTCTGCTTCTCCATGTGCTGCGTCGTGAAATACTGAACACAGATGTAGGAGAAGTTCAGACCGAAGAAGGTGAGCGCCCAGGTCAGCGGGAAGCTGACAATTACGATCATGCACGCCAGAGTTCCACGCACGAAGTTGCTGCCGAACGGCAGGCTGAGAGCCCAGCCGAACAGCTCGTAGATGTCGAACAGGGCGATGACGGTCAGGGTGACCAGCGGCGAAGCCGCCCAGGCACGCCATTTTTTCAGGAAATAGTTGATGTTGTGAACGACTTTGCCAGCCCGGGCACGGTTGTACCCGAGGATAGCTCCCAGAACCATCACCAAAGCGACGATGATGCCGGTAAATTCTGCCCAATGAATGATATATGTCATCTATTGTCCCCTCCAGACATAGTATCTGATACGTGAGGTGATGTTAGATTTCACCCCATGATTACATTGTATCACAGATTGCTATTTTTGTCAATACCAAAACGCAAGCGTTTTGGTAAAAAATCAAGGATAACCAGGTATTTTTGGCTCTGTTTCATAAACACGCTTTTCTCGGCAGTCCAAGGCTAAAACACTTATGTTTTAACCTTGCTGACCTCACGCCCTAGCGAGAATGCAAATATTCGGTGACCTCAATAGCAGCAGCGGCACCGTCGCCGGCGGCGGTGACGATCTGTTTGACGCTGCCACTGCGAACATCGCCAGCCGCGAACAGCCCTGCGAGGATAGTCTGGTGCGGAAGATGGCTGGCGGTATCGGTGTTCACGAAGCCATCGTGAGCTAAAACTTCATCAGGGAGGAAGCTGGTAGAGGGCTTCTTGCCGATATAGACGAAACAATAATCAAACTGCTCGAGAAGGTCGCGGGTAGGCTCGACGTTCTCGACGACTTTGATATTAGGGTACTGCGTGAGGCGGGCAATAAGCTGCTGGTCGGCTTTGAGCTGAGAATGCGTAACGATGACGACGCTGGCGGCAAGATTCGCCAGATAGAGAGACTCTTGCAGGGCAGAATTCGCACCGCCGACGACGACGATATTTTTACCCTTGGTGAAAGCACCATCGCAAAGTGCGCAGTACGAGACAGGGATGGAAAGGTCGAAAGCGAGCCGTTTTGGCTCAGAGCCGCTAGCGACGAGGACGGATTTCGCATGGATAGGGGATTCATCAATGACGAGCTCGAAGGTCCCATCTGGAAGCTTCCGGGCAGAGGTGCATTCGCCGTACTCGAGCTCTGCACCGAGCTGCTCGGCCTGGGTACGCATCTTGGCAGCGAGCTCCTTCCCTGGCCCGAGGAAGCCCGGGTAATTCTCGAGTTCAGCGATAATCGGGAGAACACCGCCGAACTCGGCCTTCTCATAGACTTTGACGCCAAGGCCAGCGCGGGCAGCATAGACTGCGGCTGAGAGTGCCGCCGGCCCACCACCGATGATTACTAGGTCGTGCATTAGTTGCTACTACCTGCTAGAGCGGTATAGATCCGCGAGTAGATTACTTGCATTTCGTCGTTCAAAGTCTTAAGGGTATCGTCAGTCTCGACCGCCATGACGACGAACTTAAGCGGGGCATTCTTCTGACCACAGATATCGCTACGAGTGTCGCCATAGGCGAGCTCGCCGGGGATGCTAAGCTGACGGACACCGCCCAGCTTCATACCAATAACCCCTTGAGTCCAGCCTTCGATGAGGCTAGTCGGGTTAATCAGCGGTGGATTAAGGCCGATAATCTCGTCGGTGTACTTGACATTGTCGTCAGTGGTGCTGGCGTCTTCATCTACGGCGTAGGCGAAAGAGGAGTCGAAGATGCTACCGTCGGCACACCAGCCGATATAGTAGGCGGAATAGTCGGTGTCGCCCTCGGTAAGCTGTTTACCGGTGCCAACCTTGAGGTCTTCGACCTTAAGCTTCTCATTGTTGGCGGTGACGGCGTTGTAGCTCTTGACTTGGCTGGCTTTGTATTTCTGTAGGTCAGGGAGATATTTATCGGAGAGAGGCTTCGCGGCGGTCTCGATCTCTTGGTTCTTAGCGTTTAGCTCGGTCCGGAGCTGAGCTAGATATTCTTCTTGGCTCTGTTTGGCACTATTACCACTCATGACAATAAACATGTAAGTCAACACCGTAGAACCGAGCAAAAGCAATGCGACGACCACAATGACAACTCTTTGCCAAAGGCTAGTTTTAAGCTGTTTTTCGTCCATATTCCTCCTTTAGACCACCGTAGCACCGATCTCAGCGGCTCTAGCGGTAATTTTATTCATTATATCAGAAATCCGCCCAGAATCCAAGGTCTCACTAGGGCTGGCGAATTTGAGATGGAAGGAGAGATTCTTAGTCTGAGGGTCGGCTTGGTAGATGGAGACGGGGGTGAGCTGATAGATAAGATCAGAGGACCCGAGCGTAGAGCGGATAGCCTCGTCGATGCGACCGAACGGCGTATCAGCAGCGACTTTCAGAGTGAGGTCGCGTTCGACGGATGGGAATTTAGAGATCTTAAGGTCGACAGAGAGGGTGCGCTTGAGCTCGACGACACGGTCGAGGTTGAGCTCGCAGGCAGAAATAACGGTGTCTTCAAGCTTGAACTTGCGACGGACGGAAGCTTTCACCTCGCCGAGCGCGCCGATACGCTGCTCGCCGACGAAGAGTTCCACGGAGCGGACGGGCTCGAGATACGGATATTCCTTAGCGGCGGCAGAACCAGGGGTGATGCGAGAATACTCGAGATCAACCCTGAGACCTCGCTCAAGGATAGCAAAGAGGTCGAACTTCAGCTGATAGAAGTCGCCGAGGCAGATAATACCGAGGTCGGTCTGAGTGATAGGAGCGCCATCACGATCGAGGCCAAGGGTACGGCTGGAAATTTGGTTCATTTCGTAGAGAGTGAAGCTCTGATGACCACTCTTGAGGTTCTCACGAACCTTGTCAAGAAGGCTGGGGCAAATCTGCTGGCGGAAGCACTGAAGCTCGGGCGAGATAGAATTGACGATTTCATAGCTGTTCGCAGGGTCTTGACCGGCTTTCTCAAGGAGACTACGGCTGATGAAGGAATAGGTCAGGAGCTCGTTCATACCGAGGCGATAAGAGAGAAGGTTGCGCAGCTCGTGCTTGAGCTGGAACATCGGCGCGGTCTCAGTACCTCTGAACTCTCCGTGCGGGAGCTGGAGTGGGATATTGTCGAAGCCAAGGAGGCGCCCGACTTCTTCAATGATGTCTTCTTTGATATGAATATCGGTGCGCCAGACCGGGGTGATGACCTCTAAATCGGCGCCTGCTGGGGTTTTGGTGCCAGAGGCGGGTAGGACCGCGGTTTGACCTTTAGACGCGTTGGAAGGCGTTTTAGAGGCCTTAGAGTGCAAAATGCTTGTGGCTTTGACCGAAAAACCGACGTTTTCGAGGGTCTTTGTGATGGTATCGAGGCTATAAGAAGTGCCGAGAAGCTGGTTGATATCATTGACAGTTAGAGAGATCGGTGTAGTAGCTTGCTTACCGGGATATTCGTCGGCAGTGGCAAGAGGCACGACATCGAGACGATGGATAGTCTCGGCGAGCACCGGCCAGGTCATCGCAGCAGGCTGCCCCTTCGTGAAGCGCGTGATAGCTTCTGAGAAAATACCGTGCGCCATCTGGGTCTTGCGGAGGTGATAGAGTGAGAAAGTGGCACTCTCGAGGACGACACGCTTCGTAGAGGCGTCAATCTCGGTATTCTTACCGCCCATGGCCCCAGCGAGCGCAACCGGGACATTATTGCTAGTGATGAGGATATCCTCTGGGATACACTGGATAGTCTTGCCGTCGAGTAGCTGCAGTTCTTCGCCAGCCTCGGCGCAGCGGACGATGATATTCGGCTTGTCAGTACCGCCGGCTGCAATAAGCTTATCGTAATCAAAAGCGTGAAGTGGCTGACCGGTCTGGAGCATAATGATATTGGTAAGGTCGACCATCGGGTTGATACTGCGCATGCCAGCTTTCGCGAGGAAGACGGCGTCCGCGGTGAGATACTTGCTCTTCTCGTGGTGCGGCAAGTCGAAGACGGCGCAAGAATAGCGCGGGCAAAGGCTCTGATCCTCGATCTTGACACTAAGCGGAAGTTCGTGAGACTGAACGAGCTCAGGCCACTCCGGCTCTGTGAATTTAAGCCCGAGAATACCAGCTACTTCCCTGGCGAAGCCGATGAGACCGAAACAATCTGGGCGATGAGTCAAAGATTTGTTCTCGACGTCAAGGATAATGTCGTCTAGACCGAAGACTTCAGCGAGGCTGTCGCCCGGCTGGGCAATCTTGGGGTCGATTTCGGCGATAGTCTTATGCTCGTTGTCGAAGTCAAGCTCGTCGGCGCCGGCAAGCATACCGTTCGACTCGTAGCCCTGAAGCTTGCGGACGCTGAGCTTGAAATTCTCATTGCCGTAAGTCTGCGGGACGATACTACCTGGGGTAATCCAGACGGCGAGCATGCCAGCATGGACGTTGGGCGCGCCGCAGACGACCTGTACGAGGCCATTCTCAAGCTGATTAAACTCAGCGTTGTGCGGCCCGGCGTCGATTTCGCAGAGGTTGAGATGAGTGCCTTCGATCGACTCAGCTTTGACGACTTTAGCGACATAGACGCCTTTGTATTTCGGGGAGAGGTCGATAGCTTCTTCGACTTCGACCAGTCGTGAACCGATGAGAGTGATGAGCTCTTGGTCAGAGAGATCGGTGGGAACGGCAACGTATTTTTTGATTTCGTTGAGTGAAATAAGCATTAGAATTCCTCCAAAAAGTCAAGTTTACCAGATTCAAAATAGCGGACGTCGTTAAGCTGATACTTTAGCATCACTAGACGATCAATGCCGCCGCCCCAGGCGAAGCCGTGGTAGACTTCGGGGTCAATGCCGGCCATCTTGAGAACATTTGGATGAATCATGCCGCAGCCGAGCATCTCGAGCCAGTCGCCACCTTTGCCACCAAGCGAAGCGGGCTTCTCGATTAGAAGCTCAGCGGAAGGTTCTGTGAATGGGAAATAGCCGGGCTGGGTCTTCATCTTGAGCGACTGACCGTAATAGAGCTCGAAGAAGCGTTTCAGCACGCCAAACATCTGACCCATGGTAGCGTCTTTTGAGACGAAAACACCTTCGCACTGATAAAAGGTATGCTCGTGCGTAGCATCGGCGTCTTCGTTGCGGAAGACCCGGCCGGGGATGACCACGGCAATCTGACCGCCGTTCTCGAGGTCTTTGCGGTATTTCTTCAGCGCACGGTGCTGCATGGTAGAAGTATGAGCGGGCGGGATGAAGCCCTCAGAGGTACGAAAAGTATCATAACCATCACGAGCGGGATGACCCTTAGAGAAGTTCAGGCTGTCAAACATATGAAACTCGTCATCAAGCTGGTTTGACTCCATGACGTTAAAGCCCATGTCGGCATAGATGCTGACGACACGGTCGAGCTCGACCATCAAGGGATGCTTCGAACCGAGACGACGGGTAGGAATGGCTTGATTCGGCGCGCAAGGGGCGGAGACATCGAGTGGCTCGACGTTCTCGCTCTCGAGAGCCTCCTCGGCGGCGGCAATCTTAGCCAGGAGCGCTTGCTTCTGGGTGTTCATTTGACGACCGAACTCGCCTCGCTGCTCAGGAGGCAGCGTCTTGATCTTGGCGTACTCGGCGTTGATATTTTTTAATTCCGATTTCAACTTCTCTAACTCTGACATAGAATAATTATAGCATAAAACTATATTTTATACGGTAATTACCTCGCTGGGTTTTCTTATATAAAGTAGTATTCATCTGATGGGGGCGATCTGGTGGGGCGATAGAATGAAAGGACTCTATCGTTTGCTGCCTGCGAATACAAGAGATAAGAAAAAGTGGTCGAAAGGACCCTATATCTTTATTATAGCACAGATGAGCTAAAAAGTCAATGGTTTCTCGGCAGAATAACGCTCAAGCTTAAAATAAGCTTAAGAAATGAGCATCTCCCTGGGGGCTAGATGAAAATAATGCAGGCGAGGGAGATAATCGCGAGGACGATTAGGACGATCCAGACCCAGGTGAATTTACCAGTCTTCTTGGTATCTTTGATGTAGTTAGAATCTTCGACACCGTCGATGTCCTGATGGGTGTTTTGCGCCCGAGCGCGCAAGTCTGCCGAGATGCGAGAGTTCAGCTCGGAATTACGCTTTAAATCTTTTTCGACCATGATGCCCATTTTACCTCCTTTAGTTAGATGAAATCTTTTTACACTTTTCAATTATATCATAAGTGTGCTATAATTGAGGAAATATAGTATTTAAGGAGGTTGTAATGGCCAATCAAAAGCCAAAGAAATCTGGAAAGAAAGACAATTCCCAGCCAGAGCCGAAAAAGGATCTCAAGACGACAGCCAAAGTTTCTGCGAAAGAAGCCAAGAGTGCCAAAGAGACCAAAGAAGTAAAAGATGCGAAGACCGTGAAAGAAACGACTACGACCAAGGCCGTGAAAGCTACTGCGGAGAATACTAGTAGCAAGCGTGAATCGATTTTTAAGGGGTTCTTCGCACGCAAATACGATGAGAACGAGAACATCTTGACGATTTTCAAGTCGCCACGTATTTGGGGCGCGTTGCTCGGCGAGGTGATCGGTACGATGCTTTTCACCATGCTAATGCTGACCTTGGGGGTGCAGCCACTCTACATCGTGCTTGCAGTGCTCTGTATCTATGTGGTAATCTTCGGAATCTCTGGGGCGAACCTTAACCCACTGGTGACCGCTGGAATGATGGCAACTCGCCGGATGTCAGCGATTCGTGGCGTGCTCTACATGCTCGCACAGCTCCTCGGCGCATGGATTGGCTTGATCATTGTGAACGCCTTCCGTCTCGGGAGCGGCACGACACAAGAGCTGAATATGATGGTTGAGGTAACTGGTGAGACTTTTTGGAGCGTAGCGCTAGTGGAGCTCCTGGGTGCGATCGTGATCGCTTTTTGCTTCGCAAGAGCTCTGAAATACGCTCGTAAGAGTGCTTTGACCTTTGCCTTCGTGGTGACGAGTGGTATTACGCTGGCTGTGATCTTCGGGATTGTTATCTCGCAAGGTTTCTTCGCGGTGACCGGTACGACCTTCATGTTTAACCCAGTCGTAGCCTTGATGTATCAAATCTTGCCGACAGCAGCCGATAACATCGGCGAGCTCGCTCAGCTCGCAGGTCTCGCAGCGGCGGCATATGTAGTCTTCCCAATCCTTGGTGGTGTGATTGGTTTCTATCTATCCGACGTGATTTCACGCCTCGCAGGTAATGGCTTTGCTAATACCTACGATGAGGAGTGCGACGGTACTTGCAAGAAGATCGCCTAAGCCTATCTGAGCTTTAGCAAAAAGTGCCACCTTAGCGGGTGGTACTTTTTCGAGGAAATGTGTTATAATGATGTTATGGTTAAAAACCAAAAGAAGCCCAATGAAGCTAAGTCTAAGCCGGCTGCGAAAGCGGTAGATGCGGTGAGACCTTTGCAGAAAAAGAAGTCGCGGACGGCGGCAGAAGCTCAGCCCGCAGCGAAGCGTAGTTGGAAAGAGCGCTGGAAGACCTGGCGCGAGAGACGCTTGGCGAAGCGTGGACGACACCCGATGCCGGCGCTTCTCAGGGTGCCCTGTGCGATTTTGTTGCTGGCGGTAGTGGCGATTTTCTTGACATGGTTCATGATTTGGCGGACGAATCTTTGCGATGCCGAAGCAGCGATGGAGTTCATCCAAGAGAAACCGAAGCTGGCGTATTATGATTATCTGGTGGTCTTCAGCCTGCTGGGGCTGCTCGCGGCGGTGACCTGGCGACCCTTCTTAAGCACGGGAATTATCTTCGCAGGACTGAGCATTTTGTCGTTCATTCACATTCAGAAATTTCAGCTGAGAGCAGAGCCACTGCTGCCAGAAGAGTTCGCGATGGCGGACAAGGCGGGAAATCTGATGCAATTCGTGGATGGCGACGCAGTGGCGCGGCTGGTGTGGGGCGTAATATTCGTAATCGTAGGGTCAGCTCTAGCGGAGTATTATATTCGGCGGTTCGTGAGTCGAAGCCCAAAGAACTTACCATGGTGGGATCGTTCAACCTTAGTGCCGAGAACGACCTGTACAATGGTAGCTTTAGCTTTGCTCGCGGGGATTACAAACCCAATCCTCCGGCGGAAGGATTACGATTGGCTGGGCGACATTGACTTCCGAGCTTGGGATCAGGCGAGAAACTACCGCGAAAATGGTTTCATCGTGGGGTTCATCTATAATCTCGGTAGCAATGTAGTAGAGACGCCAGCAGAGTACAGCGAGGCGAAAATGGCGGAAGTCGCCGAGAAATACGAAACAAAGAAGCTAGCGGATGACGCGAGCCGACTGGACTGGAGCGATGAAGTAGACAATGTGATCGTGGTGCTGGCGGAAACCTTCTACGACCCGGCGCTGCTGACGAAGTATTATGATTATTATGGCGGCGATGTGACGCCGAACTTGCACGAAATTTTCCGCAAATATCCGAGCGGATATATGTATTCGCCAGAGTATGGGGGCGGGACGGCAAATGTGGAGTTCGAGGTACAGACGGGACTCACGAACTACTGGGCGCGGACTTATCCGTATGTGAATGTAGTATCGAAGCTGGACAACCTCTACGGTATTGCAAACTGGAGCAAGAAGTCTGGGTTCGACACGACGGCAGTGCATTCTTACGATGGAGCGATCTATAAGCGCAACATCGTCTATCCGAAGCTTGGCTACGATGCGTTTATTGACGAGGACGATATGACGCATACCGAGCACGAGTATTGGAGTGGCGTCATTAATGATCAGTCGATTTATAATGAGGTATTGGACTTGCTAAAAAACAATGACGGCAAACAGATGATTATGACGGTGACAATGCAAAACCACGCCCCTTACGACCAAGCGGGCTACCCGAAATATGAGTTCACACAAAAGACGAAACGAAGCGAGAGCAACGATATTGAGGCAAGCTTCCAGAGTCTGCACGAGTCGGACAAATACCTAGCAGAGTTTATTGAGGAGCTAGACAAGCTGGACGAACGTACCGTAGTGCTATGGTTTGGCGACCATGCGATGGGGTCTCTGGATCAATATGTGAAATCTGGCGAGCGAGCAGATTACAATACTGCACATCTGACGCCGTATTTCATATACGCAAACTTCGAGATCGAGAATAATGCAAAACTGGAGAGCAATATCGACGAGCTGGTAGATATTGAGCTGGGTAAGAAAGTTCGCGGGCTAGACCTGCCGACGACTTCGCCGAACTGCTTGCAGAATACGATGTATAATGTACTAAATCTAAAAAAGCCGGCGTTCTTCTATCTGCTTGACGATGTCTGCACAACGAATCCGATCTTGACGAACGCTTATCTTGACGGTAAGCCACCCGTACAGGATGAGGCACTAGCGGATTACGAGCTGGTCAATTATGACATGCTATTCGGAAAACATTACTGGGACGGAGAGTAAAAGCTGTAAATGCCTTTACTCTATGCTGCTAGCTTGAGCTGAGACTGAGTTGCGAAAAAGATTTGATGCTGTCTTTCTATTATACCATATATAGCTGTAAAAGTCAATAGATAGGGGGCGTTTTTGCTGAAAAACCGACATTACATAAGCCGAGATGGCAGAATCTGGGCTATTTTAAGGTTATTTTAAGAAAGCAGAAGCGAAATGAGAAGGGACTGAGGTAGTGCCGTTTAACCCTTCGGGAAGAGCGGAGTGGCTGGCGGGAGAATCTGCTCAGCGGTGAAAATCCGATTGATTTCCTCAGCAGTATCGGGCAGGAAGACCTGCAAGTGATGCACGGCGGTGAGGAGGTCGCTGGCCATACTCTGGAGTACAGCTTTGGCCTCGTCGGGATCACCTTTCTTGGCAAGCTCCCAAGGTTTCTCAGCGTCGATGCGCTTATTGAGCGCCTGGACTTTGCACCAAGCGTGGTCGAAAGCCCGAGAGAATTCGTACTTGTCCATCAAGGAGACGAACTCAGGATCGAGCTTAGCGTCGATGGAGACGCCGGGGACGGAGTTCTTCTTGCAGAGCGTAGCAAGGCGCTGGACGAGGTTGCCAAGGTCGTTGGCGAGTTCGCCATTATAAGCGGCGTCGTATTTATCGTAGGTAAAATCAGAATCATCGAAGCTGTCGACGTGGCGCAAGAAATAATAGCGGAAAGCCGGCAGACCGTGGCGGTCGAGTACTTCGATCGGGTCGACGACGTTGCCGATGCTCTTGCTCATCTTCTGCCCGTTTGCGAGGACATAGCCATGAGTGATGATATTTTTCGGTAGCTGCTCGCCGATGCCGAGCAGAATCGCCGGCCAAGTGATAGCGTGAAAGCGCAGGATATCTTTACCGATGAACTGGGCGTCGGCCGGCCAATACTTCTGAAAATCTGGCGAATCAGGGTAGCCAAGGACGGTGATGTAGTTAGAAAGCGCGTCGATCCAGACATACATGACTTGGTCGTCGTCACCGGGGACTGGCACGCCCCAAGAGAGCTGCTTGCGTGGGCGCGAAATGGAAATGTCGGGCGCATCCTCGAGAAGCTTCAGCGCTTCTTGTTTGCGGAAAGCAGGAGTGATACGCATTTGATCCGACTCGATGGCGGTCTTAATCTGATCTTTAAAATCAGAAATCCGCAGATAATAGTTCTTCTCAGAGAGGCGCTGGTAAGGTTTCTGATGATCCGGGCATTCGCCGTGATTCTCGGCGTATTCTTTCTCCGTGACGAAACGCTCACAACCTTCGCAGTACCAGCCGTCGTATTCGGCGCTGTAGATGTGTGGGGTAAGTTTCTCCCAGACGGTCTGGCAGGCAGCAACATGCGCTGGGTCGGTCGTGCGAATAAAATCGGTATAAGAAACGCCTAAGCGGTCAATAAAAGCACGGAATTTATCGGAATTTTCCTGAACGTACTGATCAATCGGCACGCCATTCTTCTCGGCTGTACTGAAGACCTTATTGCCATGTTCGTCGGTACCGACCTGGAACTTCACCTCATCGCCCAGCAGGCGGCGGTAGCGAGCAAAAGTATCAGCCAAAAGGTAGTCCATAGCGTGGCCGATATGGGGATTACCGTTGACATAAGGGATAGCAGTACAGATATATATTTTTGACATGATAGTACAATTATAGCACACTTTAGTAGGTGGTGGAGAGCTGGGCGGAAAATGTTGTAGTTTTTACAACATTACGAGCGCGGGTCCAGAGAGAAGCCCTGCTCTAGATAGGGCTGCGAGAAACAGCTCCCTAGACTTATAGAACTACTTAGCTTAACGATTCTCGCGTTTGCGCTTGACTGGGTCGAGTTGACGCTTGCGCAAGCGTAGAGACTTCGGTGTAACTTCAAGTAGCTCATCATCGAGCAAGAAATCGATGCACTGTTCCAGAGAGTACTGAGTATGCGGAGTGAGCTGGATCGCGCCATCCGAAGCGTGCGTACGCATGTTAGTAAGCTGCTTCTCCTTGCAGATATTGATGTCGATATCCTCTTTCTTATTGCTGAGGCCGACGATCATACCCTGATAGACCGGCACGCCAGGCGGAATGAAAAGGATGCCGCGCGCTTGAGCAGCGTCAAGAGCGTAAGCCGTGCTAGTGCCAGGTTCGAAAGCAATCAGTGCACCGTTGCGTTCGGGCTTATACTTCCCTTCCACTGGGCGGTAGCCGGCAGGCAAAGACGACATAATAGCAGTGCCTTTGGTCGCAGTGAGGAGGTTATTGCGCAGACCGATTAAAGCAGCAGTGGTAATACGGTAAGTGAAGCGGGTACTACCGCTAGAGGTGAGCTCTTGAGAAACGAGCTCGGCACGACGAACGCCTAACTCTTGCGAGACGGCGCCGACGAACTCTGGCTCAACTTCGATAATTAGCTCTTCAACAGGCTCACACTTCTGACCATCAATTTCTTTATAGACGACTTCGGGGCGGCCAGTCTCTAGCTCGTAGCCCTCACGGCGCATAGTCTCGATCAAGACGGAAAGATGTAGCTCGCCGCGGCCGGAAACTTTGTACCCGAGACCGTCTGGGACGATCTTTAGCGCGATATTAGTCTCTAGCTCGCGCTCGAGACGCTCGGCAATCTGGCGAGAGGTGGTAAACTCACCCTCTTGGCCCTTGAGCGGAGAGGTGTTTGGGCCGATGTAGATGCTAAGGGTAGGAGCTTCGAGCTCGATGGTGGGGAGTGCCTCGGGCTGTTCGCCAGTAGCGATAGTATCGCCGATGCTAGCTTGTTGTATACCAGAGACGGCAACAATATCGCCGGCGCAGGCTTCGGGGACTTCTTCACGACCGAGGCCCTTATAGACGAAGACATTTTCGACCTTGGCGCTAGTCGTGGTCTGTGCGCCAGTCTCGGTATCGGTATGGATAACTTTGACAGATTCGCCCTTCTTGAGCTTGCCACGGAAAATCTTACCGATGGCATACTTGCCAAGATAGTTATCGGCGGCGAGGGCAGCGACTAGAAGCTGTGCGCCTTTGTCGGCAGCTAGGTCAATCTTCGGTGCAGGGATGTCGTTAATAATTGATTCGAAAATCACGTGCAAATCATCGTCGAGATCAGTCGTCTTGCCAGCCTTACCGTCGCGGGCAATGGCATAATAAATCGGATAGTTGAGCTGAGATTCGTCGGTAGCGAGCTCAAGGAAGAGGTCGGAAATCTCGTCTTTCACCTCGTCGATACGAGCGGCAGGCTTGTCAATCTTATTAATGACAACGACTGGTCTAAGCTTGAGGCTGAGTGCCTTCTGGAGGACGAACTTCGTCTGTGGCATCGGGCCCTCTTGGGCATCGACAACCAAGATGACGCCGTCGGCCATATTGAGCGTGCGCTCGACCTCGCCAGAGAAGTCAGCGTGGCCTGGAGTGTCGATGATATTAATCTTGTAGTCGCCATAATAGACCGCAGTTTGCTTCGCGGTAATCGTGATACCACGCTCGTGCTCCTGATCCATTGAGTCCATGATCAGAGTTTGAGACATCTCAGCTTGGTTGTCGCGGAAAGTGTGCGACTGTTTCAAAAGACCGTCGACCAGCGTAGTTTTGCCGTGGTCAACGTGAGCAATAATTGCAACATTACGTATATTCTCTACCATCGTTTTATAATAGCACATTTGCTCAAAATTATCAAGGTAATTTGAGCGAAAATTTTAGATTTCGGGGTGAAAAGGCTGGGCTAGTTATGAGCTAATGTTCTGGAATAAAAATCAATTCTTAGCTCATTAGCAGAGCGATGCTGTTATTGTAGCACAACATAAGTATTTTGTCAAGAGTTGGCGACAAAAATCTGCTGTTTTGACATATCTAACAGAGGCGTCTACAGCACCGGATTCTCTTCTTCATGATGAGCTTTGTGTTTAAAATGCATGATCAGCCAGACGATAAAAACGATGAAGAGGCTAAGCACTACGACGATGAGCCAGACGGGGCAAAGGAAAACGACCTGGCTAAAGGTATATTCTTGGTCGAGGAAGCGGATAGTCTGCTGGACGGTGAAGAGTCCAAGTCGCGGAGCATCAGGCCAAGTGAGGATACCGGTACGAGAAGTGCCTGGGAGAACGACGGCGGAGCTGCTGCCGATGATCTGGCCGTCGCTACCAACGGTGCTCGGACTGACGACTTCGCGATTACTGAAGAAATCGGTAATAGTCATAGTCTGGGTGACGCGAAAGTCAACATTACCAGTATTCTTAACGGTCTGCGAAAGGGAGAAGGCTGCGACAGTAGACTTGACGTCGCCGTTAGAATCTACGTGCGTGGTCTTAAAATTACGATCAACGATGGGGCTAGGCAGGCTATGCTCGACCAGCTCGCCGGCGGGATGAAGCTCGCCGCCATTGACATGGCCGTAGAGCAGTGCAGCAATTTGTCCAGAGACACTAACACCAGAACTACTCGTCTGTCCGCCGTCACTCAGGAGCATAATGGCGGCATACTGGCCGCTGGAGGCAATATTGGCAGGGACATTGACCTCGAAGTGAAGGCTATGTGTAGTGCCAGGTGCGAGAGTGAATTCGGTCTCGGCGAGCTTGATCCAGTTGTGAAGCTTCGTATAGGCGGTGTCAGCGGAGAAATCAGGACTGCTGTAATTATTATCCTTCACATAAAATGGGCGGGCACTAGCTATGACCTTAAACGGCAAGCGGCCGGTGTTGGAGACGTCGATCTTGCCGCGAAAAGTCTCTCCAGGAGTGAGATTGAGCTCTTGGCTGGAGGGGTTAATTGACATAATGACATCGCCTGGCTGGAGCGCCTGTACGGCTGGTACCAAGGCGAGTGAGCAGACGAGGCTGGCACAGGCAAGGAAGAGAATTTTGAGCTTGGTGGTGAATTTCATCTGTTTTAATTATAGCAATTTATGAGGATTACACAAGCATGATCTCCGAGATGTTTTGCCGCGTGATGAGCTAGCGATTTTGCTGCTAGGATTATCCTCTCTCTAGAGGCTAGAAAACTTGTGGAGCTTTGCGCTTGCGATGGCGAGCGGCGAGGACAATCCAGAGGACAGCGAGTAGGATGAGCCCGAGAACCGAGAGGATGAGCCAGAGCGGACAAAAGATGACGAGCTGCTCGGTACTGACTTCTTGGTCGAGATACATGATGGTTTGTTTGACTTTAATGACGCCGATGCGCGGAGTATTATCCCAGACGATGGTCTGTTTGCGCGAAGTGCCGGGGAGGACGACATGAGTATTAGACCCGATTGTGTTGCCGGCAGAATCTTTAGTATTCTGATTGAAAAGTTCGTCGCCGCTGAACGCGTCGGTAATGGTGATGCTGTGCGAGACCTTAAAGTCGACATTGCCAGTGTTGTAGACGGTCTCGGAAATCTCCAGCGGACCATGGAGAAGGAAGCCGGGGATAGTCTGCTCGGCAATCTCGCCTTCTGGGAGCATCTCAGGGCCTTCAATGCGGCCATAGATGAGCGAAGCGACCTCCGGAATGACCTGCACAGCAGCGCCGGCGTCGTCGAGGTTTCTGGCGGAGGCGACGATGGCGGCATATTGGCCGCCACCCGCAGTGCCAGCAGGGACATTGATCTTGAACTCGATCTGAGCTGTGGCACCCGGGTCGATATGGTACTCGGTATCAGTGAAACTGATCCAGGAGTAAAGCTGAGTATAAATATTATTAGCAGAAAAGTCGAGATCGTAAGTCTCGCTGTTGACATGGAACGGGCGCGCCGAAATCTCAAAGTCAAAGGCGGCCGAGCCAGCATTAGTGATGGAAATCTTACCAGACTGCTCTTGGCCTGGAATAAGAGTAATGGTCTGATCGGTAGGGTTGAGCATGAAAGCGACGTCTTCGCTCGAGACTGCAGAAGCGGGCTGCGTCGTGAAGCTCAGCCCGCAAAGAATGGTCAAGAATAAGAGAAACTTTTTTCGCATCTTATGGATTAGTAGACAAGGTCATGGTTACGACGGTAGAATAGGTGCCAGCCGAGAGAGCATTCGATACGCCGATACCGACTGGGAACTGCTTCTCTTCCCCGGCGTCAGTGACACTGCTGGGCGAACGGCTAAACTGCCAAGTAGGCTCCGTACCGATACCGACGTAAGCGGCATCCTTCAGAAGACCCCAGCCGCTCTGTCCGGCGGCGACAGTCTGCGCGCCAGTGATGGCAGGAATCTTCGTATTAGTGTCGGTGCCGTTCAGAAGGAGGTCGGGCTGGGTAGCGCTGAGCTTGACCTGATAAGCAGTATTTGCGAGGATGTGAGCAGTGATGTTACCAGTGTTAATAGCACTAGTACTGGCGTTTGGAATATTGACGCCAGTGACATCTTTCAGGATGAGAGTCTTCGGGACAGTGACGGTATAGGTGACGGTTTGATCACAAGCACTGTCTGCACCAGCGCCATTACAGGCTACATTGATGGCGTTCGCGTAGCCGAGGGTACTCGCCGACACGGCAAGCCCTACCAGAAGCGCACCGGTGATGAAAAGTTTCTGAACAATCTTTTCCATTTGTTAATCCTATGTTTCTTTTATGATGACCTTACTAGTTTTATTGTACTAAACTCTTATGGTTTTGGCAAGGGTTTTGTGAGAATTTAAGGTTAGTTTAAGATTTGAGTGGTTTTCACTTGACTTTTTAGCTGATGTGTGGTATAATGGAAGAATGGGGTGTATTCTTGGCCAATGAGCGTCTACAAATACGGCCGACAGTGGGCAGATCTGCACACGACGATGGAGGAGCTGTTCATGCTGGGGATGGCGATCGACAGGGTATACTGCCTGTTCCCGCAAAGGATATGACCAGCTCTACTCGGTGGCGTGCCGTGCTATGTCGTGCGGGACAAGCTGGACGGCAACGTGACGACAGCTACGCCGGTGCCGGACGGCACAGAAAACGCCCTGAACAGCGCGGCAAGCGCCGCACCAGTCTGAAGATTCCAAGCAAGCAACAACCCAAAACCGCCAGGTTTTAGACCTGGCGGTTTTCATAGGATAGATAATATGGGCTATTTGGCGACGCAACGAACAGAGAAGCCGCCGTAGCGATTGCCGTCGTCGCCCTGCGGATCGAAATAGCTGGAGCCGAAGTACAGGTAGTACGCGTAGCGGCTGTTAGAGTACCGGGTAGAGGACCAATAGTACCCGGCGCTGCCGACATTGTCCAGACCGCTGGAGAAGGCGAGCCCGGCAGCTGGAAAGTAGACCGGATCTTGACGTACGGTAGTTTGGTTCTTACCACTAAGGATCGTCTGGAATGACTTAGCGCCAGCATTATCAAAGAGCTTCCAGCCTTTGGGACAAATACTACCCGAAGCACTGCCATTAGAACCAGTGCCACCAGTACCAGCCGTAGCCGCATACCAGTTGTAGTAGTTGCCCGCTGCATAATGTAGGTTTTCATCTCCAGCTGCATTTGGATCGGTAATAGCTGTATAACGATTGCAGGCAGCAGGATTCTTGGTCGTACTACATGCTGTCCAAGAAGAAGTTGCTTGATTGATATAGTATAGACCTGGGTCGTACGATTCGATCTGGCCATTGTTGCTATCCGTCCAGCTCCAAGAGGTACCGGTTTTAGTAGCTTTAGCCGTAGTCCAGTCAGTATCAATATCCGTCTCTGCCGCAGAAAGTGTGCCCTCAGGGATATCAAAATCAAGATTCTGAGTCATGATACATTGACCGTTCACCTTGGAAATCCAGTAGAGTTTATCGTCGCGAGCGTCTTTAAGCTGCACTGGGTCAGTCATTTCTGTACACGTCCCTGCCTCCGCGAAAGCCTGCATGGTCGCCCCCGCCAGCTTCTTCGGGCTCGCCACTAAGCTTAGTAAGACCTGTGTGCGGTAGTGCCCTGCCG
>CAZDQY010000006.1:0-76362 GCA_964508115.1 uncultured Candidatus Saccharibacteria bacterium
GCGTCTGATTGTGGTCCAGAAGGTCGTCGGTTCGATCCCGATATCCCACCCCAGATTATTTACAACATGTCAAAGTTATGTTATATCTTGACAAACAATAGTTAACCTTTGCGAGTGTAGTACAGCGGTTAGTATGCAAGTTTTCCAAACTTGAGATGAGGTTTCGACTACCTCCACTCGCACCAGAGAAAAACCTGAGCTTCAACTCGGGTTTTTCTCTGCTTTGGAGCAGAAGAAACCGGAGGTTTCGAACTGTCGAAACGCATGAGTCAGCAAGTACGGACGACCATTTATGGTCTGTCTGTCGAAGCGACGAGTGCGGGAACGTAGTGACGGATAGCGAATAAAGAAAAAGTCTACTTCTTTAAGTGCTACGACTGCGGGAGGACTTGTGCAGCAAGGACTACTACCTCCACTTAAAACCTCTACCCGTCGCTGCCCCACCTGCCAGACATAACAACAGAGAATCAATTAGCTTTTCCGCAAAACTAATGATAAAACACTTGACAATTTGGTTATGGTGTGCTACAATAGAAACGTTAGTGCAAGCTATAAGCAAGTCTAAAGTACCCTATCATAAATGAGGAGGAATTGTTCAATGGGCATCAAGAATTTTCTGAATGACCTTCGCGGTGTCGCAGGCGACCACCCCGACTCCGCCCCCCGTCCCGCTAAGGACCGCCCCACCCGCAACCGCAATGACAACATCGCGGAGCAGGTGACCCGCGAGCTCACCGACCCCGCGGCTGTCAAGTACGATCCGGACACCGCCCCCCGCGGCATCGTCCGCAAGACTTACAGCGTGTTCTACGCCAGCAAGGCTCCCGGCATGGACAGGTGGTATCTGAACACCGACGAGTATCTGAAAGCCCTGAAGAAGAGGTACGCCGAGACCGGTGTCAACGATCTGGAGCGCCGCGTCGCCCAAGAACTGCGCGACGGGACGCTCTATGAGGTCCTCTGTCGCTGCGACGTCCATGGTGACAGGCTCTACCCCTTTGCGGACGCCATCAGCGACATGCAGGAGGCTTTCAAGAAGGACATCGCCGCCCAGCAGGCGAAAATCGACGAGCAGAAGCTGCAGGATGAAGCAGCTCAGGCCCGCGAGAACGCCCAGCGGCTGTCCGCCGATGCTCCTGCCATCCTGACGCTCTGGCAGAATATGTCGCCCGAGGAACGGATGAACTTTATCCGTTCCGGTCGGATGGATATGGCCGCCGCCGGCGTCCTGTGGAGCCACATGAGCACCGACGAGAAGAACGCCTTCATGAGCCCCATCGCTCCGCCCGCCGACCCTGTGTCGGCCGCTGTCCCTGAGGCTCCCGCCCCGGGTCCGGAAGCTCCCGCTCCGGAAGCCCCCGCTACGCCCGCCGCGCCGCCGGCTGGTGTCCCCGCTGCCCCCGCTCCGACGGGTGCCCCTGGGGCGCCCGCTGGGACTCCCGCGCCCGTCGCCTGATCGGCTTCGGCGCCACGTCAAAGCAGGCCATGCCGCAGGGGAAGTTCGCTCCCGCACGGCTTAAAGCCATCCCCCTTTTCCCCTCAAACGAACCACCCCCGATTTTCGGGGGTGGTATTCTTTTGCCCTCTTCGGGCCAGGTTGCCCTTTTATTTTTCCTAGACCAAGCCTAATACCCCACAGTTTATTGTGGGGAAGTTTAATTTCTGGCAGCCAGCCGTTTTATCCAGCATCTGAACACGCTTATCTTCACCCCGCCCCCGCACCCCAAATGGCCTTTGCATTCAGCTTGGCGACGCTCCACAAGCATAATTATTATAATTTTATATCATAAACTATTTCAAAAAGCTAATGTTATATAATAAACATAAACATTATAATAAAAAAAGTCAACAGTATATCACCTCTGTCATAAAACCGCAACATCCCGCCCAGAAGCCCAAACTATATCTGTTATGCTTACTTCCTGACTGGGCTTTACAATTTATGCTAAAAACGTAATTTTAGGCTTGACTTTTTTCGCAATGTGTGCTACAATGGAAGTAGTCTGGAAAGATTGTGGGAGCAGTCTCGCCAGAGGTCCATTTACAGTCGAATCATCTCAGATACAATGTTTATCAATGTATCTGTTTATATAGAAGTAAGGTTAATCGCAAGATACTAAGCGCCGATTTTCGGCACCAAACCCCGTCCGTCAAGAGTGGGGCTTGGTACCCCTCACTCTTGTTAGTTGAATATCAAATCTATCGAGAAAGCAGGAGGTGCTTTTCATGTATCAAAACGTAGTATGTCTGATCTTCGCGATCCTCGTCAGTCTGGGCGCCGTTGGTGCCTTCGTGCTGACGGGCATCAGTGCCTTCCGGGGCAGCGGGCGTAATACCGTCCGTGCCTGGGGCATCCTCGGCGGCGGCCTCACCGGCCTGGCCGTGCTCCTGTGGCTGGGCTGGACAGGCGTCCTGCTCCAGGGCAGGATGCGGTTCGGCCCCTGGTTCTATCCGGCCTTGGGCATCACCATTCTCATGGTGGCTGCCTTAGCCTATGCCATTGTCATTTCCGTGCGCAGGCGCGGAGCCTGGCGCATCGTCCGGGGCTGGCTTCTCGCCACCTTGGGCATCACCGCCACGATCTTTGCGTGGTGTGGGTTTGCCGGTGTCTGGCACCCTGAGAGGAAGGGCTGGCTGTTCTACTTGGGCATCATTGGCATCATTGCCAGCGTGCTCCTGTTGGCCTGGGCTCTCTATGAGAGCATCTGGGCCAGACGTCATCGCGTCGTCAGCTGGATCCTTCTCGGTATTGCAGGTGTTGCGACTCTGTTCCTCTGGCTGGGGGCTAACGGCGTTTTCAGCGCCGGCCCCTCTGACGGACCGGTCGAACCCACTGGCTCTCCCGAGCCGACAGTTTCCGAGCCGCCCGAGACTCTGGTCTTCCCGAGAGTGAATCTCACGGACGACCAGATCACGGAGTTCCTCGCGGACTACGACGACAAGTACGACAACAGCACGTTGGCCAGTCGCGTCGATGAGCGGCGCGACGCCATCCGCAAAGTCCTGGGCGAGACCTGGGACGATGCGCCCGACTTCCCGAACCAGCTGGCTCTCGATCATATCGATGAGCTGCGGGACTGGAAGAACCTTCCTGTTGAGAAGCAGGAAGAGCTGGAAGAGTTATTTGTCCATCAGCGCAACCAGAAGACTATCGCTGACCCCGCCACGCTGTATGAGCAGACTCAGATGCTGAGCGAGCTCCCCGCAGCCATGGCGAACAACGGCGATATCATCCAGGGCATCCTGGACAAGTTCGACGCCTGGTATGCCGTCACGCCTGAAGAGGCGGAAGCCGGCAAGCTCGTGGGCATCGATAATGCCCTTGAGTACCGCTCGATTTCGGACAAGACGATCTACGTCAAGCCCGAGGTGCAAAAGGACGCGGTCAAGATTTGTGCCATCCTCGAGTTCATGCACCTGGAAGGCACGACTACCCGCACCACCGCCCATAACTGGCACATGCTGCCGGTTGCGGAGGATTCTCGCACAATCATCGTGGAAAACACAGTTTACCAGGAGAGTCGCGAATCCCTCCTCTGGGTCTTTGGTGGCAAGGAGTACGGCATTGAGATCAGCGCCACTGGTAGTAATATCTGCGACCAGCGCGTCGTTATCTACGAGCCTAACCAGCCCGAGCCCGAGCACACGGATCCCCCGGTCGTCACGACCGACCCGCCTGCTCAGCCGAGCCAGCCGATTACCACTCCGCCTCCGACGGTGAACTACTACAATGTCTACACCAGATGGGTAGACATCGATACCGGCGAGACCCTGAAAGATTGGTTCCTGAGCCACTCCAACGTGGCAAACGGCGCCAGCTACACGGTTACTGCTGGCCAGCTCACTGGCTTCACGGCCAAGAAAATCTCCATTGAGGGGGTCGGCGAGTGGTGGCTTCCCAGCGTCTCGGATACCATCCACGGGCACGATGCTCGTGTGACGGTGTTCTACGACCGCAATGCCTACAATCTCTACTACGAGTGTGGGTATTACGGAATGAACGGAGGCTGGAATGTCCTCCAGTCCAAGACGTACGCCGGCACCTACGAGTACGAGCAGGCATACACGGTGCATGCCCCGAACTTCCTGCCCAGCTACAAGCTGATAAGTGCGACCCCTGCCACCGGCAAGATGCCGGCACAGGATTACACGATCTACTTCGTGTACTCTCCTGTTGACGGGCAGGGTGCGAAGAACCCGCAGGATGACCCGGTCTATCAGAGCAACGCCCCGATTGGTGGCGGCCCCAACCTGCCCACAGACGGCACTGGCACGGCTCAGCCGACCGAGCCGCCGCGGCAGGATTACCCGCCCACGGCGAGTCAGAATCCCGTCATCAATACACCGCCTTCCGCTCCGCCGGACCAGAATGGCGGCTACACCGACG
Organism: uncultured Candidatus Saccharibacteria bacterium; assembly: GCA_964508115.1. Classification (GTDB taxonomy): domain Bacteria; phylum Patescibacteriota; class Saccharimonadia; order Saccharimonadales; family Saccharimonadaceae; genus Nanosyncoccus. Next base: position 4,388 of record CAZDQY010000006.1, read on the forward strand.
AGAATCGTCCGATAAACTCTGCTCCGCCCGTCGTTGATAACGGCCTGGGCGGCGAGACGTCCGGCGGTATGGTCACTGGGCCGTGATATAACCTTCTTCAGCTGCTTGAAGGCAGCTTGCTTCTATACGCACATTTCCCCCGGGAGAAGGGGTACCTTAGTCTTTTTAGACTACCTTCTTCCGTTTGCTAAGCCTTGGGGGCGGGTCGTTCGCGACCCGTCCCCGGGGCAACCCCTAGACTTGTGTTTGAGATGATTCGACTGTGGGATTTGTGGAGCTTAACAATTCGGACCAGAAATACTTAATATCAACTAAAGCGTTATTAATTAATTTAATCTTTTTGAGAGGAGATTATATGAATAAAGCAGTTAAAAGTACGCTTGCCTTAGCTGCTGGTGCAGTAGCTATGTCTAGCGTCGCGATGACCCCGTCTTTGGCTTCGGCCTGGGGCAACACTGGCGCTTTGCGTCAGTCTTACACGTACGAAGAGATTAATACTCTTCAACGTGAAGGTAAATGGGGCAACAAGATCGTCTTCAACTCCATTTCCAACAGTACTATCGGTGACGAAAAGAACTTCGTCGGTGCTCGCGAGAACACCGGTATCAATGCTGGTATCAACAACGTTTGGAACGGCAACGACATCACCGTTGAAGATGGCAAGGAATACCTCGTCCGTCTTTATGTTCACAATAACAACCCTAATGGCTACAATGGTGTCTCCACTAACACCCGCGTAGCTTTCAACATCCCTACCGTTTCTGCGAAGCAAGTTCAGGTGAATGGCTACATTTTCTCTGACAACGCTACTCCAAACGAGTACTGGGATTACGTCAACTTCAACAGCGACACCGCTTTCCACCTAGAGTATGTCTATGGTTCCGCTTTGATCGAGAACAATGGCTATGCTTCTAAGGAAAATGGTGGCGCTAAACCACTTAGCGACGAGATTGTCACTAAGGCCGCTTCTAACAACGGTATCGCTATTGGTTATGACCAGGCTGGCGACGGTAAGATCCCTGGCTGTTATGGTTTCGCTAACTACATCACCATTCGTGTGAAGGCAGTTTTCGATACTGACTACACCTTGGATAAGAAGGTCCGCTTGCTCGGTGATACTGAGTGGAAAGAAAGCGTCGAAGCTAAGGTTGGTGATAAGGTTGAGTACCGCATTGAGTACGTCAACACCAGCAACGAGCGTCATGACAACGTTATGGTCAAGGATTCCTTGCCAACTAACATGCGCTTCGTCTCTGGCAGCACTACCGTTTACAATGCAAACCATCCAAAGGGTACTACCTTTGAGGGTGAGAGCATTATCAACGAGGGCTTGAACCTTGGTAATTACAACGTCAAGTCCAACGCAATTGTCACCTTCACTGCCGAAGTTGTCGATAAGAACCTCCAATGTGGTTCTAACACCCTGATCAACTGGGTCCAGGCTGGTATTAACGGCCACACCCCAATGCAGGATTTCGCAACCGTCACTTTGAACAAGGTTTGTGAAAAGGAGCTCCCAAACACTGGTCCGGAAGCTATTGCTGGTGGCGTCGTCGCCGCTGGTTCCGTCGTGACTGCCGCTGGTTATTATGTAGCTAGCCGTCGCAGCTTGCGCAAATAAGACTAATGGCGTCTAGCTTAGCCCACCTAAGCTTGACCAAGTTAATCTGTAGAGTTTGATCGCTCCATAGAACAAAAAGTCCCCTCTTCGGAGGGGGCTTTTTGGTGGAGTGGGTTTGGCGGGTCTTTGGGGGCTTTGGTGGACTCCTGTAAGACCTTAGTAGGGGTTGTGGAGAGCTTGGAAGCTGGCAGCGGCCATCTGGATATATACAGGGTATTTTAGTAAAAGTGCGCATCCTATTGCGAATTTCTGCCATTTTTGGCTAAAATTCGCAATAGGAAGCTGGTCGAGCTGGATCTAGCAGTGGTCTTTGCGCATTTTACTTTGAGAAGCATAAATGCTTTGAGAACTGATTTTACTTTGAAGATTTGCGATACTTTGAGAAAACATAAACACTTTGAAAATGTTTGCAGGCTTGGGCCGGTGTCTACGGGGGAGGGAATTATTACTTTTGGCAAGAAAATGACCGCTCAAAGAGCGAGCGGTCATAGACTTTGGGGGTGAGCAGACGGAAATAACTGGGATTCCGTTTGTGCTCAAAAGCGTAGAGGTAGGGGCGCGAGTTTGCGCTGAGTCAACTATAGTGTGACCCTAGATCCGATATCTGGACAGAAAAGTCCGCATGGTTAAAATCTCAGTTTCACACTAGAGCAGGCGCGGCGGTCGTTGACGCCAGGGGATCAGAGCCATTTTTTGTCCTGTTTGTTGTAGCCACCGTAGTAGCTAGAGAATCGAGACGTGCCCTGCCCACCCCGCATTATGCCTTGGGGAACTTAATCCTCATCCACTCGTTGATGGTTATTGGCTGTTTTTGCGCGCTTTTACTTTTCGCCAGCTTCTTGCGGCGCTCCGCATTGATGCTCTCGGCATACTCAGCCACTGCTGCGTCTATGTCGGATTGAGATTTCCCCTCGCGTTCCATAGTGAAGCGAATCTTTTGAATAGCCACCCACTCATCAGACGTTACGTCGCCTACGGTGATACCATATTTGTCAGTATCAGTAGAAAAAGCGTGGTCACAACGTCGGCACAACATACCGCCAGTTGAGGGGTCGCGGTAACCACAGAGTTTACAATATGCTGCCACAATATCACTCCCTTTTAACAAAACATAGATCGATTGACTGCTTAGAATAGAAATTATTATCACGGCATACCCCCAATTATTAAAGATCTGTAAAATGGCGCTAAGCTGAACAGTACTCACCAAATGAGCCTAGTAATAGCGGCTCAACCCAAATACTACTCACATTGTACCACGTACTTACCACCTCTGCAAGCATGAGCGAATTTCTATGAGCAGATCCCAGCCAATTCTGGCAGTCCCATCCAGTATGTGATAAGCGAAGTTTTAACAGTTAATAGCTCAACGTTCACTATGCTATTTTCCATGTAGAGTACGGTTAGCCTGAGATGCATTATGCTGCCTCCGAGCGGCGTCTGCAGTGCTTTCTCCGAAACCACTTGTATCAATTCGGTCATTCGCTCTCGCTATAACAATCTTCTGCCCAGTCGTCGTGCCGCCTTGCGCTGCACCACTGTGGTCTACCTTCATTCCCATCAATGCTTCATACTGTCTTGCGAATTGGTCTACGCTGAAGCCTGTCGGTACGCTGCCAGTTCCGTCATACACCCTATTTCGCATATTGTCGACTACGTTGATGCCGCTATCTCGTAAAGTTTTATCAATAATCGTAGCTTGCTCTGGCGTTAGCGTAAACCCAGAGTCCGTAGTAGCACGCACCATCGTCTGCTCTAGCGAGCTAAGCATGTTAGTGCGATCTAAGCTATTGTTGTTTGGATCATCGGCTATAGTATTCTTAACTATACCATCTTGAATACGGCTAAGCTCAGTAGTGTCAGCTTTTGCAATCATATCCGTTACGGCCTGTCTGTTGCCGCTAGCCTGTAAGTAGGGGAAGTTGGCCATACGTTGAACCTGCGTAGCATCTTTGCCCTTGATATCTTTGCTGACAATAGAGTCAGTCAAAGCACCACGTGACGCGGCAATAGCATTCTGGACAGCGACCATGTCGTCTTCACTGCTCAGCTGCATGTCCCCACTATTAATAGCGTTAGTTAGGTTCTCAAAGAACGATGGGTTAGCCTTAGCGACACCCTGTTTACTCAAGCTTGCAGCTCCGCTTAGCAAATGTTGTTTGTTTGCATAGATCGTGTTTCCACTACCGTCAGTAGTTTGGAAGACGCCATTATGTAAATCGGAAGAGTCCGTAGCCGCCATAAACGATTTCATGAGCGCATTTAGCTCCGGTGCGTCTTGCTTGATACCATTGCCGTTGGCTTTCATCATTGTATTGCCCATACGACGTAGAGCTTTATTGGCGTTCGCGCGCTGTTTACCACTCAGCCCCTTGGTATCTAAAGCAGCCTTATTGAGTACGCTGCTGAGCATATTCTGACCTGGCTCAGTCGTGCTCATCGTCTGTATTAATGCGTCAGCATGAGCAAGGACGTTGGCATCAGTAGGATTCTTCTGCAGTTGTACCATATCAGCAGCCAGCATGTCTCCCATTTTACCGAAGTCGCCAGAAGTGCCATCGTTCTCCATTGCGGCTTGAGTAGCAGCAGATGCTTCGCTAATACTTCTATTTATGCCCATCTGGGCACGGTTCTGGCGTATCATAGCCGCCTGTTGTGATGATGTGGCCGCGCGCGACAAAAGTGGTATGTGCGACGCCGCAATCGCGGTTGTAGCTCTGCCCATAATACCTCTTCCTTGCAGGCGTTTATCCAATTTTTTGACAATACGGTTATTTCGTGCTAAATCGCGTTGCCGCACAGCCTCTGCCTGATGTTCTTGATATGATCTAGTGCCCCTGATAGCGCCAGTCGCCAGAGAACCGCTCCTAGACCCCATCGCCGCAATCTTCGCCCCTATATTTCCAGCTGCAATCATCGAACCTTTTAGGATGCTCGGAATGAAGAAGAATGGCACGACCGAAATTAGCATTGCTACGATATCAAAGAAGAAGTTTTGCTCGCCAGTAGAGATTAATAGCGCTGACGCGTACTGCCCACCTCCGATTAACAAACCGCAAATAGGATATACGAGTAGAAGGGCTGAGAATAGTTTGAACCATTTGTCGTAAAAGGACTTTGTATTTGGCAGTGCATAGCACACTATGGCCACCGGAGCCAATGCCGTGAGTATCAATACTCCAGCCTGCCGCACGCCCAAGATCACGAAGAAGAAAAGCACACTAATTACTGCACTAAGAATAGTTAGTAGAAACGGTATCAGCCACACGCCCCAGTTTATCACTAATGCGACTACCGCACCTGCCACAAAGAGCCCACTAACAGCAGTGGATACTATGCTGCTCAAACTCGACCAAGGAGCACCATCTTGTGCCGTATATAACGCCTGACCGTTAGCGCCCGTAGGGACAGAAATGCTATTTGCCATATCGCCAAACATCTTTTGTAAACCAGCACCAGCAATATTCGAAATATCAACCGCTAATTGGCATATGACAAACGATAGATTTACTAGCACTACAACCATGATAAGTCTGGGCAAAAGTTTTTTGATATTATAGTTAGAGATGCCAACGCCAGTCACCTGCGCAAAAATGACGACAGCAAACGCAATCGCAAAGAGGATGTTTGCAAAATTCCTGAACTGCTTCCAGCCTTCATATACCCCACTTCCGGAGCGGTCAAAGAAGCTGGACTTCACTTGCAAGAAAGGCTTAATCACCATGTCATAGATGCCAGTAAGTGCGTCACTGGCTCCCTCAAGCACTGGGCACAAGAACCATCCCAAAGAAGCCGCAGCGGTATAACATGCCGAAGTTCCTGAGTTTGGATCTTCTGGCTGCCCACCTGTGCTACCGCCATTTGCGATACCGCCCACGTTTTCTACCGCATTAGGATCGACGGCTCCCAAATCAGCACTATTAAGCCAATCTATTACGCCTTGCATGGTTATTGTGGTTAGAGCAGGCCCCTCCATCTGTGTATAGACGGTGATAGAACTCGGGTCCACGCCATTAAAGTTCACGTAACAGTTTTTATTAGGCTTCCCGTCATTATCTATGAACTGTACCTTTGTGAGATTGTTAGTACTAGTTGGGTCGCAAGTCACGGTATTTACAGTGCTACCGCTGCCAGCAACAGCATGCTGTACATAATATGTATATAGATTATAATAATCAGTAGTATCAAAGATCACACTTTTGTCTGAGCTCACCCCTGGATTATTAATGGTAGTAATATATGGAGAAACCGCATACAAGGACATTTTGGCGGAAGAAGCCGCTCCTGTACGCTTTTTATAGCCAGTAACAGAAGTACTGTCGATAATCCCGCCCCCATCATTGCTGGTGCTAAAAGTATAAGTCGTAGTTGTCGTGTTTGTAGACGTAAAAGCTCCAGCACTACTAGATTGCGTACATGTCATTTTAGCGCTTGTATTGTCTAGCGTAGAAGCGATCTCGTTAAACAAGTCCTGTGGGTCGTCGGTCAATAAAAAACTCTTTGAAAAATCGTCGGCGCTACAGCCAGCGAGGAGCCCGAGGTCATTCAAGTATATCGTCAACGTATCGCTAGTTATCTTAACTTTTAGGTCACTGAAGAAATTAGCAAATCCGTCATCAATTGTGTATTGTATTTTTCCATTTGTACTAGGCTTTGCCTGGATTGTCACCGTGGCAGCTTCACCTTCTGTAGTATAGTCCTCATTCCCCCATAACCAACCGCTATAATACTGATGTCGAGTGCTTGTTGTCGCTGTGATTCGAAAAGAACTCTCACCACTCGCTCCCTGGATGGGCTCATATTTTAGAACGTTTGTCATTAAATTCTCAGAAGCCGTCTTATTCTTCCACATGATATTTTTGTAGGAGCCTAGAACACCATTAGCATACAGCCCGTTCATGCCACTCTTACCTTTGACAATTTCACGACAATTCAGGCTAGTAGCCGACCCACCAGCCAAACCATATGACGGCAACCACTTTTCGCCTACCGTATTAAAAACATCATCTAATACTATGTTAGATTCAGGCATTGATGTAATAGTCTCTGCCGAATAGATAGAAGAGTCCAAACAAGAATAGTAGTTAGTGTATATCCACTTGCTAAGCACACGTGAGTAGTCTACTGCATGTACCGAACCCTGTACAGTTATTACTCCAAACATTATCGCAACGAACACGACCAGAACAGTCAAGCCAAGCTTTACACGCTGTCTTGTATCCTTTTTACTCACCTGCACCCTCCTCCTTAGTAATCTGATTTGCAATACGCGCCAACTCATTCATAGCTTCAGATCTTAAATCTAGCACTATTGACCCAGTAGAGAGGTATGCTCGTGCAGCATCTTCTGCTAATGTCTTATCTAATTTTGAGAGATTAGCCTGCATGCAACCTTCCTGCACTTCACCATCCGAAACGCACCCGTTTTCTAAAGCCACTTCAGCGAGCATTAGTTGATAGTTTGCAATAGTTCTCTGATTTTCCATGTATGTTTTCATGCTATCGCCAAAAAGCGAAGAATCATACCTACTGTCGATTATTTGCTGCACCCCTTCCTTACCTAAGGTTTGGTAAAGTTGCAAAAAATTAGTATTCTCCACGCTGGTGATGTTCGCATACTTGTCAAAATAGTCAGCAATGGCGCCACTGAGCTCTTCACCATTATTCGCTGCCGAGTAAGCCTTTGCCATGATGTCGTATTTTTCAGCCAACTTAGACAAATACGCGTTCCTGTCTACACTATCATCTATACCCGCAATAACCGACTCAGCGAATAAGCTATATGGATTCTGCAGAGAGTAATCTTCTGGTAAGTCGTTCATAGAAAATTTATCAGAGCCCTCCTTACCGGAAATCAGGTAATCCATATAATTTCCATAAGCTACGTCCAATGGTTTCAGATCTGATATGCCAGATTCGCCACGCTTCTCGCCAAAGTTGTTTATCAATGCCCATATTCCCACCCCAACTCCAGCCAACACCAGCACAACCACCGCCACAATTATCGGCACTTTACTCCGTTTCTTCTGATCTCTATTATCGATCACAATGTCCCCGTCCACCGGCTGCGAATTCATTCCCATTGCGTCATTCAGCCTCTGTGCCTGCTTGCCAGTCTCCGTGTTCGCAAAAATCGATGCCACCCGCGAACGTGCCTTTTCTTCCGAAGCGGCACTTGCTTGGTTTACTTTTTCCGTATCCACCGTCAGCTCTGGCGTACTAAAAATACCCTGTGGCGCACCAGAATCATTTGGATTTTTGTTTTGACCTTCATCATCCATAATCTCATTATAACATAAGAAATATCATTGCGGTAAAGTTTTTCTGAATCCGAACGCCCATTTAATTAATGTGGGATTTTATTTATATACACAGTGCTTTATACTCCCTCTTTATTCTCTCCCCCACTTCACCTTCGCGTAGAATTCTTATTTTGCCGTTTTCCACCGCTACAATCGTCGACGGCTTCGCCTTGATCTCTCCCGCATCCTCCATGTAGGCGATTTTCTCCAGTAGCTCCGGCTCCAGCTCATCTAGCCGCGTCGCAGTTGTCTGTTCGGAAATATTTGCGCTCGTCGACACCAAGGGATGACCAACTTTCGCTATAACCTCCTGTAGCTGTTCCTGGTCTGGAATTCTCATTCCCACGCGCAAACCTCCGTTCACTACTTCGTCCGGTATTCTTCCGTCGCGTGGCAGGAGCATCGTCAGTGGCCCTGGCATGTATTTCTGCACAAGTTCGCGCTCCAGCCGCGTGAGCCCAGCACTGTAATCTTCCAGCATTTTCAAATCAGACACCAACAGGAGTAGTGGCTTATTATAGCTCCGCTTCTTTGCCTGATAGACCTTCTCTACCGCTGATGCGTTTAGTGCATCAGTCAGTATGCCATATACCGTATCCGTCGGCGTGATTACCAGATTCCCAGCCTTAATCTCCCGCACTATTCGCTCAATATCCATATAATATATTATACCATTTATAGGGTAAACATGATACAATATAAACATACCTGCGGGCGTAGCTCAGGGGTTAGAGCAGGCGGCTCATAACCGCTTGGTCGTTGGTTCGAACCCAACCGCCCGCACCAAAATAATATATCGAACTTTAAAAACGATCTATTTGCCATGCTAGCATGGTTCAAGCTCACAATTTCTTATTAACTTTAATCGTAGAAGTATTAATCCTAATTGCCAAAGAAGGAGGAAAATATATGGTTCTAGAGTTTCTTAAGACAAGGTTGATCGAAATCTTTGTAAAGTACAATGTCCTAAACATTTCGGAGCTTGGCAAATATATTGTTTGTACGTTTTTATAGATACCCACGGAGCAAAAACTTATATTTCACGCCAAGCAGACTATATGAGAAATAAGTGAACGTCGCCAGCAAACCACATCCCCACATCCTCCAAGGGATATTTTTTGTGCTATAATTTAATCATGAGCGAGTTGAGGACGAAAATCCGTAAAGCTCAGTATTGGGCCAAGAATGAACTCTTTACTTTTGAAAGGGTCGTTTTGGGCGTTGCGGTTATCTGCTGTCTTGCCTGGACTTGGGGATCTATCGATGCTATGTCGCGCAACTGGTCGCTCGCCCAAGAGCTCATGAACCGCCAGCGCGAGCGCGCTATCCTTGAACTCGAAGTCGAGACCCTCGAGCTAGAAAACGAATACTACCGTTCGCACGAATATCAAGAGCTTGCCGCTCGTAAGTACCAGGGCAAGATGCTACCAGGAGAGACTATGGTCTATCTCCCAGACAATTCCGCCGAGGCCGTCAATAAGCACAAAGTCGTCGAAGACTCCGCCGAGTCTACCATCGCCACTACCACCATGAGCAACATTGAACAATGGATGGCGTTCCTATTCGGTACTTAGAATCTTGCGCACAAAATATCCTGATTTTATACAACTTATGTTAAAATATAACTATGAGCGATTCTCCATTGCAAAAAAAACCTAACGAGAAAGAAGCCGATATCCAGTTCACTACGGATAATATCGGGCGCTGGGCCTCACGACAGGAGAACCCTTTCGCCGAGCAAAATCGTAAAGAGCAAGCCAAGAAACAAGAACGCGCCAAAAAGCGCAAAAAATTTTCCCCAATCGTTATCATTAGTGCCAGCGCCATCGCCATCATTGCAGCGGTGGTGGGGTTGGTTTTTCTTATAATATACATTGTGAACCGCCCTGTGCCGATCGCGCCTCCTACGATTGCTGGTAGTACCATGCAGGACATCTCAGACTACCGCGACCTACTCCAGAATTTATTCAACCAGAACAATGGTACAAACGAAGATAAGCGCCAAGAAATTAATCAAACTGTAGATGGCAGTCTAAGCACTAATAACGGAAAAGAGAACGCAGCTGCCATTATTCTAGCTCAAGCTAGCTTTTACCTTAACAATGGCGTGTACGATGAGGCTCTGCGCGCGGCCAGCACTATAGATCCTGAGCAACTCCCGTTAGAACAGCAAGTCTTATATTACAACATACTATGTAGTGGCAATTCGGTCTTAGGGAACGAAGAGCTTGCAAATAAATATTCTGCCATTATGTATGATATAGTTGATCAATTAGGCGGAATAGGAGGATAAAAATGTTTCGAAAAAAGTTTATTAGAGCCAGCATCGTTGCCGTACTTGGTATGCTGATTGCCTCTGGTTCCATATCTACTACGATTAGCGCTTGGTCTGGCGGCAACTCTGGAAGTGGGGGTGGTGGCGAAAGTGGCGGCTGTATTAAGACCGACGTAAAGAACTGGTACAACGATCAATGCTTTGGCGCATCTTGGCGTATTTATGACGCTAATAGTGATAGTATCCCGATCTATTACGATGATGGCAAGAAACAAACGCAAGTAGGCACTGTCTCTGAATGCAAAAAATGGGGCGGTAAGTATTACCGCTTGGGCTATGAAAAGTTCCGAGGAACTTACGGTAGCTTTAAAGGTATCGGTAGCCAGAACGGCTTACTCCAGGTGAAACAGATTACGAACGGTGGTGGTTGGATCCCATTTAAGGAAAACCCTCTTGCTCCCAATGGAGAGCGGTGGGCAGATGTAGAAAAGGCTTTTATGACAGCTCAGAAAATGGGCGCCACCAAGACGACTTGGGCAGAAACTTCATGGTTTTGTTATGACTCGGGTTGGGATGCCGGTGAGGCGCAAAGCTCATTTGATGCTTGGTCATTTGTTGACGAGCTGTCTACTGCTAGCATTGGCCCCGATCAGCGTATCACTAAGACGATTGAGACTACCGACGATACCGTTACCGTTAAGTTCAAGCACCAATTTAGCTACAATAAACCAACACTCTCCACCGATAATAGCTTCGGTCCGGCAGAAACGACTTGGTACACGGAAGTCCGTGAGAATGGTGAGTACAAAAGTGGTACGAACAAGACTGTCTTCAGACTCAATAATAGCGGTCCAAGCCGCAACTCAATTTGGGATGATATGCCATTCTTAGGAGAAAGCACATATATCGTGAAGGTTCCTGAAGAGGAAGGGGCTGAGGTGACTGTCTGCTCTACGATTTTCTATGCTGCTAAGACAATCGGCTGGAAAGAAACTTCCCCGAAGCAATACACTATGGATGCTAGTAAATCTTCTGGCAATGCAGACTCCGCTGCATGTGTGGTCGTTCGCCGCGGGACGAAAGCTGAAGAAAGCGCTGGTCATATCCGTTTTTGGTCGCGTTCTAGTATCACTACTAATAGCAGCATGGATATCTTTGGCCGCACTGTCTCCACCCGCGATGGCGGGGAAGTACATGACGATTCACTTAAAGAGGATGATGCTACACTTAGGATTAGTACGGAGCAGGAGCGTGTCACTGTTAAGTTTTCTCACAAGCTAGGTTTTGTGTTCGAGGATGATAATAACCAAGCCATTGACCGTCTTGGATCTAAAGATCGATTCAAGCAGGGTGAAAAAGTCTACACTAAGTACGATCTAGATAAGACTCAGACCACCGGGCGCACCGACTCTGGCGAGTATGTCATCGTTCCGCCGCTAGGCCCGACGATCACTACTAAGGGCGAAAAAACAATGACCCCAGAGACAAACTACACCTTCAATCTAGCCCGTGGTGAAACCAAAAAAGTCTGCGAGAAGATCTCATATACTCCACGCATCGTGAATCTAAAGCGCGAAGAAGTCACGCGCAAAGTCCCTGTACTTACTTCTACTAGCACAGACACAGGTCAAGGAGTTTTTATCGTCGAGTTCGTTGATGACCCTGACCAAGCGAATGCCGTCGTGGGCGATCAGCTAGTTAAATATCGCTCTGCTAATAGTTCAGAGTATATGCATAGCGAGCCAGTGATACATCAAGAAGAATGGGGCCCATCGGTGGAGTGGGTAGAAAGACCTGGGGGTAAGACAGGTATGAGTATCTGGTCTACAAACGGACAAACGCTCTACACGTTCTCGTTCGTCGGTACTGACAACTATAACCAATCACTATATGCTGATAAGTGGGTGGATGTCTGGTCTGGCGAATACTACCTCTACGGCTATGGTTATATTGGTGGCGATTCCCCACACCACTACAACGATAACGGCCAGCTTGTAAGTGGCGTAGATCCGTGGAGCGGATGGGGTGTGTCCTCTCAAGGCAATATGCTTCTTGTGCGTGAGCAACGTGAAATTCACGATTACTGGATTTACTCCGTAGAGTCCACTATAGATGATGGCTACTCCGAAGCTTGTATTGAAGTCACCCGTCCAGCACTTATTCCTTCCGAGGACAGTAGCGATGACATTGGATCAACAACCAATTCGGGCAATAGTAAGATTGGCATCATGTATGCCGGTGAGCATTCAAACATGCGGTGGGGCGTAGAAGCAGAAGCCTATCCGACGCGCCGTATCATGGAATGGAAAGCAGTAGTACTACAGATTAATGTAAATCAGGATTTCAACGCTATCCGCGGCAACGCCCTCAAAGGCAATATTCTTGCAAATTCATCAGATTACATTAATAACAACTTAGATCCATGTTTATATGTAAGGAACCGTACTGGCATCACCCTGCGAAACGGGCTATGTAGCGACGCTGTAGCATACGATGACACAATCCCGCTAAATGGCTTTCCTAGTGACGGCAACGCAAAAAAGTACGTCAACAAGGTCAGCGGTATGTCCGTACTTGTACCAGACGAGGTAGGAGATAAATACTGTACAACATCTGGCTTGCGCTGGCAGTATTGGTATATCATTGAACGCAAAGGCGTAATTGACGAAGAAAAACCAGAAAACGGGATTGCGCACTCATCGTATTGGGCAAATTATGGCATATCTTGTAGCACGATTGCCAAGAAACCGTCTGTAAGTATTGTTAATGGCGGTATTCTCACGAATGGTGATATTAGGACGTCATTGGCAAGTCGATACGGTCCAGTACCTACCCCACTATTTGGCCAGCGGCTTTGCTCTAGAGCGCCAACGAACTGCTATTATCCACAAACATTCGGCTCTTGGACAGAATACCTTGCTTCGATTAACGGTAGCCCAAATAATATTGGTTCAGGCGCAGCATTTGCTTGGGATGGTTCAAACACGGCTACTCTGTTGACCAATTCTCCGCTTACAATTCAGAACGTCAATAGCACTCTTCTAGGCTATTCTGGGATTAGTTCTTATTCTACTACTACTGCCCGCCTGGATAGCTATTTCAGCAAGTCTACGTCCTCCATGGATGAGCTTATGTCTATGGCTGATAATGTGACGGGCACACACATTATTTATGTTGAAGGAGACGTTACGATAGACCGCCCAATTAAAGTCTCAAACGCCGCAGTCGATAGTATTTACCAACTACCGCAGGTCATAATTTACGCAACTGGAGACATAAACATCGATCCTAGTGTTGAGCGTATTGATGCATGGCTCATCGCTGGTAAAAAAGTTAATACTTGCAACGGGTGGGTGTCTGGTAATATTGAAGACACAGAATCGAGAGATAATGGTACCGAAGCTCACATCAAAGGATATAATAATCGTGATACTACCACCTGTGCTAAGCAGTTGGTGATTAATGGACCGGTGTTCGCTGAATCGTTAGAGACTCATCGCTCATTTGGCGCTGGACGTGGCGAGACGAACGATGATGAAGATAGCAGCCTTACTTACGATACGCGAGCCGTATCCGGCGAAGTATTCAACCTTAGTGCAGACACCTATCTCTGGGCCTATGCTCAAGCTGGGCGCTATGACTCTAGTTATACCGAAGCCTATTCGCGTGAATTGCCTCCGAGGTACTAAAATATGCATAGCAGAAAAATAAATAAGAAAAGTATATCGCAGCCGACTGAGCCCGGCTTCACTCTCATTGAAGTCATGCTTACGCTTGGCATAGCCTGCCTCATGTTGGTCGGGCTCATTGGTAGTACATACTTTACGATCGGGCGCCAGCGTTATAACGATTCGGTTCGGGGATTTGCCGAGTATATGCGCTCGGTTTACAATGAAGCTATCAGTCCTGAATCATTTGCTGGCGATGGAAACATCGGTAATTCCGAAGAACGTGCCATACTTGGGAAGGTCCTAGTCTTTGGTTACGACTATGATGATAGTGCTGACGATCGTCGTAGAGTTTATTCTGCCACGTTAGTCGGCAGTACGGAGCTAAAGCGCCCCAACGGTCAAGGCTTTCTGGAAGAGTTTACAGATGTTTTGACAGATACTTCGATCTTCTGCTCTGAAGGAGATGAAGAAGGAGACCGTCAAGGAAGCGTAGATAGCTACCTGCCGCTCTGGGAGGCAGAGCTAGTCCAAGCCAATAATGTTCCAAACGGCGCAGAGTTCCCCCAGACATTCAAAGGCACTATGATCATTGCACGTACGCCAACATCTGGGACCATACATACCATATACGCAAAAGATCTTACCTACGATTTGCGCGGCGATTGCGAGGCTGCGAATACGAAGTTCAAAGAAGACCTGCAAGATAACAGCAGCCGGCATTATTATGAAATTGGCGAAGCCGTCGGTATCTGCATTAAGTCGGAATATGGTTCACCTGCACGAGAGATCCGTATCGCCGCAGATGGCCGCAACGCTTCCGCTGTGTGGACGCGCAACACTGATGACGGAGATAACGCATGCGAGTAAACGAGTCAATCATGAGTAAAACGAAACGCGGAGACACTATTATTGAAGTCATGCTTGCTTTTGCGGTATTTGCGTTGATTGCAGTACTATCCGTTTCGATGATGAATATGGGCTTATCTACTGGCGAGCGCTCTTTAGAGCTTGTGACGGCCCGCAACGAGTTGAATGCACAAGCAGAAGCATTGCGTTTCATCCATAGCTCCTATATTGCCGAAGATAGCCTACCAAAATGTAATGAAGTAGAACAAGGTAAACCCTGCCAGCAATATGCGGTGCTATGGGATGCGATCACTCAAGGAGCGCGTAGCTCTAGTGCGAATGAAGGCGATCCTGACCGCTTTGACATAGAGTACCCGTTAGACGCTTGCCATACAGTCTATGAAGAAGGTAATGCTCGGCTAATTAGAAATAATGCTTTCATTATCAACACACGTCAACTTCTAGCAAATGGTATTGACACTGACTACGGTATGCTCCGCGATGCAGTGATCCGAGCAAGCACTAGCAATACAAACATTTTCGTTGAGCCGACTCTGAATGCTCGCATTATTTATACAAGAGATACAGGCGTTGACAGCGAGGACGACAATTCCACTATCAACTTAGGTGGATCAAAAATGCAAGAGTATCTCCGTGTTGCAAAAGTCGAGGGAATTTGGGTGGTAGCCGTCGCTGGTCCCCGCAATAGGACGTCGGAGCCGCAGTATTATGACTTTTACATCGAAACTTGTTGGTATGGTAGCAATTCCCCCGCCCCCAGTTCACTTGACGCTGTCATTAGATTATATAATCCTAAGGGTGCATAAAGATGAAGAGAGTATCTAATAACAATAACCATACTAAACCTGGCTTCACGATTCTAGAAGCTACACTAGTCACAGCTTTTATAGCTATGCTTCTGATCGCTATCACTGTAATCTTTAGCCATATGTCAGCCATTTTTCAAAAAGGTCTTACTCTTCGCTCCGTTAATAGCGTCGGTCGTGAGCTAATTAGTGAGCTAACAACTTCTATCAACTCTGCCCCATCGATTGACAGTACCAGCCTCTGCAATATGTTCGTCAAAGATCCTAACGCACAACAGACGTGTCTTAAGAATGGCGCTTTTCGATATATTTATCAGGACTATGCAACAGAAGAAGTGGACCCTGTCTCAAATCAAAAAGATAACGTACAGTACTACGGTCTATTTTGCACCGGCGATTACACATACGCTTGGAATACCTATTATGGAATAGAACACAATCAGACGCTAAGCATCAAGTACAAGCGAGGTAATCAGTATTTCACCTTTGATAAAGACGAGAATGGCGAGCCATTTAAGCTGATTAAGTTTGCCGATAAGACTTATCGTGCCTGTGAAAGCGTAATGGATAATTCTACCTATACGGTCAACAACCGGTTTAAAGACGGAACATTCCGCGAGATAGACATGACGGTATTGTCAAATGGTATTGAGTATGACATGCCCGAGCCTCAAGAAGGGTATCTAGAAAATTCAGAGACCAATCTCGACCTCTACGAACTAGTAATCTTCCCAGTTTCTCAGGATATCGTCACCTTACGTGCTTTCTTTGCTGGCACTTTCATTCTCGGCACAGATAATGGCGACGCTAGCATTGTTCGCTCCGGCGACTACTGCGACCCGCACGATACTAGCAGCGATACTGGCGGCAATGTCTTAGACCTTGGTTCCAAGTTTAATTACTGCGGTATCAATAAGTTTAATTTTGCCGCCCGCACGGCAGGAAGTGGTATATAATATATAATATGAAATGGTTAAGCTCAGCAAAGTCTAAAAGCAAGAAAGGCATGGCCTCTTTCTACATTGTCATTTTCACTACTATGCTATTTGGCGTAGTCACGTTAAGTTTCATGCGCATTGTTCTTTCCGAGACAGGCCAGAGCAATGATGATGACTTGTCGCGTTCTGCCTACGATTCCGCCATGGCTGGTGTAGAGGATGCTAAGACGGCGGTCAATAGATATTATGATTGTTTAAACAAATCTGGAGAAACCCCAGAAAGCTGCGGGTACGGCGCCTTGTTTAAAGATAACTGTCAAGATGATGTCCAGTATGGTAATATTGGTCTTGCGAAATATCTTTACGGCGATAATTACACGAGTGGAGAGGTACTCATCCAGGAGAATAGTGTAGGCAGCCAAACTGATAATAATTCTGATCAGGCTTATACTTGCGTTATAGTGTCGGACAAAGTCCCAGATTATCGCGGCAGTCTTACCGCCGACACTCGAACCAAAGTCATACCCGTACGTATCAGCACCGGTCAATATAGCGACCCGTCCAACCCTGGCGCTACAGTTAGTAAGATTAATAAAATTAGGATTCAGTGGTACTCGACCCTAAATCAAGGCGATAACCCCGCTTCGACTTTTAAGAATCGGCCTGGTGATAATACGCTTCATGGTAAAGACGATGCTTCCGTCCCGCCTACGTTATCTATGACCTACCTTCACGCAAAGCGAGCCGCCTTGGCTGATATCGACAGATATCTGCATCAAGCAAATAACAATGACATGCTCACCTATAGCTCAATCCTTCTACTTCCAAACGCAGTAGTATCGAGCGCTGCGCAGGCATCAATTACGAAGCCTGAGCTTCGCGCAGCTGGCAATATCGATAGCGATTTTGGCCATACCACATTCCCGCTGACTTGTTCATCAACTTCCGACTTCTCCTGCTCAATCGAGCTCACATCCTTAAACATTGAATCAGATGATTCCGCATTCGTTATACTCTCCTTGCCGTATGGCGACGTGATATCAGATTTTGTAGTCACTCTATACGAGGAAGATAATTCCACGACATCAATAGACTTCGTAGGAGCGCAAATAAGCGTTGACTCCACCGGCCGTACCAATCAACTCGTCCGCCGCGTTGAGAGCCGTCTTGATCCCGCTGACCTTTTCTTCCCATATCCACAATACGAAATCGAGCTTTCGGGACATAATGATAATGTTCTTGATAAAAATTTTTGGATCACCGCTAACTGCTGGTTCAACCAGACTCTCAGGAATACCCAGGGCTACTGTGCTAATAACGGCAACGTTGAAGGCCAACAGTAAGAAAGTAAAAAGAAGCCACCTTTGATAATAAGGCGGCTTCTACTACGATAGGAATATCTATTAGTAATTCGTTGCCCGAATCTCAAAGAATGCTTGTGGATGATTGCAAGCTGGGCAGACTTCAGGCGCCTTCTCGCCAGTATAGACGTAGCCACAATTGCGGCATTTCCATACCGTCACCTTATCGCTCTTGAATACCATGTCGCTGTCGACATTTTCTTTCAGTTTGAGATAACGCGCTTCGTGCTCCTTCTCGACGCTTGCAACCAGCTCAAATTTTGCAGCGATTTCATCATAACCTTCCTCGCGAGCTTCCTTCGCAAAGTTGTTGTACATATCGGTCCACTCATAGTTCTCGCCTTCAGCAGCCGCTTCGAGGTTTTCGCTAGTCGATGCGATTTCACCACCATGCAAGTACTTAAACCAAACCTTCGCATGCTCCTTTTCGTTGTCTGAAGTTTCACGGAAAATTCCACTGATTTGCTCATAGCCCTCTTTCTTAGCTTTCGATGCGAAATACTGGTATTTCATAGCAGCTTGGGATTCGCCGGCAAACGCTGCTTCGAGGTTTTTCCAAGTCTTGCTATCTTTTTCTAGTTTTTTCATAACTAACTCCTCTCTATTTACAATCCTTATTATAGCATGATTCCATAAATAAACCATACTTAGACACCAGTTGGCACGGATGCGATAACATCCAGAGAGTATTAAGCTGCCTTGAGACTAGCGAGATGCTTCTTCGCCTTTTCCGTCACTGAGCGCCCGCGCGGAGTGCGTTCGATCAGCCCCAGCTGGAGCATGTATGGTTCATAGTAGTCTTCAATCGTTGAAGGCTCGTCGCCAGTTAGAGCTGCGATTGTAGTTAAGCCTACTGGCCGGTCGCCGTAGTTTTCTAGCATTAGCTCAAGCATGTTGCGGTCTGCCGGATCCAGCCCCAGTTCGTCGATTTCCATCAAATCGAGTGCCCCCTGCGCTAGCTCCGCGCTAATATACCCATCGCCATTTACTTCTGCATAATCTCGCACTCGCTTTGTCAATCTGTTCGCAATTCGCGGAGTCAGACGCGAGCGCGTTGATAGCAGTTGTGTCGCTTTTGTATCAATCTTCGTCCCCAGGATGCTTGCCGTACGTGTAATAATTTTCTCAATCTCCGGAATTTTATAGTATTCTAGCCGATGCACCAAGCCGAAACGATCCCTAAGCGGTCCTGCCAGGGAACCAGTCTTCGTCGTTGCCCCTACCACGGTGAAGCTCGGCAAATCTAACCTCACCGATCGCGCTGCCGGACCTTTCCCAATCACGATGTCGAGTTTGTAGTCTTCCATTGCTGAGTATAATACTTCCTCCACTGCACGTTTTAGCCGATGGATTTCGTCAATAAAAAGTACATCTCCGCTCTGTAGATTCGTCAAAATTGATGCTAAATCCCCCGCCCGCTCAATCGCTGGCCCGCTCGTCACGCGCAAGTTCGCCCCCAGCTCATGCGCTATGATATTCGCCATCGTTGTCTTTCCCAGCCCCGGCGGACCGTACAACAGCACATGGTCGAGTGTAGAGCCATCATCACGCTTCTTTACAGCGTCGATTGCTAATTTCAGGTTATTCTTCAGATGCTCCTGACCAATGTAATCCGCGAAACTCAGCGGGCGCAAAGATGCTTCTTCTGCCTGCTCCGCTGGATCGTTCTCATCGACCGTCGTGTCTAGGACGCGACGCGGGTTTTCGGTATCTATGCTCCTCTCAATTCCCATACCACAATTATAGCACACAACTCTTCTCTATCTGCGCAAGATGTCCCAATTCTTGTCTCTCGCTCGCAATCCTTGCTCCTCTCAATTCCCATCTCTCACCCACTTCTTCGCTTGTGTTTATCCTTAAAAAGATATATAATTAGCTTATGTATAATCCATACGAACTAGCCCATAAAACCCCGACCATAAAAGATTACATCGATACGACGAATTTTGATCAGTCTGAGATGCTTGACATGGTCAAGGTCTCTACCGCGGTGCGTAGCTATATTAAAACTGGCAACACCCTAGAGACTCTTTTTCATAAAAATCTTGCTATGATTTTCGAGCAGAAGTCCACTCGTACGCGGGTTTCTTTCGAAGTAGCCATGCAACAGCTTGGCGGTCATGCGCTAAACCTAGCTCCGGGTGCAATTCAGCTTGGTGCTCACGAGAGCATTGGTGATACTGCGAAGGTCCTTAGCCGCATGGTCGATCTTATCATGGCACGGGTTAATCGTCACGCCGATGTTGTCGAGCTGGCCGAACAGTCTAGCGTACCCGTCATCAACGGTATGTCCGATTACAATCACCCTACTCAAGAGCTTGGCGATATTATCACTATCTTCGATCATCTCCCAAAGAACAAACCTCTTAATCAAGTCAAAGTCATCTTCGTTGGTGATTGTACGCAGGTTTGCGCCTCGCTCATGATGATCACTACTAAGATGGGTATGAATTTCATCCAGTACGCCCCGCCAGCCAAATGGCTCAATGATGATTACCTCAAGATTGGTCGCGCCAATGTCCAAATGTACGGTGGTAGCGTGCATGTCTCTGATAATCCTGAAGTCTTAGAGGGTGCCGACTTCCTCTACACCGATGTCTGGTATGGCCTTTACGACAAAGAGACTCCGAAAGAAGTCTACATGCGCGAGTTCTATCCGAAGTATCAGGTCAATGATGAAATGCTCGCTGCTACACGCAATCCTGAAGTTAAGTTCATGCATTGTCTCCCAGCCATGCGTGGTGAAGAGGTGACCGATAGCGTAATGGATGGTCCGGCCTCCATCTGTTGGGACCAAGCAGAGAACCGTCTCACGGCTCAACGCGGTTTAGTTTTGTATTTTGGTGGGGTAGCGCAAAAGGCGCTCGATGAAATAGCGAAAAAGGCTACTGGGAAAGCATGATAATGCTGTGCTCTCAGCGCCAACGGAACTGTTTCCGTGCACCAAACGATAAAATAAAGGCATAAGGAGGAAAATAATGCCTAAGAATAAAAAACATAAATTTAGGCTGTTTAGCGCCGTACTCGCTACCGTCTGTATCATTCTGGTTGGCGATGCTGTTGCTCCGACTGCCTCAATTGGTAATTCCCAGTACATCTGGTGGATCATCATGCTTATTGGCTTCTTCGTGCCCTACGGCTTGATTTCTGCCGAGCTCGGCACGCAATATCCGTCCGAAGGCGGCATGTACACCTGGGTCAAAAAAGCTTTCGGTCCGAAATGGGCTGGTCGTGTCGCCTGGTTCTACTGGGTGAACTACCCTCTCTGGGTCGCATCGCTTGCCGATCTCGTCACTACTTATCTCTTGCAGATGATTGGCTTCGAGATGACTTGGCCGGTGATTCTCGCGATTCAGCTTGGCTACATCTTGCTAGTTAGCGTCCTCGGCGTCTTGCGTATTTCGCAGAGTGCTTGGCTTTCTAATCTCGGTGCTATCTGTAAGTTCATTTTCATGGCCGGTATTGGCGTGCTTGGCATCTACGTTTTGATCACTCAGGGCAGCGCCAACCCGATCAACTCTTTCACCGACCTCCTTCCTATGGTTGGCGAAGATGGCGGTTTCGATTTCACGGGTCTTGGCTTCGTTGCGCTAATCATCTTCAACTTCCTCGGGTTTGAGGTCGTTTCCACCTTTAGCGACGACATGGACAATCCAAAGAAAGAGATCCCCAAAGCTGTCATTATAGGTGGCATTCTGATCGCAATCTTCTATCTGCTTGCATCCTTCGGCATCAGTGTCGCTATCCCGCTTGAAGAAATCCAGGCTAGCTCTGGTCTCATCGACAGCTACAGCAGCATGCTCACCGCGATTGGCGTCGCCTCTGGCATCATCAAAGCTGTCACGGTTGTTATCGGTGGCATGTTTATCTATACTCTCGTCGCTAATATCTCCTCTTGGAACTTCGGCGTCAATTCCGTCATCGCTTATGCTGCCGAAGACGGTACCTTCCCCAAATCTTGGGCCAAGCGCAATAAAAATGGTGTGCCCTACGTCGTCTCGATCTGGACCGGTGTCGTCGGCGCTCTCATCGCTATCGGCGGCATCGTCGTCGGTCAGTTCTTTCCAGACGCTGCTGACCTCTTCTGGACCTTCTTCTCGCTCAGTCTTGTTACGCTTCTCCTATCGTACTTACCCATGTTCATGGCTTTTCTCAAGCTTCATAAGAAAGGCCCAGCTGTCAAAAAAGGTTACTGGATCAATGGTGGTCGGATCAAAATTACTCTCTTTGGCGTAGTCCCATTCGTGCTCATCTTGATCGCGCTCTTCTTCACACTCTTCCCAGAGTTCAATCTCGAGATGTTTGAATACAACTGGCCACTCATTACCGGCGCTGCTCTTGCCATTATTATCGGTGAGATTTTAGTCTGGAATATGAGCCGCAAACAAAAACAAGTCAAAACTTCAAAAACCAAGCGCATCCGCGCCAAAGCGTCGCGCTAAACAACCGGTAGCGCATGGCTCACACCGTGCGCTGCCTAAACATAGAAAGGAATTATAATGCGAATTACAGATAGCACTCCTAAACAGGATGGTTTCTATATGCCGTCCGAGCTGGCTGAGCACCGCTGCACTTATGTCCTGTGGCCTGAACGCGGCGACAACTGGCGCAACAATGCCGAGAATGCCCAAGCCGTCTTTCGCGAAGTCATCGAGACCATCGCTAAGTACGAGCCGGTCGTAGTCGGTGTCAACCCGGGTCAGTACCCACACGTTCTCGAGATGAACATGCCTAATGTTCAAGTCGTCGAGATTTCCAACAACGATTCTTGGATCCGTGATTGCGGCGCCACCTTCGTCATCAATGGTCAAGGCAACATGCGTGCTGTCGACTGGGCGTTCAACGCTTGGGGCGGTCTCGTCAACGGCCTCTACTTCCCGTGGGATCAAGACGATCTCGTAGCTTCCAAAATGTGCGCCATCGAGGCTGTGAACCGTTATCGCCTCAGCGATTTCGTTCTAGAAGGCGGCTCGATTCATAGCGACGGCGAGGGAACTATTCTCACTACAGAAGAATGCTTGCTCGATCCTGGGCGCAATCCAGACCTCACCAAAGAGGAAATCGAAGAGAAGCTCAAAGAATACCTCGGTGCCGAGAAAGTTCTCTGGCTGCCTAAGGGTATCTATATGGACGAAGATACCAATGGCCATGTCGATAATATTTGCCAGTTCGTCGCTCCGGGTAAGGTTGTTCTCGCTTGGGAAGACAATGAGGAAGACCCACAATACGAACGCTCGAAGGCCGCTCTTGACTATCTTGAGAGTGAGACCGATGCCAAAGGTCGCAAAATCGAGGTCGTCAAGATTCACGTCCCGAACCCGATTACTATCACCAAAGAAGAATCCGAAGGCGTCGACATCGTCGAAGGAACTTTCCCGCGCAACGAAGGCGATCGTTTGCCGGCCAGCTATGTCAACTATTACAACTGCAATGGCGCGATTATCCTCCCCGTCTTCGACGATGAGCACGACCAAGCCGCGATCGACACTCTGCAGGAGCTCTTCCCGTATAAGAAGATTGAGCCAATCTATGCTCGCGAGATCCTCCTTGGCGGCGGCAATATCCACTGTATCACCCAGCAAGTCCCTCGCCCGTAATATATCATAGATGATATATTATAAAACATAAAATTGCCAAAATCAAGATAAAACGCCAAAATCATCTGATAGATATATCATATATGATATATCTATAGAATAGCAGAAAAGGTGTCTTCCGGCACCTTTTCTCATGCCTAGAGCTCTCTGCCCGCCTAATTTCGCCTAATTCTTTCCGTTTATGCTATAATAAAACCATATGCAAAAACTACATTACGATGGACCAGTTGTTTTAGTGGTGATGGATGGCGTTGGCCTTTCTGTCAAGCGCAGCGGTAATGCTGTGCGCCAGGCTCACACCGAGTTTCTTGATAATGCCATGTTGAAGTATCTCAATATCCCGCTCGCGGCTTCTGGCGAAGCTGTTGGTATCATGCCCGGTCAGATGGGTAATTCTGAAGTAGGCCATAACGCTCTTGGCTCCGGCCAAATTATCAAGCAGGGTGTCGCTCAAGTAGAAGAAGCCTTTAACTCTGGCGATATCTGGCAGTCAAAGGCCTGGCGTGGTGCTATGAAGTTCCTCGGCGCCGACAAATGTAAGCCAGTCTCCGACCATACTTTGCATTTTGCTGGCATCTTTTCCGATGGCGGCGTGCATAGTGATATTTCTCACCTTGAGAAAATGATTCAGCGGGCCTACGATGAGGGTATTCGTAAGGTTCGCATTCACTGTATTTTCGATGGACGTGATGTTTCGCCACAATCCGAGCCGAAATATATCGACCGCCTTGAGCATTTTTGCAAGAAATTTCCCGATGCGGATTTCCGCATCGCTTCTGGTACTGGCCGCATGGTGGCTACGGCTGATCGCTACGAAAGCGATTGGGGTATGGTCAAGCGCGGCTGGGACGCTATGGTGCATGGTAAAGCTCCGCGTATGTTTAAAACCGCTAGTGAAGCCATCCGTACTTTCCGCCACGAAGATCCAACCATTCAAGACCAGTATCTGCCTACTTTCGTCATTGTCGAGGACCTAGCCGCCCACTCTGCCCTCGCCGCTCGGGCTATCATGGCTCGTGCTTCTAGCAACAAGGCCGGCCGCAAAGTTGTCCCCATCGGTAAAGTCAAAGATGGCGACGCTTTCATCTATTACGACTTCCGTGCCGATCGCGCTGTCGAGATTGCACGAGCTTTTACCGAGACAGATTTTGATAAGTTTGACCGTAATGCTCCAGGTAAGCCCATCTCTCGCGCTGCATCCGTCGAGTCCAAGGTAAAGGACGGTAAGCTCGAGCTAAAGTCGCAGACTAAGATGAAGCTTGGCGGTAAGCCCAGCAGCAAGCCAGCCCAGGCAGGGAACTGGCTGCCCGACATTTACTTCGCGGGTCTCACCGAGTATAACTCCGATAAACATGTCCCAAAAAATATCCTCGTGCCGCCTGTCAAAATTTCCGACCCGCTCAATGTCTTCTTGGGCCAGCACAAGGTTTCTCAGCTTGCTATTTCCGAGACCGTCAAGTTTGGACATATTACCTACTATTTCAATGGTAATAGCTATAAGAAAATGCCTCGCGAAGGCCAAGTCGAGATTCTCTCTGACACCCAGCCGTTCAACACGCGTCCGTGGATGAAATCCGCCGAGATTACCGATGCCGCACTTTTAGCAATGGGCAAGATCAAATTTATTCGTCTTAATTACCCGAGTGGTGATATGGTTGGTCACTTCGGTGAGCTTGAACCTACGGTTGCTGCTATGGAGGCTATCGACATCCAGCTTGCTCGCCTCGCCACTAAAGTCGACGCTCTAGGCGGTATGATGCTTATCACTGCCGACCACGGCAACGCCGAGGAGCTACTTGACAGTAAGGGCAATCCTAAGACCGCCCACACTACGAACCCTGTGCCGTGCATTTTCTACGATAATACTAAGAATGCTAAACTATATAAGTCTGCCGGTCTCAAGAATCCTGGCCTCACTAATGTCGCGGCCACGATCGCCACGCTCCTAGGTCTACCAGATTATCCTGCCATCTGGCAGAAACCGCTTATCAAACTCAAATAGTCACGCCTATAACCACCAATTTGGCGCCAGTTCAAAAGCGTTATTACTCTCTTGTTTCTTTTTCGTTTGCGAAATCCGGCTCGCGGAAGGGATTTACGAAATTCGGAATGAACTGCGCCGGCTCGACTTTCTCGACTTTACTTTTTACTTTTTCATGCTCATCTTTCACAACTACTTGATAATCATCCACTTCTACGATCTGTTTCCGCGGTATTATGAGTTCCGGGTCAAAGAAAGCCTTGAAGACTGGCCGCTGCACGACGATTTGCTGCACATACCAGCCATCAATATCTACCGTATAGTCCTCGACTTTCCCAAGCTTTGCACCCTTCCGTGTGACAACTTTCAGTCCTGGTAAAGAAAAATTCAAATCTAGGATCTTCTTCAGTCGCACAACTTCGTTTTCATCTACGAACTCATCTATCGAATCCACGATCATGCCCATCCGCGAAAATTCCCGCACACTTTCTATCGGTAGCACGTCCCCCACTTCATCGCGAATCATCTTGCCTTCTAGTTTGAAACCAATAATCTTCAAACTATTCGGGTCAAGTATTGGCTCGACCACTTTTGCGATTTCCCCACCTACGTGTAAACTTAGAATCGGACAACCAACTAATTTCGAGCCATTAATTAACATATTCTTATTATATCATATCAAGCATAAGTTTTATCAGATATCGTTAGCGAACTAATCCGATTTGTCGACCGGCAAAGTTGCAAGGGCCGGCATTTTTCTCAGTTGATGTCGCCGTTTATAATGACGATAATTGATCGCTGAGTAGCCGTATTCATAAGTCGCAGCACTAATCTGACCAATAATCGTACAATACGGCGTCGGCAAGAAAGACATCGCCAGCCGTATCGCTGATGCTACAAGTTTATTTCCTGTGTTTTTCGCCGCAGAGTCCTCCAACTGTAGGAAGCACATCCGTATCCGCGCGATTGGATCTGTTAAGAAATCCAGAATATGTAGCCCGATCAAAATCCCCGCTATCAAAATGCTTGGCTGGTAGACCGGATATAAGATCACTGACATTAATAGTACCGTCAATATTAGCCCAAAGTTTAACTTCAATGCGTCCTTAATTTGCTTCTTCATATTGAACTTATGCTTCGCAAGGTCCACCTTTGCTACCAGATCAATCGCATCTGTCGCATCCCACTGTGTGTCCGTCACGAGACTACTAAACGTAATCGCCGTCACATATTCCTCACCAAATTGGAATGAATTACTAAACCCAAACAGATACACGAAAAACATCATGAAATAGTCCATGCAGGTCGCCGAGTCGTAGCGAAACCACCGTCTCAGGTTCAGTCTAAATGTAATTTTCGAAATCGTCCTAAATGTTAGTATCGCCACCATCAGCAGTAATACGCCGCTTGCAACGCTTGCCGCCACCAGCTGACTTCTCGTCAATAAGGCTGTACCGATCAGTGCCACGAAGCTAATCAAGTTGTACCATGCTACGATCTTATTCGCCTCTTTGTTTTTATTGCGATAGTAGAGCTTATTGAGATTTAAAAACAGTACGGTCTGGCAGAAAATCTGTATCAAAGAATAAATACAGAATGTATGGTAAATTTCCGGCTCCATATTCATGAAGTTAATATACGCATCGCAATTCAATAGTAAATACGCACTAATCACTCCAGAAACTACAATCCCCCAGAAAATACCATTATCAGTGGCGTGCTTATCTTTGTCTCGGTAGCGGCTAATATTGGCCCCGTCACCAAATATCGCAATCAGCGCGTCCATTAAGCATTGTATCGGCACCGTAATCGCATAGACATTCGCTAGGGAATCATCAAGAATCACTCCTAACAGTAGCCATGATAGAATCGGTGCTAGCGAGCTCACTATGGAATCCAAACTAGACCTTAGTAAAGGTTTCATTACTTTATTATATCAAAATAATGACCAAACTACTTATGTTTCGCTCTGATTCAGCGCACTAATTGTGTCTTTTACCAGCTGATAATCGAACCCTTGCCTCACGAGATATGCTAGAAGCTTCTCGTCGTCATAGCGTGCTCGCTTCTTCTCGATCATTTTCCTCAGCTCGCCTTCTTCGCTGCGCGCCGAATCCTGCATCACTTGGTCTATGATATCACCGGCGATATGCTTTTTAGCTAGCTCCATTTTTAAGCGTTTCGTACTAATCCCTTTCTTCGTGAAGCGATTTTCTACATAATACTCCGCAAATCTTAGATCATCTACGTATCCTCGCTCTATCAAACGTTCCATTACCAGCTCGATCGCCGATGTCTGGATTTCTGGCAATGGTTTTAGCTCGTCGTGAGCACATTTTCGGTTTAATTGAGCGCGTTTTAGCTGCCGACGTTTCAGGTAGTCTTGCGTTTCCCATACCGAGCGTGGTCGTGTCAATACCCATTCTAGAGATCTCTGGTAGAGTTTGCCGAATTCTGACGCCGCCTGCAGCTCAGCCAGCTCTTCTGTTGTGATCTGCTTACCGACTTTCACCCCCAGGTCCACCACTTGTCTCGCATCTAGAGAGAAGCTGAACTTCCCGTTCACAAAAACATTTACTCGGTTTTGATCCCGTACGCCAGAAGTTAGCTGAGTGATTGTTAGCGTTTCAGCTTTCTCCACGGCTTCCCTTGCGGTGCCGCCGTGGAGATCAGCATTATCATATAGACCTTCGATTTTTAGCATTATTCTTGTGTGATGTCAGCTTCGTCTTCGCCTTCGGCCGGAGCCTCTTCGTCCGAGTCCAATTTCGCCGCCACCCTTACTTGATGCTCAATTTCTTTCATCAGCTCCGGTTCAGACTTCAACAACTCTTTCGCATTTTCTCGCCCTTGCGCTAGAGTCTCACCTTTGTATTTCAAGAATGCGCCCGCTTTCTCGATAATGCCTTTCTGTACGGCGATATCTATAATATCTCCTGTCTTGCTGATGCCTTCATTATACATGATGTCGAACTCTGCCGTCCTGAACGGAGCCGCAATCTTATTCTTGACGATCTTCACCTTCGTGCGGTTCCCAGCAATATCATCACCATTTTTAATCTGCCCAATTCTGCGAATGTCCATCCGCACTGACGCATAGAACTTCAACGCATTACCGCCAGTCGTAGTCTCTGGGTTGCCAAACATTACGCCGATCTTCATACGGATCTGGTTAATAAAAATTACTGTCGCCTTCGACTTGGAGATGATGCCCGTCAGCTTTCGCATCGCCTGCGACATCAACCTTGCCTGCAAGCCCATCTGCGCTTCACCCATATCACCGTCAATCTCTGCCTGCGGCACCAAAGCCGCCACCGAGTCCACCACGATCAGATCTACCGCACCCGAACGCACCAAGGTCTCACAAATTTCCAACGCCTGCTCGCCATTATCTGGCTGAGAGATGAACAGATTATCCGTATCTACGCCAATCTTCTTTGCATAAGCTGGGTCTAGCGCATGTTCCGCATCGATGAATGCTGCCTGCCCACCTTGTTTCTGTATCTCAGCGATCGCATGCAGTGCCAAAGTAGTTTTACCAGAAGATTCCGGCCCGTAGATTTCGATAATTCGCCCCTTCGGGTACCCACCACCTAGTGCTAAGTCGAGCGATAGTGAGCCTGAAGGCAAAAGTTCCACATCGATTTTGCGCGTATCGCCTAATTTCATAATCGCGCCCGTACCGAACTGTTTCGTGATTTGCTGAATTGCGAGATCTAGAGCCTGCTTCTTTCCGGAATTGTCGCTATTCTCTGGTTTCATATCCTTTTTCGTCATATTACCTCTTCTTTATTAATATAATTATAACATCTCTAACTCAGGTTTACGCAAGAATCTCGAGTCTGACTTACGAAAACTCCTCGTCTAGCCTCATCATATAACAAATTTTTCCAAAACTACAAGCACTAGCATGAACACAATCTCTTGCAGCACTTTTTCGCAAAAATCCGGCATTATACCACACTCGCTCACTTAGGCGCAAGCACATGCATGATAAAAATCCATTCTGCTCTGCTTAACTTAGCATAAGCACCAATCAATAGACGCAAAATCTCCTAAATTTGCATATTTTCGTCAAATTTTCTTCCTAAATTTCCAAAAGTGGCTTAATATCCGCGCCAAGTTGATTTAATCGCGCCGCAAAATCTTGATACCCGCGGTTAATTGAATAGATATTCCGCAGAATTGACGTACCTGGCGCCGCGAGCATCGCAATCATCACTACTACTGCCGGCCTGAGCGCTGGAGGTGCCACTAATTCTGACGCTCTCCAGTTCGTCGGACCTTCAATATATACTCGGTGTGCGTCTAGTAGCTCCACTCTTGCATTCAAATTCTCCAGGTACGTCACATATACCGCACGGTTCTCGAACACCCAGTCATGGATTAATGTGCGCCCTTTTGCCGTCGCTGCAATCACCGAGAAAAATGGTAAATTATCAATGTTCAACCCTGGGAACGGCATCGGCGCAATTTTATCAGTCGGTGCGGTGAGCTCCGCCTTGTGAATCTTCAAATCTACCAAGCGCGTGCGTCCGTTCGCACTATAATACTCTGGCGAACGGTCAATTTTCGCACCCATACTTTTAAGAATTTCCAGTTCAATCTCTAAGAACTCAATCGGCGCTCGCCGAATCGTCAAGCAAGATTTTGTCACCAGCGCTACCGCAATGAAGGACATTGCTTCGATCGGGTCTTCCGCCGGCGCATATTCGACATCCATGTCGATTTCACTTTTTCCACGAATCGTCAAAGTTGTCGAGCCAATCCCACGAATTTTCACACCTAATTTCTCCAAAAAGAAGCATAGGTCCTGTACCATATAGTTCGATGATGCGCCCACCACCGTTGTTTCGCCTGGATACAGCGCTGCCGCCATTAGCACATTTTCCGTCACCGTATCACCCCGCTCGATCAGCACGATTTTTTTCGGTGGATAAGCCGACCGTACCGATTCTACCGAGCGTTGCGCCTTCAGCTGCTCATTGCGTACTTTCTGTTCATCTACAGTTGTCTCGTAGAAGCCGCTACAGCTCGCCGCGTCCACTTCCAGCCCGAACTCCGACAGCGCTCGCAAATGTGGCTCAATCGTGCGCGTTCCGAGCGTGCACCCGCCCGCATATGGCAAGCGAAATTTCTTGAACTTATGCAGTAGTGGTCCCATGAACATCAAGATCGACCGCGTCTTACGCGCTGCCTCAACGTTAATTTGCTTCAACTTCAATTCGTTTAGCGGCGTAATTTCTAGGTCTCGATTATCATTCACCCAGCGACATCTTACGTCGATTGACTCTAGTACTTCAATGATCCGGAACACCTCTTCGATCCGAGCCAAATGCTTAAAAGTCGTAGTACCCTTGTTGAGCAGGGAAGCGCAAAGCAGCGCCACTGCAGCGTTCTTGCTCGTATTGATTGTTGCTTCGCCGTGCAGTTCGCGCCCGCCGTTGATTCGATAGCTCTGGGATACTGCGTCATTCACCGATAAAATCTGCCCACCCAGTGCTCGTGACAATTTTTTCGTCAAATCCAGCGAAATATTCTGCCGACCCTTCTCAATACGATGAATCGCCGACTGACTACTACCAATCGCTTCGGCCAGCTGTGTCTGTGTCCAGCCCTTTTCCAGGCGCAAACGCTCTACTACGCGTCCAATTGCCTCTTGATAACTTGGTTCTGTGAATGACTTTTTCATTCTATTATTATATCACAGAATGAATAAAATATCCGTAAAATCTCCTAAAATCGCCCTGAACCCGCTCTTGCTTAAAGCAATTATTCATGTCATGATATATTCCTGAGCGAACTCACAAGGGGAACATTAGCAAACAAACCGATAGCTACTTTCCGCTTCGCGCAACGACATTGTTCGCGTGCAGCCAACCCTCCAGTGTTCCGCCGTCCAAGTATTCGCCGTCCGTCGTCGCGACATGCATGATCCCGCCCTTCTTGATGTAGCTATCGATCGGGTCCGTCACTACATACTCTTGGTCTTTCGGTCCGAAGTCATGCGTTTTTACATATTCTACGATTTCTCGCAACAGTTCCGGCGACATCACATATTTACTCACATTCACTAGGTTCGACGGCGCATCTTCCGGTCTCGGTTTTTCCACTACCTGTGTCAGTAGGCCGTTCTCTACCGAGAAAACACCATATTTATCCACTTCTTCTCGTGGTACTTCCGCCCCAAAAATCGCCGATTCGTTGTCATTTTGCAGAGTTTTGAGTAGCGCGCTTGCGCAAGACTCCCCGCCCGGATTCCAGATAAAATCATCGCCCATGAACACTAGCACCGGTTCATCAATATTATATTCCTCCACCACCATCGCAATCGGCACCGCCGTACCGTATTTTCCCGACGGATCTTGCGACAAATAATGGACTTTCACATTTTCTGGTAGAGTCTTTGCGAGCTTCAGTCGGTCTTCTTTACCGCGGTCAGTTAGATATTGATTCAGCGCCGCATTGTCCTGATAAAACGCCTTCACTTGGCATGGCTCCACGTTAGAAATCACCATGTAAATATCCGTCACGCCCGCCGCAATCAGCTCTTGCACCGAGTAGTCTACCAATGGCCGATTGCCCACCGGCAACATCGACTTCTCGATCACCTTCGTTATCGGCAAACGCCGCGTCCCCCAGCCTGCTACGGGAATAATTGCTTTCGTAATCATAACAACTCCACTTAAACTGCACTCATTATATCATACCTTTTAATTAGTTGCGTAATTGCGTTAGCCTAGGGCTAATATCATTACACATTACTCAGCGGGGAATTAGCCAGTTTTACAGCGCGAACTCTGTTTTCCCAATTTTCACTAGTACATCTCCCGGCAAGTTGAAGTATTTTCCTGGCGCGTAGTCCAGAATTGCTTGGTAGAATTTTTCCAATTGCGGCCGCGTCGCCGACACCCCCGCGCGCAAAGTCCCTGCCCTCAGTAGTTCCAGCGCCACTTTTTTGTCCATATTAGTGAACCACGCTCTCTCCCAAGCCTCGCCCGGAGCCGGCAATATCTCCGCCACTAGCGCATCGATCTCCCGTTTCAAGGCCTTCTGCCGCTGCCATAATTCGTAAATCGTTCGTTTTTGCTTAAAGCTCCGCAGTTTCGGTCGTAAACGGTTCCTTAAGTAATTATCCGACCCGTTCGTCGGGTCTTCACGGAAAATCACCCGATGTTCTGCGGCATATCTCAGTACCGCCTGCTTATCCCAAGGCTCGTCCAAAGTCTCTTCTAGCATCGCGGCCGGCAAAAGCTCTGGCTCTAAAAACGGCCGCCTTACCCCTGCTGCATCTAGCACCGCTAAACCTCGCCAGCCAGTCCCTCTTAGTATGTTGATCGCCACCGACTCCACCAAATCATCCAAATGATGTGCGGTGTAAATCTCCGCCTTTTGCTCTGTCGCCACTTCGCGCAAGAACCTATATCGGCTCTCCCGTGCTACTTCTTCCGATATGTTTTCACCCAACTGCGAAGCTCCCATCGCAATTTCCAGACCCTTTTCCCATGACTGCCGTTTTACGAACTCTGCATCGGTTCTTGCCGACTCACGCGTGCCATGGTCAAAATGTGCCACCATTATATCATCACAATTCCAGAAAATGTCCAACATCGTCATCGAGTCCACCCCACCCGATACTGCCAAGAGTTTCTCCGTCATAATACTATATATTATACCAAAATCATGCTATAATATAAATACTATGAACAAGTCAAATATCCGGAATTTCTGCATCATCGCGCATATTGATCATGGCAAATCTACCATCGCTGACCGCATGATGGAGCTCACGCACACTGTCTCCACCCGTGAGATGAAATCCCAACTCCTTGATTCCATGGATCTTGAGCGCGAGAAGGGTATCACGATCAAGCTCACTCCCGTGCAAATGCAGTGGCAAGGCTACCAGCTCAATCTTATCGATACTCCCGGGCACGTCGACTTTTCTTACGAAGTTTCTCGCTCGCTTCAAGCCGTTGAGACCGCCGTCTTAGTGGTTGATGCAACTCAGGGCATCCAGGCACAGACTCTCGCCAATGTCTACCTCGCCCTTGAGCAGGATCTATACATTATCCCTGTCATTAATAAAGTTGACCTTCCTGCCGCCGACGTCGAGAAAGTCTCCGCTCAGATTGTCAATCTCCTCGGCTGTTCTACCGACGACATCATCCCCGTCTCCGCTAAGACCGGCTACAATATCGACAAGATCCTCGACCGCATTATTGAGACTGCTCCCGCCCCGCGAGCGGCTGAAGGAGTCGTCAACCCGCTTTTCGAGGGAATCCGGACTCACGTCCAGGCCAAGGAATCGAGAGAAGATAAAATTCATTTTATCTTCCGAGATGACGCCAGGCCTGAAGCGACAGCGCCGGAGGACGAGCGCGTCGACCCCGTGACGACGGGCGTCGGCGACGCGACCCGAGAAAAGTCGGAGCGACGACAAAAACCAGCCGCCCGTGCGCTGATTTTCGACTCTTATTTCGACGATTATCGCGGCGTCGTACTCTACATTCGAGTTTTTGAAGGCACTATTGATAAGAACGCCGAGATCAAAATGATGGCCACGAATACTAATGGGCTTGCTCTCGAAGTCGGCGTACTAAAGCCGAAGATGTCGCCCACGTCTAGCCTCAGCGAAGGCGAGATTGGCTACATCGTCACGAATCTCAAGACCACTCGCGAAGCCAAAGTCGGCGACACCGTCACTCTCGCGAAGCAGCCCGCCTCTCATCCGCTCCCTGGCTATAAAAACGTTTTGCCATTCGTTTATGCTGGCTTTTTCCCAGTTTCCAACGATCAGTACCAAGACCTAAAAGACGCCGTTGAGAAGCTCGCCATGTCCGATTCTGCGCTTCATTTTGAGCCCGAGAATTCGCCCGTGCTAGGCTTCGGCCTGCGTATCGGCTTTCTTGGTCTCTTGCACATGGATATTATCCGTGAACGTCTCGAGCGTGAGTTTGGTCTCGACCTTGTCGTCACGAACCCCTCTACGAACTACGAAGTCACTACTACTGACGGCGAAGACCTCAACATTCGTTCCGCTTCCGATCTCCCCGACCAGTCCACCATCCTCGAGATTCGCGAGCCATGGGTCAAGGGTGAGATTATTCTCCCTCAGAGTATGATCGGCGGCGTGCTAAATCTCATCAACGAGAAGCGCGGTCATCAGACTAATCTCAGCTATATTGAAGATCGCGCGGTGATTGATTTTGAAGCTCCGATGGCGAATCTCCTCACTGATTTTTACGACCAGCTCAAGTCCATCACTTCTGGCTATGCCAGTTTTAACTACGAACTTTCCGACTATCGCCCCGAAGACCTCGTCCGTCTCGATTTTCTCGTTGCTGGCAACCGTATAGACGCACTTAGTATCATGTGTCACCGCAGCGAAGCTGATGCGCTCGGCCGAGAAATCACCAAGAAACTCAAGCAAGTTATCCCTCGCCAGAACTTTGAGGTTGCTCTCCAGGCTGCTATCGGCGCTAAAATTATCGCCCGCGAGACGATCGGTGCTTACCGCAAAGATGTCACCGTGAAGATTCACACTGGCGATCGTGATCGTAAAGCCAAGCTTCTTGAGAAACAGAAAAAAGGCAAAGCCCGCATGAAACGCTTCGGCAAGATTGACATCCCTTCCGAAGCCTTCACGGTTATGCTAAAACGCGACTAAGTCATGCTTACGGACACAGATTATATCGTTATCGCAGTTATTATAGTGGCTATTGTGGGCCCCATACTTATTTTTCGCGCACTTTATCGCCACTGTATTCTGAAAAAAGTTGCTGCTGTTAGTGAGAATTACAAAACACTACGAAATCTCAATCAATCCTACAAGTTCCAGACAATTGGTCAACCTATTCACCAAGTTATTCACCCCACTAAATCTTACAAAAGTTTCCAGAAAACCGGCGCACAAGAGGTGATCCTATATCATATAGAAAACGACCTGGATAGTTTACGCAGCGACATCGCCATTGCAGTCTCGAATAAGGTTCTGTACGATAACTACCTTGCAGATTTACATAACAACAGTGTTCAGACTAGCTCAGACAAAATCAAAACTCAAAAAATAAGCGAGAAGAAGTTCCTCAAATATGAGCCAATCTTAATCAAGAAACATCTTCTTCCTATCCCATACAGTATCAAATTAAAACTAAAAGTTTATTATCAAAGTCCTAAAGGTCGTAATTATTATGAAAAACGCAACACCTTTAATTTTGAAGATCTATCGACTGTTTACGACATTTGGCGTCAACACAAAAACTACGTCATCAGCGCGAAATACGAACGCTCTCTTATGAGTGATAGCATTCGCTACAATGTCCTTAGACGGGACCACTACCGATGTTGCATTTGTGGCGCATCTGCTCAAGATGGCGCCAAACTTCATGTTGATCATATCATCCCAGTTTCCAAAGGCGGCAAGACTGTAATGGGAAACTTACAAACTCTCTGCGAGCGTTGCAATCTTGGCAAAAGCAACAAGCTCTAATCTTACTTCTGCGCCGCAATCACCACATGCTCAAACAGCGACGTCACAGTTAGCGGTCCGACGCCGCCAATCTTCGGTGTAATCGCCGTCAGATCTTCTCGCGCATGTACTTCGTCGCTCACGTCGCCGACCAAGACCCCGCCTTCGCTCGCCGTGCCAGCATCTACTACCACCGCCCCCGTCTTCACCATCTCGTCAGTGATTAAGTGTGGCGCTCCCGTCGCACTCACGATTACGTCATAATTTACGAGTTCGCTCAGATCATCACCCCTGCCGAACGCCGTTACGTCGTATCCCGAGTTCTTCCACATTTTCTCCAGCGGCGCCCCCACCAGCCTACCGTGCCCCACCAGCGCGATTCTAGCTTGCTCCAGGTCAATGTTGTATCCCGCTAAAAGCCAGTTGATCGCCGTCGCCGTCGCCGACTCAAACTCCGCCCGCACTCCCAGGCCGTCCACATCTTTCTCTGGTGCGATCTGTCCAAGCAGCTCGTCGACGTTTTCTGCCGTCTCGCCTTCCAGCGGCAGCTGCACTATCACCGCATCGACCTGGGCATCTTTATTTGCCTCTGCGATCGCCGCACCGACGTCCTCGCGCAGCCAATCCTCCACCACGACTCCGATGTCTTCGCCGTACTGCTGCTTCAGCTGCACATACTTTTCGATCACCGGATTCTTGCTGTTGCGAATGATTACCAGCTTCGGCGTAATCTTCCGCGCCCGCAAACTCCGCACTGCGTGTGCCTGATTTTCTTTAATATATCCCGCTAATTCTGCTCCATTTAAGCTCTTCATCGTTCCTCTTTCTATTCTATCGGCATCTCCACCGGCTCTTGCTCCAGCGTGTAGCCGTATTTTTGCTTCACCGTCGCGACTATCTCTGCTCGCGCTTTTGCCAGATCTGCATAGCTTTTCGCACTTTCGTTTATCAATACCAAGGAAGCTTTCTCGCTCACGCGGAACCCATAGAGCTCCTTGCCTTTCAGACCGCAGGCTTCGATTAGCCACCCTGCATTTATCTTCCCGCTACCGCCCGTATCTTTCCATATCGGTACGCCCTTCGCTTCCGCCTCAGTTACGCCCTGCTTATCCAGAAATATATTCTTGAAGAAACTTCCCGCGCTCGCTTGCTTTTCTGGGTCGGGTAGTTTCTCGTTCCGTATCGTACATACCGCCTGCCGGATCGATCGTGGCGAATAGTCATGAATATCATGCCCGTCCAAATATCGCTGCAGGGAATTATAGAATGGCGGCTCCAGCTGTTTCCGTTTTAGCTTCAACGCCACCGCCACCACAAAGAATCTCCCCACATCTTCGCCGCTGTTGAATCTCGACTTCCGGTACCCTAGCCCCATCTCGGACTTCTCTAGCGTAGTGAACTCTTTTGTCTTCGTGTCAAACACTTCCACTGCTTCTACGCTCTGCGACAACTCCTGCCCATATGCACCGATATTTTGCACCGGTGCCGCCCCCACCGTCCCGGGTATCAGACTCAGCGCTTCTACCCCCGAGTATCCCAGCGCACATACCTCCTGCACTAGATCGTCCCACACTTCTCCCCCCATCGCCCGCACGGTCAGCTCCTCCTCGCCGAACAGCTCCGCGTTAATCTCTTCAATCTCGATTTCTTCTTCGTCAATCTCCGTGAAAATCCCCCTAATCCGGTTCAAAATCACCACGCCAGGGTACCCCTCATCGCGCCCAATCGTATTCGCTCCGCCCCCCATCACCCAGACCGGCAGATTTTTTTCTTCTGCAAAACGGTACGCCTCTGGCACATCCTCCGGCGTCTCTACCTCTACGACATAGCGCGCGTTCCCGCCCAGTCGCATTGTCGTCAGCCCCGCAATTGGCACATTTTCACGAATCAACATACCATATATTATAACATACTTCCCAGTAAACTTCGCGCGCTCGTGAGCAAGATTTAGCATCATACTCCTATATTTACGAAACTTACTCTTAAGTTTGCGGTTTTTACAAGCAAGATCCAAAAATGCCACATTTTCCTCTGTTATTCTGCTCAACAAGCTGCTACTTTCTCATGGTAAGCTTCTTCGCTCTGTGAGTATATTCCGCGGATCCATGAGCAAAATTTTTATTTTTTGAGCGTGTTTTTCTCACAAAAAGAAAAGTATATGCTATAATAGTATCGTCTAAGCTTTTATATTTGCAATCGTATAAGTGGTAGTGCTAGTTATAAAACGGCACCGTAGCCAACGGACTAGCACTGCTAGTACGATTGCAAAAGGCTTAGACACCTGCTACGGTGTCGTTTTGTTTATGTCGGTGACGCAACGTAGACAAGCGGCGCTCTAGGCTCAGTTTTAACCAAAAGGAGGGCTGCCATGCTACACAAGAAGAGAAAACCATCAACTTTTACATCTAGCAGTGGCGTAGATTGCAAATACGGTACTGCAAAGAACAATATGCTTCATAGTAAAAGTACTTATTTCTACCGATGGCTTTCTAATCTAGGTATAGCAAGGCGTAGCTACAATTCTGCTGGCGACATCTCGAATAGTAAGGTCGGTCATGATTTTGCTAACGAGTTTCGGGAGAGCTCTCATCATTGCGAGAAAGGTAGTACTACCTCAGGTACTGCTCACGCAATTCTGACCCGCTCTCGCCGACAAACAAACTCTTATAGCAAAATCACTGACCGACCAAACTATATAGTGCCAGTAGGATGTAGCTTAGCTCTCCTTTTGGGATTAGGAATTATTTTCAACCCCGCCACAAGCACAACCAATCCTGCGCACGCAGAAACAGTGACGGCCAATCCCACTGACTATTCCAGTATTTCTCTCACTATTAGCAATAATGGTACAGAATTAAACTCTGGAGATATTGTAAGTACTAATGTAGAGCCGGGCTTAATAAGTTATATCAGCAATAATCTAAAAATCGATACTAAGAAAATCAACCGGTTCTA
This sequence comes from uncultured Candidatus Saccharibacteria bacterium, assembly GCA_964508115.1. GTDB lineage: Bacteria > Patescibacteriota > Saccharimonadia > Saccharimonadales > Saccharimonadaceae > Nanosyncoccus. Next base: position 43,233 of record CAZDQY010000006.1, read on the forward strand.
TGTAAGTGTTCAAGCTGCCGAAAATGGCACTACCGAGCTCACCGGCACAGCGAACAAAGCCACGATTGCTCCAGTGGGCAATAATAAGATCCCTACTGCTACTGATGAAAATGGTTTTGGTGATAATACTTGGGGATTTGCTTTAGGGGAAACCAGCGTAGATAACTCAAGCATGAGCTATAACTCTCTTCCAGCCTATGGTACTTCTACTACTCCACAGTACTCTTCTGCTACTAATCTAGCTGATGGTACATATAATCTTAAGCTCACCTTTGCAGCCAAAATCAATGCTAATAAACCTTCTGATCACTATACTACGAAGGCGATGGTGAGTGTAGCGGCGGATGCAGTCAAACTAACTTGGGATACTATAGGGCGTATGCAAGATATGACATCGGAAATATGTGCAGGCGCCGCTAGCGGAGACTCAAAGCAGCTGATTGATAGCCGAGATAGTAAGCAGTACTGGATAGCTAAACTTGCCGACGGTAAATGTTGGATGACGCAAAATCTTGACCTTGATATTACAGCAGATGGGCTCAAAGCCATTGACAGTGATCTTGCTCAAGATTGGAATGCTGCTAGCCAGCGCCCACCCATCGCTACTATTACCGGAGATTTTAGCGCTGTCGACACTGATGCAACTATTACACAATCTTGGGACCCCGGCAACTACCTTTATCTACATCCCTCAGCCCAACTCGCTAGTTGTGGTTCAGGCTTAACTAGCTTATCAAGTTGTAGTGAACAGTGGCGAGAGGTAGACGACACTTATACTGCTTCTAACCTTCTCAACACATCTACTGCCATTGACAACTCTCTTGATGGTATTACTTATGATGCTCACTACCTCATTGGTAATTTCTACTCTTGGAGCGCTGCAACGGCCGGTACAAACGACAATCTAATAAACGGGCAGTCCAGAGGTAGCCTCTGTCCTAAAGGCTGGGTTTTACCGCCTAACGGCGCTTTTGGTGACCTCTTCAATAAAGAAGGAATCAATGACGAGAATTACCTTACCAAAATTATGGTTTACCCTACCTTTCTTATCCCGTCAGGCTTCATTGGGTCTGACATTATCGATTATGCTGGCCAAGGGGGATATTGGTGGTCGGGGACGTTCTATCCAGATTCTGCAGTCCGTGCATATCTAGCCTTCTATAACGATAGTATGCTATCTCCTGCTGGGCGTAGCTATCAGTACATTGGTAGAGCTATCCGTTGCGTCGCCAAATAACTATACTTAGCCCCACATCTACAGCTACTCAGCCGCCCCTATTGTACTCACCATCTTCGTTTCACCCGCCTTTTCGTACAGCATCATTCTTGTCGTGAAGAGATATTTTAGACCACTTATCAAATCATAGGTCACGACTATCGCCGCCACTCCCAGCAAGAATATCTCGTGCCACACATCTAGCACTACGAGGTTATTTATCAATACTGTCACTACGAACGGTGTCGCAACATATATCAGCACGAACATTATCTTCCTCAGCCACATCCGCCAGATGTTGAAATCGCCGTCCATGCCTACCACTTTCAAGTGCAAAAACTTTTCCACTAGCGTGCTCCCGCCCATTGCCGAGGGCAGTACTAGATAATATAGTATCGCCGTCATCGGGAAAACCATTTGCGTATCAGAGCCACTTGGTAGGAGCAAGCTAAAGATAGTTGCCAGTATCGTACAGCATACGAAATTCAGTACGAGTGCCGTGGTTCTCCTGAACCCTGATACTGTACCAGCTTTCTCTCTCGCCTCTAAGTTCACCTTGTCCGGATCTGGCAAAATTCTTAGCAGCGGCCCTACCGCGAAATATCCCAGCACTCCTCCCAGCGTATTCAGGATCAAATCATCCACGTCGAATAGCCGATAGCCGCGCGGGTAGATGAAGAAGAGCCCCGTCAGTTGTGTGATCTCGAAAAACAGGCTCAGCCCGAAACTCATCAGCATGACGCGCTTTAGGCTCATCTTGCCATAATATCGCAGGAACATCCCGAACGGCAGCGTCAGCAATATATTATATAGTGGCACTAGGAAATACGACTCAGTTATTGCTGGCAAGATGGTCTGCACGTCGTCTATTCGAAACGAAGTTTTCTGTATGAAATCCGCCACAAACTTGAACGGTACGAGCTGCGTCCGCGGCGTCGTCATCGCAGCCACTTCGTCGCGGCTAGGTAAAGGCAAAATTACCAAGAAGAATGCACACGTCAGATACAGCATCAACCCGTAAACCATAAATGTCTTCCAGACTGATATTGAGCCGTATTTATGATATTGTGTCAGCACGAAAGGCAAAGTGATAATGAGTGCCACGAAGGGGAACCACAAAATCGCCGCTTTGATCACTTCTACATAATTACCCATGATTTGATTATATAATAATTCCGTTCGCCATGCCTGAATCTAACAAAAATGTTATTTATTCTTCGCTAGCTGCCAATTTTCCTCAAAAATCCCCAATTTCACTATTTATTTTTCTCAATAGAAGTGGTATAATAAAGAAAGTTAACAACTTGGGTCGGTAGCTCAGCTGGTTAGAGCACCTGCCTCTTAAGCAGGGTGTCGAGGGTTCGAGTCCCTCCCGACTCACCATATATAAAACAAATCCCGTTAGGGATTATTTTTCTAAAACCGCCAAACCACGAGGCTTTTATGGCTTATCCTCACGCTGTGGATCTCATTGGCAATCCTTTACGCTCTACTCTTTGATATACTTCCCCCACCACTCTGCGAACCCAGCCTCGCTCTGATATGCCGCTAGATCCTCATCATCGTCAGTTCTCAAGAAATCCACCAGTTTACCGTCATAATACAGCGCCACCGACGGGTAATACTTCAGACCCTCTATTAGTCCTGTTTTCTTCACTGTCGAGAAGCTAATCTTCTCGAAGCGGACTTGCTTTTTCTCGCTAAAATCCGCCAAGACCTTTTCAAAATCTTCTGAGGCTTGACAAGATGGCTGATAGATCAGCAACGCAAAAGATTTCTTCTGCTCAATCAGCTCCCGGAGCTGCTCCGCGTCAATTTCGCTAAACGCACTTTTGCCATAATACGCCGTATCTAACGTGAACCTTCGTGGCCACAGCAATACCGCCGCAACTATTGCTGCTACCACCACAACTCCAGCAACTATACTCGCCACCAGCTTTTTACTCATTTTTTCGTCACCTCATGCAGTGTCGTGAAATCGATATCATGGTATGGTACTTTCCAGAAGTCATACACTGTCTCGCCGTCTCGCGTCGTTTTGACTTCGACATTATTGTCGCCCTCATAGTACCAATATCCGCCCACGTTATAAATTTTATCCGCGTCCCAGCCCAGCTTGACTAGCATATTTTTTGTCATTCCTGCGTAGCCCGCGCCGCCACACATCAGGAAGATGTTTTTATCCTTCGGGAACAAATCTTCCAAGATCTGCATCGATTCTTTGTAATTCGCGACATAATTTCCATCTTTATCTTGCGTGAACAGCGTCTTGCCCGTGTAGCTATCGCCCACCTCGGCAGGTAGCCCGCTCACGTTCACGATGTACGGATAGGGAACCACCTCGAATCCTTTCACGAATCCTGACAGATAAGAATCACCACCGATCGCCTCATAATTTCCGGGGTCTTTTAGCATACGCATATCGCGATATACCGAGTCTTCTCGTCCTAAATACTTATCGATTGTAGTCTCATCAATATTTTTATCTACTCCGAACTGCTCGCCGCGCAGACCCTCGGCCACCTCTGGTTTTGGTAGCTTGGCTAGCTTCACTTCTTCCGAGCTAGCTGGCTCACGTTTCGTGAAATACTGCGACGTCGCTGTCCAAGTGGTTCCGCACGCTATCACCAGCAGACAAGTAAACCCTGCAATTATCCCCCAGTTTGGTTTCGTCTTAGTTCTCTCCATATGGCCTCCAATTACTTCTAATTATACAGCATTACCCCTCAAAATCAACTCTGCCAGCCGCTGCTTCTGCATTAAAGTTGTGCTGTTTCCTGTGCCGGAGTTTTGCGTTTCTTCGCCAGCCATCCAGGGATTTCTGTGAACTTTATCGCTGGACAGTAATTAATATCCGCATTCGTCACATCATAATAGACTTTATACACCTCATCTACCGAGCCGTAGAGTGCATCTTTCATCTCAAACCCTAGCGTATTCGCCACTTTCTCGACGCTTTCTGCACTCTTACCTTCAATTTCCGTATAAGTTGGCAGCCATGGCCAAGTGTCGATCGTCACCTCCACTCCGTCCAGATCCCAGGTCTCGCGTAAGGTTTCTTGTTCCGCTTTCAGCTTTAGTCCAGCACATTCCAGAAGCTCAATCGTATCTTCGTAGCTGCTCACCTCTACACATACTTCCTTCATTCCGTCAATCGTAAGCTTATCTAGATGTTTATACGACATCGTGATTCGTTCGCCTTCGTCTCGTACTCGCACAAAACTGTGCTCATCAATATCGAACACTACTCTTCGCATCAAGATCTCCGGCTGTAGTAGCCGCGCGCCAGCCTTTTTCAGCCGCTTTCGCAGATCTTCCTTGTCTATTTCAATGAAGCTTGCTTCAATTTCTGTCGGCATCTCGCATCCCATATCTTAATTTTCTCCCATATACATAATGTCTATATCTACGTCGCCGCCGATCCCGTCCACCTGCCCACTATTGCTCATCTGCCAGAATTTATACTTTCCCGCATAAGTCGGCTCATGATAATACTGTGCCAGCCAAGTTTCATACTCCGGCACTCGCCAGATTCTTTCTAGATAGACCTTACTCCCGTAGAGCAGCCCAGCACGCCCAGTCTCGCCGATTTTATTCAAAAACGTCTTCGCTACATTATTAATCGTTCTGAAGCTCATACCGGCTTGGTTGAACTCACCCCAGCTTTCCCAGTCAAACGCCACCCCGAGCTCCACTTCGTGTTCGCCAAGTTGTTCTTTTACCCATTCGGCTTGTCTCGCTGCTTCATCCACGCTGTCCGCGTATGAATAAAAATACGTACCTACAGGCAAGCCTATCCTTGACGCTTCTTGCATGTTGTTTTGGAAGTACGGGTCTAATACATATTCGCCGCCGAATCCACTCTGGTATCCTATTCTAATGAATGCGAACTCCACTCCCGCATTTTTCACCTTTTGCCAGTCGATCTCGCCCTGCCACTGCGACACATCTATGCCAATTTTTGTGTCTGCCGTTTTGTAATCGCGAATCACTTCCCGGAGCGGCAGTTTTTCCGGTATATATGGTTCGGGCGTATCGCCGCTCGGCTCCACTATGTTCAGCGTGAACGGATGTACCGCTTGATTGCCGCTCGCGTCTGTAATCACATATTCCAATTTGTAGCTACCAACCCTATTTAGATCATAACTTCCGCTCACTTCGCGCTTCGGATGATCGTCAATATTGTCGCCGCTAATCATCAAATCCGTCAAATCCCCCTCAAAGCCAGTATTGAGCGTGTAATTGAAATTTCCGTAGATTTCCGGCACCGTCGTGTCGACCGCCCGCACCGTAAACTTTGCCGGTCGTTTACGGTTCTTTACATTGATGTATTCAAAATTAACCTCCACCTCACCAGGTTCCCCTGGCTCGATCAGGAAATCATCTACCAGCGTTCCATTCAAACTCTCCAAAAAGTCCGAGACTTTTCGCGCCTCGCCCACCTCTATCACCAATCGCTCATTCAGTACGACTGACTCCGCATCCAGTCGCTGCGTCTCTTTGTAATCAAAATAAACCCACAACCCAATCCCCGACGCAATCAAAATTACCACACCCGCTACGCAGGGAATCCATACCTTCGGATCCTGCAATTTTTCCCATATCTTTTTCCAAAAATCTTTCATCTTGCTAAACCATATTTCCCAGTCCGTCAGTCGCTTACGGTCGTTCAGTATATTTCTCTGGTACGCCACCCAGTTCTCTGGTACGCCCGATAGGAGTCGAAAAGTCCAGTTCCCGAGTAAAGATGAGCTTGCTCAATCTTTTGAGGGAACGCCGACTTTTCTAGAAATCTTTGATTTCTAGAACCTACGACACTCTACCCGCTATGTACGCCACCCAGTTTTCTGGTACGCCCGATAGGAGTCGAACCTACGACACCTGGTACCGGAAACCAGTGCTCTATCCACTGAGCTACGGGCGCATATATCTTATATTATACCACATTCCAGTCTGTCGACGAGTAATTCAACAGCGTCATTTTAGCAAATTCTCCATAAATAGAAAAGTCAAGTACATTTTAAGACTATTTTAAGATAATTATAAAAATAAATTTCGCCTCCCACAGCTCTTGAAATTCTTCCAATTTTGCGCTATCTGTGCTATACTAACGGCAGTGGGGTGGTAGCTCACCTGGTAGAGCGCAGCATTCGCATTGCTGAGGTAGGGCGTTCAAGTCGCCTCCACTCCACCACGAGGATATAGTAATAGGTGCCTAGTGCATCTATTTTTTATAGACAGGCCTTTGGCCTGTTTTTTGTTTTCATCGGGGCTCATAAGTTAGCGTCTTATGACTCCGTAGAACCAATAAACGCCTACGGGAACCCCTTAGTTTATGGATCTTAACAATTTGGATGGCCGATTTACAAAAGAAAAAGGCTTACCGGTGCAGCAGGGCGCATCCCATCCCGCCAAAACGCCCCAGCTTTCACTAGGGCGTCCGACAAGTATCAGCGAGAAATATATCTAGCTACTTCGTTCCTGGCACTGGATGTGCTAGCGCCAGCTTCTTCACCTCTTCGTGCAGCGCCTCCAGCTCATCTTTGTATTTGTCTAGCCCTTCTTCATTCTCGGCTTTCACGCAAATATCCACCACCTGCTTCATCCAGTCAGCAATCTGCTTCATCTCAGCTTCTTTCATGCCGCGAGTAGTCATTGACGGTGTCCCCAGGCGCACACCCGACGGCCGGAATGCTGCACCCTTATCCGTCGGCAGGGCATTCGCGTTCAAGGTTAGACCAATCTTATCCAATGCATATTCATAGAACTTCCCATCGATCCCATAGCTATCTTTCACATTTACCAAGATCAAATGATTCTCTGTACCATTACCCTGTAGTTTGAAACCTTTCTTCTTCAATTCTTCTGCTAATACTTTCGCATTCTTTACGATTTGCGCCGCATATTCCTTAAACTCCGGTTGCAAATCCTCCTCAAACGCTACTGCTTTCGCCGCAATCACGTGCTCAAGCGGCCCACCTTGCGTACCAGGGAACACTGCTCGGTCGATGAGAGTTGGGATATTTTCTAGTGTGTGTTCTGGGCGCTTCAGCGGATTACCTACTGTGCCCATTGAAAGGATCAGACCTCCACGCGGGCCGCGCAATGTTTTGTGCGTCGTCGTCGTGATTACTTGGAACCCATGTTCCAGCGGATTTGGATGCACGCCACCCACGATTAGCCCCGCTACGTGCGCCATATCTGCCATTAGCAACACTTCATGGCCGCTTTCTTTCTCTACTTGCTTTGCAATTTTCGCAACTCTATCAAAATCCGGGATCTTCATAAACGCCGAATAGCCCACCAAGATCAGCTTTGGCTGCTTTTCCAAGGCTAACTTTTCTAGCTCCTCGTAGTCGATATCTCCATCTTCCGTCACGCCATAGCCCACGAAATTATAAATCTTCGCGCTCCGCGTCACTGGGGAACCATGCGTCAAATGCCCGCCAGCCGGCAGCGACATCGCGAGGATTGTATCGCCCGGCTCACACCACGCGAAATACACCGCCTCGTTCGCATTCGCGCCGGAGTGGGGCTGCACGTTCGCATGATCCGCCTTAAACATCTTTTTTGCACGCTCAATCGCAAGCTTTTCTATCTCATCAATATTCCCATTGCCGCCATAATAGCGTTTACCGGGGTATCCTTCACTATATTTATTTGTCAATATGGAGCCCATCGCTTCCAGAACATTTTCTGATACGCAATTTTCGCTTGGGATTAGCTCAATCCCTTCACTCTGGCGTTGTTTTTCTTTATCAATCCACTTAAAGACTTCGTCTGTAGTTTTTGCTGGCATATTGTACCTCCACTTTACGATATTGCTATAAATATAACAATATCTAATTATACTTTCATTGTATCTAATATCTAACAAAAAATCAACAAAACCGCCTCTATATACTCACGATTCTGCTGATGAAGAAACTTATATCATACCCCCATTATATCACAAAAATGCTTATGTTTACTAAAATCGCACTAATTTATTCTGTCGCATTCCAAATCATTTGCCGAATCGTCGCAAACAAAAATGGTTTATATTTCTCGATACTAAGTGGTTTTGACTCCAAGATGCAAGAGAAGCAAGTCGAGCTTGTCAGTTCGATAATCATGAATAACAGTACCCGCGGGTTGCGCAGTTTGATCCCGCTTTTCCTCGCTCCGCGTAATAAACGTCTCAAAATGTCCGATTTGTCATCCTCAATATAGTCCTGAATCTTCTGGTTGAACACGCCAAAAGACAAATTCTTTGCAATCAATCTTAATGCCATGGGATTGTCGATTAGCTCATTAATTATATAATTGATCACAAAGATGATTTGCTCGTCAAACGCCGTTATATCAGCCGCCCTGAGCGCATCCATCGCTCTACGGAAAAAGTCATTTGATTTTTGTGCAATCAGCTGGTCTTTTAGATCGTCTTTGTCCTGAAAATACAGATAGAACGTCCCCTTCGCCACGCCCGCCCGCTCCGTAATCTCGCTAATCGCCACATCCGTATTCCCGTTCTCCATGAAAAGCTCATAGGCTGCATCAAGAATCAGGTTATATTTATTGCTCGTACTGCGTTCGTGATCGACGAAATTAGTCTTCATATCTTATATTATACGCTTATTCAGGGTTTTTACAAGTATAAAATGACTAGAAGTCATAATATGCATGAATAATTACTACATTCTCACCAATATTTAACGAAACCTTTGTAATATAATACTTCAATGACTAAAGGTCATTATTGAGATAAATCTGTTAAAATCTAACATTTTTGTAATATATGCGATAAGTATTGACTAACAACCATTCTTGCGCTAAAATACTTTAAGAAAATGACTAACGGTCATTAATGTCAACAAAATAGTTAAGAATCGGAGAATTATGAAGCGTATTAGTGAGTTTATCTGCAAACATCGCTGGTTAATGATTATTCTATCTGGTATCTTGTTAATTCCAGCGCTGTTAGGTTATATAGCTACAAAAGTGAATTATGATTTGTTAGTCTACTTGCCATCAGATATTGAGACTATCAAAGGTCAAGAAATTCTGACCGAAGAGTTTGGCATGGGCGCTTTCTCGATGGCTGTAGTCGAAGATATGCCTGCAAAGCAGCTCCTTGAACTCGCCGAGAATATCCGTGAGGTTCCTAGCGTCAAGAATGTGATTACTGCTACCGACCTCACTGGTACAATGATCCCGCTAGAATTCTTGCCTAGCGATATTCGTAGTAAGCTTACTCACGACGGTACGCAGCTAATGCTCATCACCTTCGTCGATGGCACAAGCGACGAAAACACGCTGTCTGCCGTCGAGCAAATCCGTAGTCTAGTTAATAAAAAGTGCCTCCTAGGCGGCATGAGCGCCATGGTTCTAGATACGAAAAATCTTTTCAAGAGCGAGACTTTACTTTACGTTTCGATTGCTGTTGCTCTCTCGATTATTGTGCTCATACTATTCCTGGACTCTTATTTTGTGCCTTTCCTTATGATTGGCAGCATCGGTGTGGCGCTACTTTTCAACATGGGTACAAACATCTTTCTCGGCGAGATTTCTTATATTACACAGGCAATTAGTGCGGTTTTACAGTTAGGCGTGACGATGGACTTTTCAATTTTCCTGTATCACAAATACGAGGCTGCCAAGAAAAACACCAAAGATAAGAATCAGGCCATGGCTGTGGCCATTCAGGAAACTGCATCATCAGTCGTCGGTAGTGCCTTGACAACGTTTGCTGGTTTCTTGGCTCTCTGTACGATGAGTCTTAGCCTCGGCAGCGACATCGGCATCGTCATGGCTAAAGGTGTCGTCATTGGTGTCATTACTGCGATTACACTTTTTCCATCGCTCCTTCTAGTTTGTGATAGTATCATTACTAAGACCCATCATAAAGAATTATTGCCCCAGTTTACCGGGCTTAAAAACTTCATTATCAAACATCACAAAGCCATCTTAGTAATTTTTACCGTCCTTCTCATCCCCGCCTACATTATTAATAGTCGCGTTGAGGTTTATTATAAGCTGGACTCATCTATCCCTGCCGACTATGAGTATACTCAGGCCACCACGACGTTAAGGGAAGAATACGGCATTGAGTCGCAGATGATCGTCCTAGCCAGCAAGGATGCTTCTCCTGCCATCAAACAAGCCATGACTACAGAAATCAAACAACTTGATGGCGTAGGCGCCGTGCTCAGTGATTCTGCTCTAACCGAATATGGCGTATCCGATGAATTGCTCAGCGATGAAGTCCGTGCTGTCTTCGAGAGTGATAATCACTCCGCCATGCTCATCCTCTCGGACTACGGCATTGCTACCGATGAGCTAAATCAGCAAATTGATCAAGTTAACCAGATTATTTCGCAGTATGATGATGGCGCAATCGTGGCTGGCGAGGGACCGCTCATGAAAGATCTGGTGGAGATTGCCGACCGCGACTTTGCTAATGTCAATATCGCGTCCATCGCCGTTATTTTTATTATCATGATGATCGTTCTCAAGTCCATCTCTCTGCCCGTACTGCTCATGACGGCAATCGAATTCGCCATTTTCTTGAATCTTGGTATCGCCTATCTTACTGGTACAGAAATTCCCTTCATTGCTTCTATTGTGATCGGCACTATTCAGCTCGGCGCTACCATCGACTATGCAATTCTACTAACCACGAGTTATGTCGAACGACGTAAGGCTGGGCTCACCAAAGTTGACGCCGCTCGTCGCGCCCTTAACGATTCCATGCAATCAATTTTCGTGAGCGCCATGTGTTTTTTCGCTGCCACGATTGGCGTTGGTCTGTTCTCGCAGATCGATATGATCGGCTCGCTCTGTACACTGATAGCTCGCGGCGCGATTATCAGTATGGTAATAGTAGTGGCCGTCGTCCCAACGTTGCTCATTACTTTTGATAAGTTGATTTGTAAGACCACGTTAGATTTAAGAAAAATAAGGAAGGAGAATAACTATGAACAAAACAATTAAAAACGTACTCTGTGGGACCCTTATCGCTGGCCTAGCTTTAGTTCCAAGCGGAGCTTATGCACTCAGTCAAGACGAGACCGTCTATGTTAAGCTGCAGACTAATGGGGAAGTAGACTCAGTCTCTGTGCGCGACCATCTCGTTAATGATTCGCACGAACCCCAGCTGACGTTGCGCACCAATCTTCGCGACATTGAGAACCTTAATGGTTTTGAAGAATACAAGTTGGATGGTAGCACTCTAACATGGGATGCGGCCGGCAAAGATATTTATTACAGCGGTCGTACCGACCAGAATCTTCCCATTGAGGTATCAGTGGTTTATAAGCTCAATGACCAAGAAAAGCCACTAGAAGAGCTCCTTGGTCAGTCTGGGCGCGTAGAAATTACCCTACATTACCGTAATTTATCAAAAGTCGGTGATTTATATACTCCATTCGTCGTAGTAATGGAGACAGTTCTTTCTGAGACTAACACGCATAATATTGAGATTACCAACGGTAAAGCTATCAGTAATGGGCGCAACATCGCCGTCACGGCTATTGCTGCACCAGGGTTGCACGACAGCCTCCGCTACAGTAGCCTTGAAAAGCTAGATGAAATTACCCTTAGCTACGATACTGATAAATTCGAGCTCACCGATACCTATAACCTTATCACGCCTAAAGTTCTTGATAACAATGATTTAAAAATTTTTGACTCCCTCGACGGTCTATACGACGCTTCGAGCAAGCTATCAAAAAGCAGCGAAGAGCTGGTCTCAGGCACTAGCCGCCTCAGGAATGGTATCAAAGAACTTCGCGATAATTTAGCTCAAGCCCAAGAAAAACTGTCAGGGAGTATTGAGCTCTTGGATCGTAAAACGCTCGATAGTATTGCCGACAAAGCTGCGAGCGCTGCCCGGCAAAAGATCGCTGACCGACGGTCAGAAATCCGTGCACAGATTGACGCTCAGCTTTCGCAAATACCCGAGCTCAAACAGCTAGATGATCTCAAAGCTAGCCTGCAACAGCTTGCCCCAGTTTTGATTGAACAAAATGTCGAACTCAAGAAGTCAGAGCTCATTGAGCGAGGCGTCGCCAGCACTTGTGCGACAGGGCCATACGATTGTAGCAACGAAACTATCAAAGCCGCAGTAGCAGAAAAAGTCCGTTCAGAAGTTGAGACGCAAGATTCAGCTATTCGCCAGCAAGTCGCTAGTGCAGTCATGGCGCAGCTTAACATCAATATCGACCTCGACAAGATTAAGGAGACGCTCTTCCAGAGCACTTTTAAGTCGATGCAGCAGGTTGCCGGCGAGACTGCTGCCACTACCGCTCGAACTATCGCGACTCAGCTTTCTAGCTCCATTCAGAACACTTTGATGCCCAAGATGACCGACCTCATGGACAAAATGCTAGGAGGCGTTGATGAGCTGCTGGATGGCGCCGACCAATTAAATCGTGGCATGGAACAGTTTGACCATGAGGGCATTCAAACTCTTAACAGCTTAGTCAATAACGATCTCAAGAATACTTCCGTTCGTATTAAGCGGCTAACCCAGTTAGCCGACGCATATAATAGCTTTGGTGGCATCGACGAGGGCATGGAAGGAACCACTAAGTTCATTTTGATGATAGACGGTAAAAAGCAATAAAGCAGTGAGCCTACCCTTGCCGACTATATAATCACTTGATCAGCAACGGTTTTTCAGGAAAACAGAATTCTGTCATCCTTTAAGCCAAATTTTACATACCTAGCATTTACATTTGACAAATCCAGATTCTCTCTATCGACGAAAGAATGAAAAACCATATATCTTTCCACGTTATCTCCTTCGTTCTTAGCAATGAACGAGCAATGTCCTGGGCCAATTATGTCTCCTCCGCTAGCGAGTATCGGTGCATTGTATTTTTTCCAAGCGCCTTCAGCTAGCGGATCATCTCCTAATAATTTCAACATCCCCAAACAATATCCCTCACACCAGCATCCCGAGGCTGAATAAACAATGTAAATTTTGTCGCCTAAATACAAAACAGCAGGCCCTTCATTGACGAATGCGAGATTTATCCCATCTCCGCCTTGCTTTTCCCAAGAGTATTCAGGCGTCGAAAGCAGGACCTTTTCTCCAGATAGTTCGAAAGGGTTAACCATTTTGGCAATAAATAGCTCTTGCTTATGGTGGATATCCTCATCGCACCCCGACCATACGAAATATAATTGATTTTTATATTTCAAAACCGTCCCATCAATAGCCCACTTGTTTGATGTATCGCTAATAATTCCTTTATCTTCATATTCTAATAGCGGGTTATTGGAATTATTGAACAGTACGTGTATTCTATGATTCTCATTATTTCTGTTATCAGCAGCAACATAAATATAACATTTGTTATCTATAATGTGTAATTCTGGCGCCCAGATGTTCTTCAAGCCCTCTTTGTTATTGTATACGATTATCTCTTCAGCAATCTCTAGCTGGTCTAAATCTTTGCAAACAGACAAATATATTTTGTCATCCCTACTGAAACAATAATAATATAAACCGTCATGATACAAAACATACGGATCCCGCGACTTCGAACTCCTCTCTGTTATCAGAATTTTACTTTTCATTTGGTGTTTGTTTAATTAACTATAATTTCACTTACACATCAACCTGGTGCCCGAAATGGGATGATTTTCGAATGGCTTGCTATGAATATAATAAGGTCCACGGTCAAGCCTTGGCGGAGTTTGTGAAGACTTATTTACAAGACTAACCTATCGCCAATGTATGACCTTGTTTTTACGGAAAAAATATTTAGACTTTCAAAGTAATTCATGTTTTAATTACTTACCAATTCCCCACAAAGCAGGCGATTAAATGGTGAATTTTAGAAACATTGTTGGTGTCTTGGCAAATGACGGGCCGGAGTTTGCACAAAAAGAGCCGCGGTTACCCCAAAGCAAGCGGCTCTTTTTGTGTTATAATATACATATTGCTATAATATATGCTAGGAGAATAATGGTTAATCATCCAACGGAACCACATAAGAATGAAGAGTTGGTAGCTACTCTGTCTAAGATGATTCCAATTTTCATAAAATCATACAAAACTTTGCATGGTGACGCCTCAATAAATGGCATGCCACGACGAATGCAACTATCATCGTTAGCATTACGATTACTGTTCCAGGACACGAATTTGGCCAAAGAGATTTCAGATGCTTTCTTTAGTGATTCAGATATTAAGGATTTCTTTGGGATTAGTAAAGATACTAGTACGAGCTCTGGCGAGTTTTTGTTTGGTGGAGATTGCTGCGTACTCGATAATAGCGGCTCTGGCGGTACGCAACAGCCTATTAGCGCAATTGCTAATATCTTCTTGGCAGCTATAGACTTGTGCGTTTTAGAAAAAGACGAATTTAATGAAGATACTATTGCCACTAATTTACATAAAATGGTTACAGATTTTAAGGCCTTTGTGCGAGGCATACAAATTGAAGAGACTCACCTAATTGGCTTTTCCGGTTTTATTACTGAGAAAGGGACAAAAATAGGCTTCGGGGAGCTCAACGCTTTCCCTCTAAGCGCATTTCAGTCATCCTATTTCTTTGGCAGGGGAGATGGGATTGGATTTGTCGTAAAGGAAACCTTTTATCGAAAGAAGCTTTTTGTTGGAACATCCGCTCAAATGCACAAATTCGTAGAAAAAGGGTCTTTATTGGTTGATGGGGAGTTCTTTACTAAGATGCATCTTCTAATAAAAAATGTTCGCTTAGCTCTAGTGCTCGCACTATCTGACGAGAAAAATGCTTTTCAGTCTTTCATAGAAGGCGATTATTTAATAACTCCAACTGGCAATCTGAATAGTTTTATGCAACGGGATGCAGTAGTTGGTCGAAGACCCGCAAATTTACAACTCAACCAAAAATCTGTTAATCAATTGTCGATTAAATATCTGTCCATAGCGGATGCAGACTTGAGCAGTATTGAGATTGCAGTGAAGCGACTTCTTAGTGCCGTATGTACTAGGGATAATGACGATGATGCGTTAATTGATGCGGTTATGTGCTGGGAAAATATAATAGGATCTGAATCTGAAGTCACGTTTCGCATATGTGCTTCTATCGCGAAACTACTCGCGAAGGATAGCGCAGAGCGCTCCGATATCTATGGAAAATTAAAAAAGATTTACAAAACGAGAAGCTCATTGGTGCATGGGAATTTGGATTATAAGACTGATCCAAGTATTACTCAACAGGCAATATTCTATGCTATTGGCTTATTGAACGCAATACTGGGAGATAATGAGCTACTACAGATGACTAGCGCAAAGAGGAGCGAGTATATAATGCTTGGCATGGGAGCAAGCTAATTTATCACGGCTTCGATTTTAGCGATCTCTTTCATTAGCTCATCAAACCCTGGCCTTTCGCCATAAATCATCCCGGCCATAGCGGCATAGTCACGTTGGAGGGATTTCAGGTTATAATCGGGCGGAGTGAGACGGAGCGTGCCGAGGTTGGCAAGTTCGTAATGCGCCCACTTTTGCGGATAGAATTTGGCTTTGAATTCAGTAACTTGCTCCAGTAGACTTGGATTTTGCATGGCTCGATCCAATATACCGAGTCTCGCCATGCGGTAAATATCATAATAATGCCGTGACATTCTGGGCGATAGGGGCGAACTTTCCGGACGGAAGGCTTCGCGGTGCAAAATCGTAATCTTCTCCCAAAAAGTTCGTTCGGGAGTGGTAGTGCGAATGTTGACAAGGGCGTCGCTGAACTGACTGGGATAGGCCTCGGCAATATACGGGCGAATCGTGGCAATTTGCGTGGGCGTCCAAGCAGCGAGTGCGCCGATTTCGAGGCGGATGGCATGCAGAATTGATGCATCGGCATAAGCGTTGCCGTAGCCAATGATGACGGCGTCGTCTTCGTAGATTATTTGTAGACCACAGTTAATCAGTCTTGATAAATCCTCTTTGATTTTCGGAATAAAAGTCGTCTGTAGGAAGTCTGAAGTTTTGGCGAGAATTTCTTTGTTGAGTTTGTCTTGTTGATTTGCAGAACGTCCTTCTAGCGGATCAGTTTTACCATAACCGATTACTCGCCAGTCCAGAATTAGATCAATGTCTTCAGAAAAACGTTCGATTAAATTATAGGCTTTAGATAAACTAGTACCACCTTTGAAAGCAAGATTACCTTTCCATGGGCTTTGCGTAAAAAGGTAATCCAGAACAACGCAAACCCAGAGGTCTTTTTCGATGATCGCTCTGCTTAGGCCCTTAGCATTAGAAACCTCCTGAAACAGCGCGTCAAGTTCGTTTTTGGGGAGATTAGCTAGATCGTACATTATTACGCTTTGCAGATTTTCTTGATAATCTCATAAATCCAGGCCGTGGTAGGCTTGGCCTCAATCAGCAGCTGAGTTTTTTCGGCGTTGGATAACTTGCTAGCAAATTTAGCGATAATGTCTTCCGATATATTTTTATCACCGAGTGCCTTGATCGCCTGAATGATGAGGGCGGTTTTCGTAGACATTCGATTCAGCTCTTTATTAGCGCGATGAGTAAAACTAATGGACGTATTGCCAATCTGATAATCCTTGGAGTCGCCGCTGCTAAGATATTCCCACTTGGCCGGAACTTGTGTAGAAATGCCAAGCAAACTCAAAGCGACGTTGCCACTCGGAATGATCGACCAGTTATTCTTGCGAGCAATTGCCTCGGCGATGGCGTTAATATCGGGCGAGACGTTTTGTTTGAGAATATTGCTATAAAGCGGCCTATCATAGACGCCGGGGAGAATGCGGCGGATTTTGCCTTCGTTTTCGAGGCGGATACAGATTTTGCGGGCGTTATCATAAGGAATGGAGTCAGCAAAATCTGAGATAACAAAAACGTACCCATTCGGCATATTTAGAATTCTATCTTCAATTTGTTCGTGGTTGCTCATAATTATTCCCTTATTTTATTATACATCAAAACTTACGTTTTGTCCCAAAAAATAGGTAGATTTTGGGACAAAAGTTTGGTATAATATGAATAGGTTTAGGATAAGGTTACAAAATGGGTAAAATTGATTATAATACTAGCGAATACTATATTATCTATGCGTATTCTCTGCCGGATGTGCGAACGCATACCGGCCATCTAAAGGTTGGCAAGGCGAGTATTAAGCTGTCCGATTATAATCTTGCCGAAGATCCAGAAAAAGCAATAGAAATGGCCGCAAGGGCTCGCATCAAGGATCAGTTAGGCACGGCTGATTTGCGTTATGATTTAGTTTTCTGTCAAAAGGCTGTTGTGCGCCAAGGTAAAGATAGAGGCAAATCTTTTACGGATTATGACGTCCATGAAGTTTTACAGCGTTCTGGTTTCCCAAAAGTTCAGCATACCGAAGAGAAACACAACGGTGAATGGTTTGCGACTTCTATCGAAACTGTAGAGAACGCCTTTAAAGCCGTTCAAGAGGGACGTAAGTCACTTAATCCAAACGAAATTATTGAAGAAAAAACCGAAATCAATTTCCGCAAAGGTTCGCAAACAGAGGCCATTAAGAAAACCTTAGCTGCGATCGAGAAGGGTAAAAAGCACTTTCTATGGGACGCCAAAATGCGTTTCGGTAAGACCTTGACTGCTCTCGAAATTGCTCGACAAAAAAATTATGGCAAGGTTTTAATTATTACTCACCGTCCTGAAGTGAACAATGACTGGTTCAAAGATTTTAATACCCTATTCGCTGGTACAGATTATAGCTTTGGTTCACGTAATAGGGGCGAGAATATCGCTGCCTTACAAAGACGCTGTATTCGCAAATCTGACGGTACCTGCGTTAATCCATTTGTATATTTTGCCTCAGTTCAGTATTTGCGACACCAAGTGAAATCTCCTGATAAACTAGCTATTCTCCAAGAAGACTGGGATATGCTCATTGTAGACGAGGCGGACGAGGGCATAAAGACCACTCTGGCAGACGAAGTTATTAGCCAAATAAAACGTGATTTCACTCTTATGCTCTCGGGTACACCATTCAACTTGCTTGAAGATTATGACGATAGCGAAATCTTTTCTTGGGATTATACAGCGGAGCAAAAGCTTAAAGCTGAATGGGAGACCTTGTACCCTAACGAGCCAAATCCATATTACAAGCTCCCGAGGCTTTCTATTTATACCTACGAACTTGATAAATATCTTGCGACAAGCGAGTTTGGTACGCTCTATGATAAAGCCTTTAATTTTAAGGAGTTCTTCCGCACTGATAGTGACGGCAACTTTGTTCATGAAAAATATGTTTATCAATTTTTAGATCTAATCACCACGCCTTCCGATAGTAATTTCCCATACTCTTCGGCCGATTATCGAAACAACCTGCGGCATACGCTTTGGATCGTCCCTGGCGTCAAAGAGGCTCGTGCCTTAGAGAAGCTACTTGAGCGACATACGATTTTTGGCATGCGTGACAATGCTGGAAAGCGTATCTTCAATGTTGCTAATGTCGCTGGTGACGGTAACGAAGAAGTTGCCGAGAAAGAATCTCGCAAGCTCGTTGAGAAAGCCATTACGGACGACCCACTGAGTTCGTACTCGATCACGATTTCCTGCGGCAAAATGACACGTGGTGTTTCGGTGCCAGAATGGTCAGCAGTCTTTATGCTAAGCAATACTAGCTCCGCTAGTACCTATCTCCAAACTATCTTTAGGGCACAAACCCCATGGGAATATGAAGGTCGGCTCAAAACTGAATGTTTTGTGTTTGATTTTGCCCCTGACCGTACTTTGAACGTTATTGCCGAAACCATGAAGATTAAAAAGAAAGCTCCGACTAAAGAGGAGGTCAAGGAGGCTACGGGTAAGTTCTTAAACTTCTGCCCTGTAATTTCGGCGACCGACGGCCAAATGAAAGAGTTTTCTACGCAAAGGCTCCTACAGGCCATTAAGCGTGTCGCTATCCAAAAAGTTACACATAATGGATTTGACGATACCAGGTTATACAATCTTGAGAACCTTTCTCATTGTACTGACGAAGAATTGGCAGACTTTGCTGAACTTAACAAAATCGTCGGTCAATCTAGTGGCGTCAAGGACGAGAGCAAAATTACAATGGCCGACAATGGCTTTACTGAAGAAGAATATGAACAGGCCGAACAAGCTGAAAAGAAAAAGAAAGAAAAACGAGAGCTGACGCCCGAGGAACAGGAATTACTACGCCGCAAGCGAGAAATCGCAGAGCAACGCAAAACTCGAATTAGCATTTTGCGTGGCGTTTCTATCCGTATGCCTATGCTTATCTACGGCTGTAAGGTTGATCAAAATGGCCATGAGATTCGAGCCGACGAAGAAATCTCTCTTGAGCAATTTATCGAGAATGTTGACGACGAATCGTGGGCAGAGTTTATGCCAGAGGGCGTTACGAAAGACATGCTCCGCACGAAGTTTGCTAAGTATTATGACGACGAAGTCTTTATTGGTGCTGGTATTGAGATTCGCTTGCGTGCTTTGGCAGCAGATCTACTCGCTCCGAGCGAACGTGTTGTTGAAATCGGTGAAATCTTTAAGACATTCAAGAACCCTGATAAGGAAACCGTCCTGACGCCATGGAAAGTCGTAAACTCGCATATTAGTTCTACTTTAGGCGGTGCCGACTTTAATCACATTATTGAGCTAGACGAAGACGTCGACAAAAAAGGCGAAAAGCTCGGTTTGCCAAACTGGGAAGACAAGGGTGAGGTGACAAAACTCTGGAGCAATAAAGACGCACGAGTGCTGGAAATTAATAGTAAATCGGGACTCTATCCTTTGCTTTGTGCTTACAACTTTTACAGTCAGGCACTAATCGAGGCTATCCGTAACGGTCGAGGAAATGAGGAAGATATATTTCGTGAGCTGTGGGATAAGATTTTGGCTCGTAATATCTACGTGTTAACGAAAAGTCCTATGGCGAAGACAATTACCGAGCGTACTCTTGCTGGCTACACTGGGGCAAAAACGAATGTCGTCTATATTCCAGAGTTGATCAAAAAACTGAAAGACGAAGATTTTAACCTTAACAAAGAGTTAGCCAATGAGTTTGGCCTAGAAGGAGTAGAAATGTTGAAGTTTGACGCCGTAGTTGGCAATCCGCCGTATCAGGAAACGAAAGGTGGAACAAAGAATATAGATATATGGCCATTATTTGTAAAAAGTGCCACAAAGCTGTCGAAAAATACTAGCCTCATTCACCCAGGCCGTTGGCTAGTTCCAAAAAAACAGATGAAAATAACACATGATAATATTATTAGCTCTGGTTTGTGCTATTTTAATTATTTTGAAAACTCTGCCGATATTTTTCCTGGTATTGGTGTGGATGGAGGTATTACAATTACTCTATTCAAGTCTGGTTTCAGTGGCGATATTCAATACGAAATATCAGGGCAACCATGTGGAGTTTTTCAGGACGGTACAATGTTTTTCTCTAACCGTTTCGAGGAAGAATGTTATAAAAAGATACATCAAAACTTACAAGAAACATCAACAATGCTCGATCGGATTTTAGGCAACATTGGAAGCCTTGGTGGCAGCGAGTTTGGATATCATAAGCATACACAAATATATCAGTTACGAGATAAGCAAGACGGCATGAAGGATCCTATTCGAATCTGGGCCAACAGTGGCTTTGGTAAAGGCTCGAGGTTTGATTGGCATTATATTGAACGTTCTGAGTTGAAAAATATCCCAGAAAAACTTTTCTCTTCCCGCAAAGTTATGATAGACAAAAAGGGGCATTCACTAGGTTCCGGCAGTGGCAACATTATAAATAACATTCCTCAAATTGTCTCGGCAAATTCTACTGCCAGTGGTGATGTTCTGTTCGTCTACCCAGAAAAAGATACGGATACCGATTTAGAATTAATTAAAAGCTTATTTATGACTAGGACGGCGAGATTTCTTATGTCAATTACGCAAAAGGATCTATACGTACGAGGATTTGAGAATATACCTGATTATACTCTTCTTATTCCGCTTTTACGGACTGACAAATTTACGGATAAATTCTTCTACGAACAATTCCAATTTAGCAAGGAGTTAATTGAGCATATAGAAAGCAGGGTAAGTCCGAAAGAGTGACCTTATGGATACTGCGAGGAAGTTAGATCTTCTAGAAGACGATTTGGGCCGTTATGGCAGTGTTTTGGATATTCTGCTCTCTGATATGACGCTAAAAACCGACAGACATAAACTAAAGAATACCAACATTATTTGGGCGACTGACTCCTACGTAAAGAATGGGAAAGGCTACGGCCCCAGAGAGCAGATTACTATAGAGAAAATTACTGGAAAGAATAGCCTTCTTATACAGCCTCGTGCTATCAAAAGTAAGGCGGAACAACTCGCTCGCACGAAAGATAAAGCCGAAGTTTTTACTCCATTGAAGATTGTTGCGGAAATGAATGGGCAACTTGGCAGAAATCTAGGTTTACCGCCCGAGCATGACTGGAGAGATTATGTTAAGGCAAAGTGGCTAGAAATTACTTGTGGGGAGGCTCCGTTTATTGCTGGCCGCTATAACCCCACCTCTTCAAGCGGAATGCTTATTAAGGTAGAAAATCGTGTCGGTTTCTTAGATCGTAAACTCCAAGTGATTAGTCGGAGATGCTCTACGCCAGAGGCGTGGCTGGAGTGGGCGGAGATAGCATATAAGTCCTGTTATGGCTACGAATGGCAGGGCGACAATCTACTAATTGCTCGAGAGAACCTACTCTATACATTACAGGATTACTATGTTGATAAATTCAGTCAGGAATTGGATATTTCAACCCTAGAGCATTTTGCTGAGATTATCGCTTGGAACATTTTCCAAATGGACGGACTGAAATACGTTATTCCAATGAGTTGTAAACATACCGAAGAAGTTGTTAGCGAGGCTCCTGGATTACTAAAAATGTTAGGCGAAAAAGACATTGTTAAGAAGAGAGTCTGTGAAGGCTGCCTCAAGTGCGACCCAAAACTCCATAATGGTAAGAAAGTAAAAGTTATGGACTGGGAAACAGGAAAACCTGTTCCATTCTATTCCCTCACAAGGAGAGCATAAAATATGACTTGCGGACCAAGCATACAAAGACGTAGAGATATCTATGATGCTATTATTAAGAAGCCATGGGTTAGCGAGGCAGAGCTATATGAAAAATTTGGCGAATCGGCAAGGACTAAAAAGGCTATCTACATAGGATTACGCCAAAAGATTTTTCTCAGTCATATACGCAATAATTGTCAGACGACTTACATTGTAAATCCAACATTAAAGTTCGAAAAGGTACTCCGCTACATTGGAACTTACGCTATAGATAGGATCAAAGCAAAAAATCTGGAGCAACAGTATTTGACTAGCTCCAGGCTCGTAGCACAAACCCAACACCAAAATAGACAGAAAGCACTATTATCTGTAAAGAATTATACTTTTTCGGGAAACCTTAATACTAACGTTAAGCGCATCCCCCATGACGAGCAGGCTAAATATATTGAGGACGTTGAGAAGTTACACGCCGAACTAAAAAACGCTCGAAAGTACAGACAGGATATGGGTTTGGATGGAATAGATCGTGGGGCATTAAAGTAGTTGCTCGCTCGTGAGGCTTGTCGTACGCCTCGAGGCGGCTCTTCGGCGGCCGACTTCGCCTCACTCGCCGTCTTGGCGTCGGTCGGCTACGCCGCCCTCCGCCACCCTTTTCATTGTATAATCTAATTTAGAAAGGACTTCATTACTAATGACAGAAAAAAGTAGCGAAAAATACCGCAACTTAGCACTAAAGTTACATAAAGCATACGAGAAAGCAGCGACAGCAGTGTATAATAGCGTTGAGCGGAATGTAGCTAATATCCCCGAAGGCAAATCATATGGACGTGCTTTCGCTGGAATGTTTCCCATTATCTCGCATGAGGCACTGGCCTGCCTCAATAGTACAACAAATTATAATGATCATGATATTATCAACTATCAAAAACCGCTTTACTTTCAAGCTCGGTTTTGTATGGAGGGGGTAGCAGATTTATTTTGTATGTCTACCAAGCCTAAATACGCAAAACAATTCTTCAGCGGACAGGAGAATTACTGCGAGGCGACTAGACTTTATAATACTAGGGAAAATACACCAGAGAACTCTAAAGAAGTCGCTGATTTGATGCGTAAAGTTGGCAGAATTGGTATAGTGACAACTGAGCGTATTGAAAAGGCTTTTCCTGACTTACAACCTATGTATGCTATGCTTTGCTATCATACTCACCCTAATTTTATTGGTGTTCTAATCGAGGTACAGGATAACGCAGCCAGCGATACTATTCATAACCTTACAAAATCTCTTGCCTATTCTTTGACAAAACTTTTAGAACTTGCCAACCAGTGTAGCTTTATAGATCAGTTTGACGAATTACTTAGTGCCGTCTATGACGTGGCGATAGAGATTACGAAAAAAGATTAAGACTACGCTCTTTCAATGTCCTTCACATTCATAGCTGCCCATATCTGTCCTCGTGCCGTCAATACGGCTCGGTCGCCGTACACGTCGTCGAGAATAGTGTAAACGTCGTCGTATTGCCGTAGTTTGCGTCCGTCATAGTCGACTTTACGGAGTGGACGTACTTTTTCGCCTTTTCGATACACTGGAGCTGGGTTGGCGGACTTAGTCGAAGTATTGGTCGTGATGAGCGTATTGCGTGTCGTATGTGGCGTTTTAATTATTGAGCTAATGTGTCATACCTTTTGGGCGAGAAGACAGCGATAGTGAGGCTTCTACGAAGTTTGGTTCGCGACGAGCCGCTTGCGCCCAAAGGTCGGAACGACCGGCGGCGTCAGGGCGGCGAGGAGTGCTAGTGTAACATGGTGTTATAGCGCGTATATATAGCCTTAATGGAGCGTTAGTCGCATAAACGATCCATAGGACATTTATAGCATATGAGCATTACGTAGCGCGAATTAGAGGCCTCTGCGGCTATTACTTGATGTTATATGTTTATCTTGTTTATTTAGTGGTTTAGTAGACTATCAATATCAGATTTGCGGTAACGACGAATACGCTTGATGCCGAAATATACTGGTTTCAGTACTCCGCGTTTATCCCAGTTACGTAGGGTATTTGGACAGACGTGCAAAATTTTGCTAGCTTCGCTTAGCGTAATAATTCTCTCCTCAGTTTTCTCGCATTTCATATATTTTCATTATATAATAAATACAGAAGATTGGAGTAAAGTTGTGAATCAGAAAAATGTAGATAATTCTTGCGATTATTCGACGCGGCTGTATGATTTGTATAGAAAGGGTAAAGAAGCGTGTAGTATCTTTCAGGTAGAGATACGTCGGCTGGCTGATAATATTGATATGGAAGCAGATGTGTTCATGTGGCCAGACGAGACGCGGCGAGCGTTTGAGGATACCTTTAAGCGGCTCGATGTGCTCTCTAGTGAATGGTATGAATCGGTAATGGATATCCTTAACCAAATTCCACTAACTAGCTTGAGAGCGCGCTTTTCGATGGATGTAAAGACTACGAATGGCGAGCTACGAGCATTATATCCACAATATGCCAAAATTGGATGTATGAAAGTCTTATCGCGCCTCTACGATACACTCAAAACAAGGACTGAGCGGATGCCGGCTATCTTAGAATCCTATGAAGAATTCCAGCGTGATTCCAATAATATGCCGAAAAAACGCAAGCGTAAAGCGGCACTCTATCGCTTAGCCTATGATGAGATGGCTGGTATTTTGTATATCAATGAGATCGCGGTACATAAGTGTAAGTCAGATAGCGAGCTAGACAAGGCACTTCAACAAGCATTTAAGGCACCTGGCAAGAAAATTACGGTATTTGGCGGTTTGCGGACAAGCATTAGTCATACCAAGATTCCTAAGCCTTTGCAGAAAGTTATGTTCATCACAAGTAGAAATACGTTACGTGTACGTCCAGAGATTACGATTGAGGATCTGAAGAAACAAAAAATAGATCCGGCAGAAATAGATTCTGAATTGCAACAACTTTTGTAATTACTCTCTGTTATTTTTTGAATTTCTTTGAATTAACTTGAAGAAGTTAATAAGTTTTTGTGGTTATCCGATAATGGGAATATGGATAACAACCGTAATCACAGAAAACTAGCTTGCGAATATACTCCAGCAGAGATTAAGAAGCTGGCAAGATTCTTTGAGCTTTTGCGTGATGCGGATAAAACTCAGGAAGGATGTAATGAGAGTCAAAAATGTGATTATCAAGCCAGTGTTGCCAAATAACGGACTTGTGGGATTTGCAAGTATAACGCTGGGCGACGATATGGCACTTAATTCGATTGCGATCTATCGTAAACTCGATGGTAGTGGATATCGATTAGTTTATCCCACTAAGGGTCAGATGAAAATGAAGTATATATTTCATCCACTAACTCGCAAGATGAGTAGAGAGATCGAGCGATCAATCTTTGAAGAATGTAAAGTTGTATTTGGTAAAAGTTGTAATGATCGATACGATACGACTAATCCACGATGTTAAGACAATTCCCGAGGAGTTTCGATTCTCTAAAACTAAGAAAGGTATTTTTAGTGGGGTACTCAACTCAACAAAAGAAATGCGAGCCTCGGGCAAATACTTTCCAAGAGTAACATTTATCAAACGGCCAACGCGTGGCGGTACACAACAGCAAATCTCGATCGAATGTTCGCTGCCAAAATTGCTGAAAGGTAATAATTTTGAAGAAGTATGCGACGCAGATTTTAATAATATAGTGGAGCGATTGAGACAAGCACTTTGGGATATGGGCATTAAGTGGCAATTTAGTAGTATGATTGCAAATTATAAAGTCTCTCGCATAGATTACTCAAAGAATATTGTATTTAATGATGGAGTGACGGTTTCTCAAATTTTAAGATTAATTAATGGCGCTAATATCAGTAGTTTAATGGATGTGTCTTCTAGCGAATTTCGGAACGGCGGACAGATATTGCATCTACATACGAATGCGAGAGATATTGTATTCTATGACAAAATCGCAGACCTCAGGCAGTCTAAGAGAAGCGAGAAACGTGCCATAGAAAACGACAATAGATATCAGCTCGATTTGCTAGACTACTTACAAAAAAGAAGAAATCTAGCGGTATTGCGCTTTGAGATTCGCCTAAATAGTGCTAAGGAGATCAGAAGCAATCTTAGAAAAGTTGGGTTAAATGACCAGGATTTGAGCTTTAAAAATTTGTTTTCATCAGATACGTCGAGGTTAATTTTGATACACTGGTGGAAGGAAATCTACGAGAGAATTCCAAAGGCACCGTTAGATCATGATACGCCGGAAAACTTATATGTGGGAATTTTACAAAATCCTCATGCAACACCATTGAGAGTATTAGCGACGTTAGGAATATATCATCAAGCGAAGATGTCTCCTTATGATGAAAGATTTATGCGAGAGTTATTCGATAAGAGGTTTAAACCTGGGTCGTGGAATAGGACGAAAAAGCTACTACTAGAACCAGAAGCAACAAAGAATCTGAAGTATTTGATTCGTATCAATAATACCATTCAGGAGATGAAGCCGCTCAGGATAAGGGATTACGGAATCATCATTTAAACAATAACATTATATAATAGTAACAAATAGTGAAGAAAAGGAAGTGTTATGAATAATCAGGATAAGAAGTATAAGGGCATTAAAGCTTTCTTAATTGCAAGGGTTTCTGACCCGAGTCAAATAGAAGCTCTGCCTGCACAAGTATTGAGGCTGAATAATTATGCGGAACGATTAGGACTAGACGGAGAATTATTTAGCTTTGACGAAACCGCCTATAAAGAAGATCGTCGGAAATTCCAGGAAATCGTCAAAAGAATCGTAAAATATAAAGGTAAGAGAATTGCGGTATTTGATAAGATTGATAGGTTTACGAGAGACGCCTCGTCTGAGATGGTCCGCATTATGAAAGAAGAAGTGAAGAAGGGCAACCTAGAGCTTCATTTTCCATCGGACGGGTTAGTGTTTCATAAGAATTCTCCAGCTTGCGATAAGACGCGTCTGGGTATGGGGATGGTATTTGGCGAATATTATTCAGCGGCAACTTCGGACAATGTAAAACGCCAGCGAGCACAAGTGATTCATGAGGGTGAATTTCCGCAAAAGGCACCGCTTGGCTATGATAATGTTACAATTGACGGCAAAAAGACGGTTATCGTCGATAAAATGCGCGAACCGTTTGTTAGAAAGGCGTTTGAGTTACGTTTATCTGGAATGTCGGTAAGCGACATTACTAAAGAAATGCTCAGACTTGGGCTAACTAGTAATAGACCGAACCCAAAGCCCGTAGGGAAATCTTCAATTGCCAGATTATTTACGAGTAAATTCTATTATGGGGCAATGGTCATCAATGGAAAAGAGTATCCACATAAATATGAGCGTTATATTACTAAGGATATTTATGATGAGATTCAACGGATTAGTGACGCAAACTACTCTTATAAATTTCATAAGAAAACTCACTATGAGTTTGCGTTTAAAGGTATTTTGAAATGCGGTGTTTGTGGTTGCAGTATGAGCTCATATTATAAGAAAGGGCGCGTATATATGCGCTGTTCGCAGGCTAAGGGTAAATGCCACAACAATGCTTCGGAAATTGATGTTATAAAACAGTTGGAACCTGTATTACATGGTATATCAATTAACGAAGATTTAGCGCAGCGAATTTGTGACGAGATAAACAAAGACCAGATAAGGGCGGAGGAATTGCGAGAAACACAGAAGAAGGCGCTACATAGTAAATATGAAACGCTAGAACACAGAAAAGATGCTATGTATGAGGATCGACTTGACGGGCGTATTACTGTAGCAAAATATGACGAATTAGCGGAAAGGATAACGCAAGAAATGCGAAGTATTGACGACGAGCTAGTGCGTCTAGAAACGGACTTTGAAGATTCCGGAATGACCGTTTCTAATCTGTTACAGCTGGCTATTGGCGCTAAAGAATTGTTTGAAAGTTCGAAACCTGCTGTGAAAAACCAAATTCTGAGATTGATGGTTTCGAACTTAGAAATCCAACAAAAAAGACTCAACTTTCATCTGCTGGAGCCTTTTGCTGAGTTGATTAAAATTAACTCTCGTACTGTTTGGTGCCCGAAATGGGACTTGAACCCATATGGATTTCTCCATTCGATTTTAAGTCGAACGCGTATACCAATTCCGCCATTCGGGCTACTTAGGAACAGAACTTTTGCAACACCGAGATATGAGCCAATTCTTCTGACGAAAAGCCATTTTTATCAAAACACGGCGATTGCATAGTTCTATTTATTATTATACCACGAAACCTCAATCTATGCGCAAACTTGTCATCTTAGTAAACCCCTCATAGAGCGCCAGCAGTCTGCCGGCGCCCATCTGATTTCACTACATTTTGCCTTTTGCAAGTTTGGCAATAGTCTCCGCAACCTTTTCCTTGCCAATCATAGCGTTGATACATAGATCATAATTCTCCGTCGCACCCCCATTCTTCACAATGGTTTTCTGTAGCGCTTTTGCAATATTCTTCTTTCCCGTGCTAGATTGTCATCCCGCTCATTTGCTCCGCTCTCCATCCGCGCCCTTTAGTCCTAGCTCGATGCAAGTATCATGCAGCAGCTTCTGTCGGAAGTCCAGCACTCTTGCTTTGTAGCCAAATACATATTCCAACTCCTCCTTCACTCCCCACAGGCAAGTGTTCAGCAGTAGCACCACATCGCTCGGGATCAGCGCCGGTTTAGGCTCTTCTTTTGTCTGCTGTTTCTCGCTAGCTATCTTTTCCAGAATGCTCCTACTTTTCTTCGCGGCCGTGCGCTCTGCCGCAATTTGCCGGTTAGACTTCGGTCTTAGCTCAAAATAATTCTCCAGATCCTCACGCATCACCGCTGGCGTCAATCTGCCATATTTCGCCAAGTATTCCCAGCCCGAGAAATCCGGCACCGCCAGCGTCGAGTAGGGTAGGTTCTCCCGTAGCTCATTGCATAATTCCGATTCGATCAGCTTCTCATTCATCATTGCTGTGATACGTCTCGGGTAGATTGTCGAGCTAAAAATCCGATAGTAATTCACACCCACGCCCACGAACTTCTGCTGAGGATACTTTCGCTGTAAATGCTTGAGCGCCGCTGACACCGTATAGCCACCTAGCACGATCAGATCAACGTCGCCTATGTACGGTTTCAGTCGCCGCTCTACCGAAGTACATACTGCTGCTAGGTTCTTACTCTCGTAAACGTTCGATCGACTGTCTATCGCCCGCACCACCTCTACTACGCCTAGCTCTTTTCCTAAATAATTCGCTACATTTTCTCCCCCGCAACCACCGTCAAATACTACTATCTTCAACATACTTATTCCTTCTCCACCCAGTATACTCAAAATTCCCCCTTTCCAAACACCATTTTTGTCAAGTATCTAATGTAGCGTTAAGCGTTTCAGGCTTAGATATTTTTTAAAGGTTTTCGCAGATTCTGTCCTCAGCCGACGGCTGGCGTATTATACATAAAAATACAAGTGGAGAAAATCGTCTAATCTTTCTCCCGAACCCACGCAATTATTTCTCGTTCGAGGAACTATGTGCTATAATACAAATATGCCATTGTAGCTCAGTTGGTAGAGCAGCTCATTCGTAACGAGCAGGTCACAGGTTCGATCCCTGCCAATGGCTCCATATATTTGTGTATGTCTCAGCCTACGAAGCTGAGAATGTTGCTATCAAGAAAAGCCCCCTCGTATGAGGGGGCTAATCCTGCCCAAAGCCGAAGCTTGGGCGAGATCCTCCGTCTAGACCACCAGGCATCAGCCCTTAGGACCAGACAGTTTAATGTGCGTTTTTGTATTCCTCTCAGTCCCCAGAAATCTCAGCCAAGAACTCTTCGCGTTGCTCCGGAGTCAGCAAATCCCAAAAATCGCGGAATTTGCTGTCGTCCATAATCGCCGGGTTCGCCCGCGCCTCGTCCAGCTTTTGCTGGTACTCGCGGTCGCTGACGATTATCTCGAGCTCGCTCCGGTCCTGCTCAAACTCCAAGTTGTCGAAGCTAAAGACCGACCAGCTCGCGTTCTCTGTGGCCAGGATCTGCAGTTTGACACGATCGCCTTCACGGGTGATCGGTGCCTCCGTCGCGGAAGCATCCATCGACAGGAGTTTGTCTTCGTGACCTTCCACTACGAACAGGTAATAGGTTGATCCCGCCTGCGTATAGGCGCCCCACCGCAAGATCTTCCCGTTTATCTCGATCAGGTCCGCTGTCGGCGTGTAGATCGACGCCGAGCCATTCGCCCGCTGCATTGCACGGTAATTGCGCTCCGCTTCACGGATGGTAGTGCCGATACCTACGGTCTGATGTTTCTCGATGTCCACCAGCGCGAAGGATTTGATAATCCCGCTGTTGGGGTCGGCCAAGGGGATAAAATACGTCGGCCGTCCCTCGATCACGGTCGGCAGAGGGAACACTGCCCTGTAGTTCTGAGCTTTGACTCGCTCATCGCCCAGAGCCGACATGCAGGCAGCGTGCTCGGTAGCGCCCGCTAAGGCGAAGTAATGCACCTCTTTGGTACGCATATTGGTCAGCACGAAGCCTACCGTGCTCTCGTCCGATCCCCCGAAAGATGTCAGGGAATCGAAGAGGTAGCAATCGTCGTTGGAGTAGACCACAACGTTGCCCGCATCCGACTGGAGCAGGTTCGTCTTGGACAGCCAGGAATTCATCCAGCCGCCCGAGTATTTGCCCCAGTTTGCGATCTGTTCCTCGATCAAGGTAGAGGGATAGATTCGATCTACCCACTCCGGGACTTCATCGAGGTCGTAGAGCTTGGCATTTCTGCCGTCGGTCGCGTCTACGATTGCCACCTGCACGATCTCGGCTCCGCTGAACACGCCGATCTGCTTCTCGTAGATCGGTACCACCCACCACGGGTGGAGCTCGTCGTCCACTTCAAACTTACACTCATAGCGCAGCCCGAACGGAGCCAAGCCCTGCACGATACGCTCGAGCTTGTCGCCCCAGGCCGCATGGCCATCCGGCTGCACTCTGATCCGGTAGTCGTCCACCAGTCGCACGTCGCTGTCATCGGTCATAGAAACCATGACATAGCCGGGTGTCCCCTCGGGGCTGACTCGGTACTTCCAGTAGTCGACATGTAGGATCGGCGCCACGAAGTAGAGCTTACCGCCCACATCTTGACGCACGTACTCGCCCAGCTCCACGCTCGATCCGATCGCGCCCAGAGTACCAAGCGGTTTATCGCCCAGCACCTTCGCGTATTGCTCGTCCACCCAAGGGATTTGCGTCGCATCAAACGGCGCGATATCTCCCTCGGTGAACGGCTCCGGATCCGGAATCGTGATTTGCGAAGCCAGACGGGATGCGTTGAACATTGCGCCGGAGAAGAAGCAGCAGACCGCGAACGTTAGTACTCCGACCACGACCGGGATTAGCAGCCAGAGCATGCTCCAGTCGTTGTCGAGTGCCCAGCCGAACAGGAATATGGTGGCCGGAGCCACCATCACGAGCGTGACGTAGTAAAGAAAAACGCCAACGCTACTGAGATTGAACGGTATGTTGAACCGCCACAACCCCAGCCACAGGAAGAAGACCACCCACACCAGGGCGATCACACCTGTGATAATTTTACCAGCGTGATCCTTCATGAATTACCCCTCCAATTTTAGATTTTGAGATCTGGTTCAGGAATACAATGTTAATGTGTAGGAGCTTTCAGACTAAAGCCAGAAGCCCCCATATATTCATTGTAGCACACTTTTGCAAAATTGTCAAGCTTAAACAGATGTTATCTCTGTAAATTACTCTAATAAGCCTCAAATACTACTGGTTTAGATAGAAAAACCTCCACCAAATGGTGAAGATTTTTCTATGGTACACCGCTATTGACGAAGTTCGCAACCTAATAATAGATGATTTGCTAGAGGGCAAAACAGCCCATTTCGTATACGACCGGTCATTATTCGGAGTACTGATTTAATTATATCAAGAAAAGTAGTTTAGTGCAGGGATAAAACCATTATATTACCCAAAAGTCGTTTTCGGTACCCCTGTCAAGGACTTTTTTCAAGAAGTTTTCCACAAATAACAGAGGTAGTATTGCTATTTTTAGAT
This sequence comes from uncultured Candidatus Saccharibacteria bacterium, assembly GCA_964508115.1. Lineage (GTDB taxonomy): Bacteria > Patescibacteriota > Saccharimonadia > Saccharimonadales > Saccharimonadaceae > Nanosyncoccus. Next base: position 75,505 of record CAZDQY010000006.1, read on the forward strand.
AAAAATGTTGTAAAAAATAAAAATCTATGCTATAATGGAATTAGTCTCATCTGCCTAGGTGTAGAAAGAGCGTCTGGTACCGTTACGGCGGTACCTGTTTTGTTCCTGTAAAGGCTCATCCTGAAAGGCAAACCGGTTTTTATTTTGTAGCCCTTGAACTGAGATATAGTTTTTCCAATGCGGCAATTTTGTGAGCATATTCTACAACATAGGCGGTACGGAGAATAAAATATTTCTTACGCTCTTCCAATACTACGAGGTAACTCTCCTCCTTGAGCCATAGCAAAACATTATTAATACGACCTCTGCGTTCTGGAAATACTAATACTTCAATACTTTCACTATGCTCTATGATAGCACGTGCCCACTTAATACGTTCACAACGTTTGCGTTCTGGAATATTATCTTTTCCGCCTATTATGTGCCAAAACGACTCACTTTTACCATAAAACTTCGGTTGAGACGGAGCAATAACCTTTTTGCCATTGAATTTTAGTGGTATACCGTTCCTGTACGTTGAGACGTAAATAAAATATCAAACTGGTCTAGTATATTGTTAATTGCCTTTATTATAATGATTTTATACGAAATATATTGGATAAGATATTTTAAAAGTAATAAAACAATGAAAGATATGTATAGTAGCTTGTTAGGAATACCAGTTGCAGGAGCTACTTTGCCAGTAGTTGCATTTCTGTTACTAGGTATATATGGTAGAAATATATTTCTTATTATATCAACAATAGTATTAGGAATAGGACATATAGGAATACACTTAAATCATAAAAAAGAATTAGAATAAGAAATTACAATTTTATAGTTATTGATTTATAGTAATTTACCGAAAAGATTGTCAGT
>CAZDQY010000007.1:0-75577 GCA_964508115.1 uncultured Candidatus Saccharibacteria bacterium
CTGCGAATGTCGGGACCAAAACCCGGTGCCTTACCACTTGGCGACGACCCATTACCACATTATTGTAGCACATTCGCTACTTTTTGTACAGATTTTGAAAGCGTCCAGGATGCCCTACATCGAAAACGTCCAAGAGTGTCTAGCCCAGTCGCAGCCTACATAACTTTACGGATCGGATGTCGCACTACTGTTCTCAGCTTCTCTACCGCACATCGCCTCGGATCGCTCAGATAGATTTCATGATGATAGCGCGGATTTTTAATATCTAGCTCATACCCGTTATCCCGCATATACTGATGCATCCGCTCCACCGTCGCCGGCTCGTCGTCATAACTCCCTAAATGCATACACTGCACGCATTCACCCTCATCATAAGCCAGATACTCCACCTTCGAGAAGTCCTCACCCTTCTTCTCCGTCGCTTCCGCAATCGCCCAGTCGAAATCCGCTTTCTTTACAAAATCCGGCAATCTGATCACCGATATGAACTCTAGTGCCGCTTTATTACTATAGTCGATTCCGTCCGTCTTCCCCTCCTGCCACCAAAATCCTTCTAGCGGTGGCACCACATACGGAAAATACCCATCTATTTTACGATCGCCTTTATAACTCATCTTCAAAGTGAATGCTATTGCATACAACAGTCCAATCGACTTTTTATATTCGCCATCCTCATTATTCGGATCCCCTGCGCCACGCACCGCTAGGTAATTCATCTCCGGCACTCGCACTATGCTCGGCTTGTTCGCCGGGAGGTAAAATTCCTTGTATTCTTTCTTGTAGTCAAACGCCATCTCGTCTCCTTTTCTCCATTATATCATAGCCGTCTCTTCCGTTTCTTTGTAAAAAGCTCTTGCCAAAACCATTTTTTTAACATACAATAGTATTGTCTAAAGCGAACAACAAATATGTATTTGTGCAAATTCTACACAATGGTTAGTTATTTCTTATTCAGTATAAATAACGGCGCCATGAGGAGAAGTTGTACTGAGTAAAGTGGTCGCAAGATCAAACTAACTTTGTTCGCTTTAGACACCCTCGTGGTGCCATTTTTGTATGTAAAGTGGTTCACCCGGGACATCAAAATCAACCCAAAAGGAGAGCCAATATAATATGCGTCACAATAAATTGGCTGGAACTAGATTTTTGCTAGGTTCCAGAAAGCATAAACCATCAACTTTTACATCTAGTAGTATTAGTAAGAACACTAGTGATAATACTAGTAATAGTGATATTACTGCAGATTGCAACTGTGGTAATACAAATACTGGTACTACTAACAACAACAATATGCTTCATAGTAAAAGTACTTATTTCTACCGATGGTTTAGTGAACATCTGGACTTAGTAGTGAGTGGCCTTTCTACTAAGAATACCAACAAGGTTAGTAAGGTTAGTAAGACTAATAAAGCTAGTAAAGCTAGTCATCTCGTTCCGGCTGTCTGTGGCGCAGCTCTCTTGGGTGCTTTTTGTGTGATTGTAAACCCAGCAGCGGGTAAGACGGAGGCAGTGTATGCTGCCACCGATGATGACGAATGTAAAACCAGTGAAGATCCTAATACAGGTATCTGTGCCATGGAACTAGGTATCTTCATGAACGGTACAGATAGTGCCTTTAACGAACTACCAGCTACAGAACTTAGTACTGATAGTGTAGTACATAGAGACTATAGCTTCTCCATTAGAGCAGTAGATACTAAAGATGGATATGATCTCTATGCTGGAGTAGTGAACACAGGATCCTTTGGTAATGGCCTAGTTAATGCTGATTATCCTACAGAAGAATATATGATTAAAGCTCTAAGTGGAGAGAATATAGCATATAGTAGTATAGGTAATAATGAATGGGGTTATGCTCTTGCTACAGAAGACACTTATACTACTCCAGCAGAAGAACTAACGTATAACTCTCTTCCTACTACTACTATTACTACAGAAAACAACCAAACCATTCTCACCAGTGGTAAACTCATAGCTCATGGTGAAGATACAGGATATGATCCTAGTCAACCTGTAGGCCAAGATAAGCATACTGACCAAGACTACAAGCTCTACTTTGCCGCTAAAGCTAGTCCTGAGTCTCCTTCTGGACATTACAGGACACAGGTGATGTTGAGTTTGGTGGCGAATGCGAAGATGGTAATCAGTGGCCTAGGCGGCATCACTAAAATGTCCGAAATGACCTCGGCTCATTGCAAAAGCTTGCCAGACGTCACGCCTGGCATGACAAAAGTTCCAACCGGGCAGCTCATAGACGACCGCGAGGGCGAGAATGGCACTAAGTATTGGGTGAGTAAGCTCGCCGACGGTGATTGCTGGATGACTCAGAATATGGCATACGGCAACAGTGATGCTAGTAAAAAGAGTGTACTGTATGTGCAAGAGAACGCAACCAGTAGTTATTATGAAGGCACGACCATCCCTGATGGATATAAGTTATCCAACGATTCGGCTATGGTCGCCGAGCTAGACAGCCTAACTAAGACGTATAATGGTCACTACCTCCTGGGTAATTACTATAATAGTAGTCAGGCCGTCAATGTATGCAACTATGCGTCATGGAAGCTTCCTGCCGCGTCCGCAGCCAGTAAAAATGGCGCGCATGGATCCTTTGGTCGTTTACTTGGCGCATACGATATAGGCAACAACTCCGCTGGTAGCGTAGCATTGCGTGGTGCACCACTTTATTTCTTGTATGGCGGGTTCTACCTCAATACTATCAGGTTTAATGGTATTGGTTCTACTGGCTATTATAGATCTCCTAATAGCTACTATGACCTATACTTGACCAGTAGCTCCGCTGACCCTAACTACGGCTTCGGCGGCAATGCTTCAGATGTTGGAATCTCTGTCCGCTGCGTCGTCTCTGGCGAGTAGTTGGGCCAGGCTTTACGTTGATAAATCTTTTTCGAGGGGATCCGGACTTACGAGGAGGACGAGCGCCACGACCCCGCAACGGCGGGCGTCGTGGACGCGCCCCGAGAAAAAGTATTTATCACGCAAAGCCGAAAGCTGATCAAGCCTGCCGAAAAGAATAATAAGCTCACTAAAAAATGAGCACCTCGCTTACGATTTCTCGTAATTTTTACGGAAAAAGACTAGACATAACCGCGATATTAAGTTAAAATAGAATTAAGTTAGATGTTAAAAGTTAGCCCCTGATATAGATGTTTATCACCGTATCAGGGCTACTTTTTTGTTGCTGCTTAGTGTGTTCACGTTCCCGCAAATACGCCAGTATAGCTAAAAGTAATTCTGCCATAGGCTAACCTTTCCGCCAATCTAACCCCACCGCTCTACCGTAATCTGCCCAGCCGCGAGCTGCTCATGCGCTCCATTATATAGCAAAATTTATTAAAATAACAAGCACTAGCATGACGACAACATCAAAAATCCACCCCGTCAACTAAATCGTTTCTAAATTACCCCCTTCCAGCAAGCGCAAGCACTCTATTTTTTAGCACTAGTTCTGTCTAACACCGCATCTTTTAAGCGCCAGCTTTATGCTTTATCCGCCGGCTCTATTTATAATACGCCTTCCCCTCTACCCGCACATCCACATAAGCCGGATGCAGGTCGCGTTCTTGCAGGTATTTCAGCATCCGCACCGCATCCTCCGCTGTTACTGCTGTGCCCCTATCCGTATTTACCTTGAAATACGTCTCTATCCCATCAAGGTCTACATACAGCTCCCGGCTCATCCCGGTCGGCAATATCACCTGTTTCACCATATAGCCCAGATCCGCGAAATCTTGCTCCAGCTGCGCGATATATTCCTTCGTCCGCGTAGAAATTTGCCCCCGTTGATCTTCATCTACGATCTCCGCTTTTATGACATATTCCTGCTTCTCCGGCACGTTCCCCGGCCGGTACTGATCTACCACATTCTTCCCCGTCGTATATGCTAGCACCCCCAGAGCCCCCAATATCAGCACCGCAAAAATCACCGAGCGCTTGCGCTTGCGCTTTAGCCGCTTCTGTTCTTGTAGTCGCTCTGATTCCGACTCCGCCCGATCACGTTCCGCTACGATCGTCTGCCCTCGATTAATTCGTTTTAATTTCTTTTCGCCACGCATTGCCTACCCTCTATATCCAGCTTAGCTATTTCTTCGCCTTCATGACCTTTTTCTTGGCCTTTTCTTGCTGCTTCTTCTGTCTGCGCTCATCATCTTGCGCTCGCTTCGCCGACTTTTCTTCAGCCTTCTTCTCTTTCCGTGCCAGCTTCTCACCTCTCTTCTGCGCCTTTTCTTCCATTTTCTTCTGTTTCGCTTCTGCCTTCATACGATCCAGATGTTCTCGCTTATGCTCTCCCACTTCCGCTACTATTTCCGCTAATTTCTCCGCTGCGTCCGGCTTCGCTTCATTATGCAGTCTCTCCGCTAGATCCTGCCGTTCCCTCGGCGAACGTATTAGATGCCGCACGACTTCCAGCAGCTCGTTCGGATCTTTTTGCATTTTTGCATCCGGCACCATTACCACCGCTCCTAACTCAGTTAGTTGTTCCGCATTTTTTAACTGGTGCGCACCTGGCAGCCGCTCAAATGGTACTAATACTACCGCCTTCTGTAGCGCCGCCAGCTCTGCGATCGTTGTTGCCCCCGCCCGACTCACCACCACGTCTGCCGCTCCCATCAGATCATGCATTGCTGAGTTGAACTCCCACATCCGGAAATTCGACTGTAGTTTCGCCTTGTCCCACTCTTCATAACGCTTCAGATTCACCACTTCTTCATAATACTTCCGCCCCGCTATCAGTGCCACGCTCGTAAATTTCAGCATCTCCGGCAAAATCACATTCATCGCCTCGTTGATATTCTGGGAGCCTTGGCTTCCGCCAGTCACCACCACCAGCGGCTTCTCCGGATCGAACCCAAAATCTTTCTTCAGATTCTTCTGCTGCGCCTCCGACACCACCTTAAACTCCGGCGCCACCGGCACCCCGACATGTACGATTTGGCTATTATCTGCCTTTAGATCGTCCCAACCTGTCGCAATCACCGCCGCGTGTTCCATCAAAACTCGATTCGCTAATCCCGGCACCATATCCGACTCATGTACCACGTACGGAATTCGCAGTTTCCTCGCCACTATCCCTACCGGCAGCCCCACGAAACCGCCTTTCAGGAAAATCACATCCGGACGGTGGCTCGGCAATAGCAGCCGCCAAAAACTCTGTATGATCCCGCCAACGAACCCGAAAAATCCCACGATATTCCCCAAGAATAAATCTTTTATCACTATATCCAGGTGTCGGAACCAATCTTTCCAAGTCCACCCCGCATATCTCCGAAACTTCCCCGCCCACAGCTTCCGTACCCGTATATACGGCACCCGACGCCCCTCTTCTTGCGCCTGCGAGCCCCATCGCACTCCAATTTCTGTTGTAATTTTTACAACATTTTTATAATATTTCTTGTCTGTCCAGAACTCAACCTTCGTGCGCGGCCGCTTTTCTAACAGCTCGCGTATCACCGCCACTGCCGGCGTAATATGCCCACCAGATCCCCCACCTACTACCAAAACTTTCATTGCATTCTCCTTCTTGTTGTGGTCTCAATTTTACTTGTCGTCTTTTCCTTACGTGGCTCTCTACTCGTATAACAAGACAACTGTAGTGCAATCCCTAGTGCCGCCGCCGTAAACAACATGCTCGTTCCGCCGTAGCTTAGTAGCGGCAATGTAATCCCCGTAAGCGGCAATAGCCCAGTCATTGACGCGATGTTGATCACCACATGCGCCGTCGCCCAGGCAAACACCCCCACCACTACCAGCGATTCTTCGTCATTCTCCAAGTAATTTGCTGTCCTTAAGAGTCGCATTAGCAGCACCGTGAAGCATAATACCACCAGCACCAGCCCTACGAACCCAAAGGTTTCGCCCATGATCGCAAATACCGAATCATTGATCGACTCCGGCAGATAGCCAGTCGCTTGCACGCTATTGCCGATCCCTACCCCAGTCAGTCCTCCCGTACCGATAGCAATCATCGCATTCTCGATGTGATACGCATCGCTCGACTCTTCTGAGTTAAAAGTCATCAAACGCTCCATACGATGCGGCGACACCACGATCGACGCCACTCCAGCACCGAGCGCTACTGCCACCACAATCAAGAAATATCTCAACTTCACGCCGCTCATAAACAGCATCGCGAGAATAATTGCCGCTATCGCGATCCCAGTGCCGAGATCTTTCTGCACTACCACCACGAACCCTAGCGACAGCACGCTCACCACCGCGAATGGCACCCAGAAATCACTCGTATTTAGCTTCCCCTGCTCCTTACGCTCCGCCATCAGTTGTGCTAAATATAATACCAGCCCCAACTTCAATATCTCCGCCGGCTGCAGACTAAACCCCCCGAAGTTGAACCACCTACAAGCCCCCAGTTCGCACTTCGCCAAACCGCTCCCCATCGCCGCCAAAACCGCCAGCGCCGCACAGAGCGCCAGCCCGCCAAACAGTATCAACTTCGCATACCTACGCATGTATTTATATGGGAAGTTAAACGCAACCACTACCACCACAAGCGACAGAATCACATTCCTTAGTTGCTGGAAAAAGAAATCATTCTCTCCTATATTCGAGCCATAGACCGAGTTCATCACGTTCGCCCGCATTGGTCCAATCGCATAGATCACAATCAACCCTACCGCCAGCAATACTACGGTGAGGGCGCCGATTATCCGATCGCTTTTGTGTCTACGTACTGCGTTGTTCATCTATCGTCTCGCTTATATCCTCCCCCCGCACGAAGTTCTCCACTTGTTTCACCCTCTTTTCACCGACAATTCCTCCCTGCACCGCTAAGAACACGCCAATAATCGCGAACACCCCCGCAATCACCCAGAACCGCATCACGATCTTCGCTTCCCCCCAACCCTTCGCCTCTAAATGATGATGGATCGGCGCCGAGATAAACAGTTTCTTATGAAACGCCTTTTTCCAAAAAATCTGTATCAGCGACGAGCCCGCTTCCACCACAAACAATATCCCGATCACTGGCAGTAGGAAAAACGCGTTCGTCATCATTGCCACTACGCCTAGCCCTGCCCCAAGCGCAAACGACCCTACATCCCCCATCATGAACCGCGCCGGCGGCACATTAAACCAAATATAAGACAGTAGCCAACCCACCACCGTCAAGCAGAACCCAGTCAGCATCCACTGCCCTTCAAACAGTGCTATTATACCATACGCACCATATGCAATCATCGCGAGCCCGCCAGCCAAGCCGTCCAGCCCGTCCGAAATGTTCACGGCATTAGACGTCGCCACCACCGCAAATGCAAAGATCAACATCATCCCAACCGCCCCCACTTCCCACGAACCAATGAATGGGATCTCAATACTTGTCCAGTTTAGCTTACAAGCAAACCACCAACCCAGCCAAATCGCCAGCACAGTGATCATCGCAAACTTCACCGGCGCCCGCAAGCCCGCTGCACCTTTACCGCTCCCAAATACGTTGATAATATCATCAATGAACCCCACAATACTGCCCCCCACGAACCCGACCAGCGGCAGCCAAGTCTGTTCGCGGTTCAAATTACAAATACATGTCACTAGCACCACCGTCACCACGCCGATCACGCCCGCCATCGTCGGAAAATGCCGCGCAAACTTCTTCGCATGGAGTTTCGTCATCACCGGCAAAGCTTCACCTGTCAAAGTTTCTTTTTTCTGCTTCTTCCAAAACTTATACTTGTACGCAAAAAATGTATAAATCGGTGTCAAAAAAGTCGCTAGGAAAAACGCCGACAAAGCCAGAAGTAGTCCATAAAAAGTCTCATTATTTAAGGTATCTACCATACACTATATTATACCACAAAACCGCCCATGCCCAGTTATTTTACACTACCATCTTCCCCCACTTGAATATCAAACCCTACCCCGTGTCCACAGTCCTACTCTTGTGCCTTCGGCTTGATCCTTAGATAATCCTGTACGTAATTCTTCAAATCGTTGAACACTGGCAACGCATGATCTTGACCACCCGCCAGCTTATTTTCCTCCCACACCCGCACCATGATCACATAGCTCGGTAGCTCACCTTCCGTACCGCCTACCCCCACATAAGTCGCCTGCGTCTCATCCATTGAGTAAGCCCCATTTTTGATCACCTGCGCCGTACCCGTCTTGCCGCCCACATAATATCCCGGCTTGTCTACCCCCACATTCCGCCAAGCTCTCCGCGTATTATAAAGCATTTCTCGCATCATCGCGCTCGTTTCTGCATTCACTGTCGTCCGTTCCGGTTCCTTAGTCTCGCTCGGCACGAATTCCCCGTTCACCATTTTACCCGCCACAATCGTCGGCGTATAATACTTCCCGCCGTTCACTACCGACGCCAAAGCTGACGCCACCTGTATCATTGTCGCCTGCATATTCTGACCAAAAGTCATGTTTGCATAAGTCGAAGCTAAACCATACATGTCCGCGTGTGGTTCTACCAGGTATCCTGGCGATTCGATCAATTCTATACCTGTATAGTGTCCCAGCCCAAAATGATTATAATAATAATCATACAGCTTCTCTCGTGCGCTATCCGTAATATCTACCTCACTTCCGCCCATCCAACGTAGCGCCTGCGTCGAGCCAGTATTCAGCGACCAGTTAAATGCCGTCTGCATCGTCTGCTCACCTAGAAGATAGCTCCCCTGCTCCGCATTTCGAATCGGCCAGTTATCAATAATTAGCTCACCATAGTTCGTAAAGGTCTTCTCCGGTGTCATCACGCCTAAATCTATTGCTGCTGAGAACGTAAACGTCTTGCACACACTCGCCGGCTCGAACGGGTCTTCTACCACATGGTTCACATACGCCGCCGCGCTTTCTACATTACCATAATCTGCCGGATCGTAGCTCGGATAGTTCGCCATCGCTAGAACTTTACCCGAGTTCGGGTCTAGCACTAACGCGCTCATATTCTTAAACCCTAACTCGCCTGACTTCCGCTCGAGGATCTTCTCGACATTATATTGCAACGTTTTATCAATCGTTAGTACTATATTCTCACCGTCCTGCGCCGGCACTTTTTCGTTATCATCACCTATCGAAAGCGCCACGTTGTTGATGTCTTTTACCGTTTTTAACATGCCGTCTTCCCCCGCCAGCTCCTCATTTAACGCTCCTTCTATACCATACTGCCCTACTCCATCCGCGTTTACAAACCCGAGCACATTTGCCGCCAAAGTCCCCTCCGGATACACCCGCTTCGTATTCGACTGTAGCCACACCCCGCCCAGGTCAATCTCTGCAATCTTCTCTGCCGCTTTCCGCTCGACATTTTTCGCTACAATATAATACCTCCGCGTCTTGTCCGCAAAAACTTCATCCCACTCTGCGATCCGTTTGTCTGCTACCAGCGGCTCCAACTCCGCACGCACTTTCTCTTCATTCGCCAGCATCGGATCCACTATCACCGTATAGACAGTCGCATTCATTACCACCGCCACCGGCTCACTTCCGTCCATCATATAGATCTCACCGCGTTTCGCCACCAATACATTCTGCAAAGTCTGCTGTGCCGCCGCCTTCTCTACCCATTCGTCATGCTGAATAATCTGTATAAAAAATAGCCGCACGACTATCACTGCCATCGCCGCTAGCAAACCAAACCGCATTATCCGATTTCTATTCATACACCATATATTATACCATAAGCAGAGCGCAGAATACTCCATTACCTAAACTATTTAAGCTTCAGAAAAGGTTAGGGTCCAAGTAAATCCGCATCGGCGGCGGCTTTTCTGTCCACTCTCTGCCGGTAAAAAGTGGACAAAATAAATAAAAAAATAGAATACGTTATAGGTAGTAGACTGCTGTCAACGCAGACACTACGACATCATATCTCTATTCTGGGTTGTCCGGACGTTACGACGGAGGAGAAAGCGACGCACACCCGCAACGACGGGATGGGCGAACGCCGCAACCCAAAATAGACGATTATGATGTCGCTCATGAAATTTTACTCAGCGTATCCAGCCACAGAAGAGCTCTCCATACTCGCCGCCACCTCGCTATTCGCGCTAGACGCAATAGAAGTTAGCCGAGCCTTCTCGACAGCGAGATCTTCCTTTTTTGCTTGCAAATCAGATATCTCACTATCAATCGCAGATAATTCATAATCATAGTTAGTCGCACGAGTACTCTGCGCTACATAAATGAGACCGATACCCAATACCGCTACCCCCACGAGAAAAGAATACGCCAGTGGACCAATTTTCTTCTGCGTATGCCGTACTGTATTAAAGTTCCTCGACCAAGTCGAAGTCGCTGTAGCCGCGCTCCGCCTCGACACATAAGTTTGTGGTCTCATTAATTATCCTCGCTGTTTTTTGTTTTTGTTAGTTTCTCAAAATAAATATGGTCGTCATTAAACCCGCAGTATTCTTAGACCAGAGGCCTGCGCATCTAGGCCACGCAAGCCCCTGGGAAGGTCATGTATTTTACAAACACTCTACGGTTTTAACTCTACACACCGTGGTGAGCCATTATCTGGCCCATGGACGGAACGCCAGCACCATACTTTACACTTATACTGACATTCCGCAATTATTACAGAGCAAATGCAAAACTCTGCATCAAAAGTTTTATCTAATTAGCAAAACTTCACTTTGACTTTTTGTGCACGTGAACGATTGCTGATAACATTGATTTGACGTGGCATAAATTTGCCTCCTTTTATTTTTATTTTTTATTTCACGGTCATCTGGTGTTTCGAGCACCAAAAACGACCGTTTTATCATTCCCTCGCGATTCGCTCCGCCGCGCTAGCCTACAAGCAATAGAATCTCCACACTCTACACTCTTTGCGCCACACGCAGCTTCGCACTTCTCGCTCGAGGGTTGATAAACAACTCCTCATCCCCCGCAGTAATTGGCCGTTTGTTCAATACCTTTAGTTCTGACTCCTCGCCGTGCTCTGACATTTCCCTCAAGAAATTCTTCACCAATCGATCCTCCAAACTATGAAAAGTAATCATCGCCACTCTCCCGCCCGGCTTCAGCACTTGCGTCAGCAGCGGCAAAGTTCGCTCGATTTCCCCTAGTTCGTCATTCACCGCGATGCGAATCGCCTGAAATGTCTTGGTAGCCGGATGAATCTTCCCACCACGACCATTATTCGCCAACACATCGCCTAGCTGCTTAGTCGATTCCCATGGTCGCCCATGCACAATCGTCCGCGCCATCACTCTCGCAAATCCTGGTCTTTCCTCACCATAACGCTCGATAATATCTACAAGTTGCCTTTCGCTCCACTTGTTTACAATCGTATCAGCGCTCAGCACTTGCGTCTGATCCATCCGCATATCCAGCGGACCATCCTTCGCAAACGAAAAACCTCGCTCGGCTTGATCTAACTGCGGAGAAGAAACTCCAAAGTCCATCAATATCATATCAAAAGCGTTTCCACACTCAATTTCCTGTCGCACAGCACTATAAAAGTCCATGTTCTCGAGCCGAATCGGTTTTCCCCGAAACTTCTCCTCGAGTACTTTTATTGCATTCGCGTCTCGATCTACCAAGACCGAATTCTTATAATTCTGTGTGACATCCAAAATCTTACTAGCATGCCCAGCATACCCCGCCGTCAAATCCAAATATGATTCTCCCAGCTTCGGCTGCAACGCTGCCAGTACCTCTGACAATAATACAGGCTTATGAAGTTCTTCCATGTGTATTATTATACACTGACGTTTGAGATCGTTCAACTAGAAATTTCCACGGTTTTGTTTTTGTTGAAGTTTTTCTTTTAGTAAGTTTTGATGTTGATCGATACGATATGTTATCTACTACGATTTTGCGGCCCGCCGAAGCAAACCATATCAAATCATAGCCGTTGAGAGACTTATAACGTATTACGAGTGGGTTAATTGTGGCCTCAACATCACGAGCCAATAGAGTTAATTGGGAGGTGTTTGTTAGAAGAACGTGTTGGATTAGATTTCGCGTATCCCAAACGCGCGCAAAAACTCCTAGTTGGTCGATCTCAAACTTTGTTAATTTACTTTATCTTTGTTTTGATAATGTTTGTTTGTGGTTTACCCGCAATTACAGTGCTCGCTACTTTTGTTTTACAATCTTAAATTCTGCTTTGTTTTAATTTAATTTGTATGTTTGTGTAGTTTTTCACTTGTTTGTGTGGGTGTTCGTCCACTGACTTAAGTATATCCGACTTTTTCAAAAAACACAAGCACATTTTGCAAAGATTTTTCAATCCTCCATCCAGAGTTTTCCACAGGGCGCCCATATTCCATCATTATCATCAGAGGTCAGACTTTTCCACAGCTGTCTGCTCATCTCTATACATTATTATGGAAAGGGCCGCGACCAAAGTCGCAGCCCTTGTTTATCTCGCCTCTAATCTTCTTGTGCCCACATCAGCACATTGTGTTCTTGCACCTTCTTTTCGCCGTCCGGGTCCAGCGTGATGGTCCTTAGTGCTGCCATCCGTGCAGCCGACCGCTCTTCGACAACAGTATCCCCCTGCGCCGACCGCACGACCGTTGCTTCACGACCATCAATATGCTTGATGACAAACTTATCCAGCAAATCGTGGCCCTCACTAAGCTCTGTAGCGCAGTCGGATCCATCCGGCAACAGTACGCCGTCCGCCCTGTAGCCCTTGCACAGCCTGACGCTCTGGATAGCATCCCTGTAGATATGATAGAAATGCAGCCAGTACTCCGAAGAATAGAACTCCGCCGCGCATAGTTTCCAATCCATCAGCCGTCCACCCAGGGCCAGACGCGGATTACCGCACAGGATCTTCCAAGCCTCCTCAGTTACGCCGTCCGCCCGCTTGCCAGCAAAAGCCAGCGTCTCGATCGGATCGTCACACCACAGTCCCGGGCTCATCAGGAGATCGTGCCGGATCAACGCATAGAAGACTTTCTTTTCCCTTTTCAGCGCTGCCCAGCACGCCTCGTCCAGTATCAACCCCGGCACCACCGAGATTTCATACCCGCCCCGCTCACCTGTATAGCTCACCGAGGTCATTTCAAGAGACATCATGTGCTCCCCCATTTCTAAGATTTAAGGTATAAAGTGCCTCGAGGCACAAAACACCTCATCATACATAATTTTATCACAGATTACCGATTCTGTCAAGCATATAATTCTTCAGCCTTACGCCCCTGTACTTTTGACATTATACACTCATCATTCTTTAATTTCCCGAACACGCCAATTCTGCGCCACTGTCATTTTACAAACCATCATTACTATTTTATAATTTACCGAACATCCCATTTTTCACTATTGCAAATTTACCAATACATTATATTACTAGATCTCTCCCACTTCCCTCTTTCCTTTTGCCAATCTTTACGCTATAATGGTTAAAACAAGCGAGGTAAACTTATTATGGATAATGATGAACCACAAACCAACCAAGAAATTCTTGAAGCGCAGGCAAACGCCGCTGACCAGCCTGATACTGATACTAATCCCGCCGACCAGCCGAGCTCCAGTCTAGCCGAACAGCCAGTCGATCTCTCTACCCAAAGCGGCGTAGATACTACCGACGCTGCTGGCGATAACGATGACGATACCGAATATACTCATGTCTCCGGCGGGTTCGACGTCTTCCATTGGGCCAACGAAGTCGATGAGGTAAAAAACAACGTCTCCGTCGAGCTTTTCCTCTTCAATAAGAATTACACCCCATTCCGCGTCCGCTATTCCGACGCACTGACCGCCAGCGTCAAGGCTATGTTTATGCAAGAAGCTACTGGCTACATTATCAAGGAAGCCGACAAAGGCCTCGAATGTCGCGAATACGAAAAATCCGACGGTGAAGACAAAGTCATCTACCGCACTAAGCTCGCCAACGTCGGTCGCGCCGAGACGCTTATCCACCTCATTGAGCACGAATACCGCAATATCGACTCTTGGAACGACCATGTCGATGAATTCAAAAAGGTCAAAGGTATCATCGCTAAATTCACCTATCCAGGCAGCGATGGCGAGACCAAAGTTTTCTACATTGCGAAAGCCCTTTCTCCTTCTTCCGCCCTCAAAGGTGGCAGCTCTTGGGAGCTTAATGGCGAAAGCTTCGAGCCTTTCTCAGCCGAAGTTGCCCTCAAGATGCCCGACGATAACCAAGTCGCCATCATCGACGATACGGTCGTCATTTTCAACCAGTCAAAATTCGAGAATCTCTTCCAATACGATTATAAATCCCAGGCCATCGCCGACGAGAAAGCTAAGGAGATCACCAATAAATACAAGCTTTCTTTCGCCGAAGGCCTCACTCTTAACACTCTCTTGCAAGACAAGAAGCCCCTCATCAAGAAGCTCCAATCTCTCGATATCGCCGAAGAAATGCCTCAAGATAAACTCGTCGACTATGCCGATGACATGCAGCTCGAGCTTATGACTGATGACGACGGCTCGATCATTATCATGGACGATCGCGATCTTACCATGTTCGTCAACCTCTTAGCTGAGGACTATTTCATTTCCCCAGTCAACGGTCGTCGCTACGAAATAAAATCAAAGAAGCTCCTCTCCGAACCTACTGGCGAGCCACCGCGTGGATAGAAGTACAGCAACGAGCATATTGCTCGCAAAGATTAATTCTGTGATAAAATAGTAGCATGAGCAAGATCCTAATCATCGGCAACGTTCTCAAAGATATCTATATCAAGCTCGACGATCGTCACAACGATTTCGAGACCGACGCTGATGGGATCGACTGGCTTAACCTTGGCTTCAACGGTGCTGCACACAGCTTTTTCCGCCGCACCAGCGTCTATGGTGGCGCCGCAGTCTCTTTCGCAGTGCTTCATCGCCTAGGGCTCGACGCCGAGATTCTTAACTCTCGCGTAGAATTCGAAGATGGCGAAGTCACTTGGCTCGACCAGCCCGACGACTATCGCTATATTTTCTGTCACAAAGACGAGATTACCTATTTCGTACCCAGCACTCGCAAGCAGACCGATTGGACTATGCCACACGGCACCCCTGAGTGGATTCTCATTGACCGTTCTACTACCGCCTCCCCGAAGCTTGTCGATGAGCTTAAGAACTTCCTCAAGTTCTCCCCTACTACGAAGCTTGCCGTTCACGCAGAAAAACACACTACGCCTGCTGGCCAGCGCCTCAAAGAAATGGCCGACATCGTTTTCATCGAGGATGAACCACCCGTACATCCTACAGCCGAAATTGTTGACCAGCCTAAACCTACCCCCGTCAGCAAACAACTTCTCTGCCATATTACTCCCCATAAAATCGTCTTTGGCGACGCCGAAGAAAGCTGGCAACTCAACAAGACCGACATGATGACTCATCTCACCGTCTATTCCACCATCGTTGCTACTATTCTCGGCGTGATTTCCGTAGGCGGTTCTGCTGCCGATGCCGTACTCTGGGCCCGCATTAATGCCGAGCAAACCTCCATCTCCGGTGCTCTCTCCGCTCGCAGGCTCCAAGAACTCGCCAGAAAGGAGCACGACAAACGTAGCAACCTTCGTCTCGTTGCTAAGCTCATCATGGCTAAAAACAAAGGTGTTCTCGCCCTAGATGAATCCGAACAGAAGCTCACTAAGCGTCTCGCCGAACATAGTATTACTGGCACTGCTAAATCTCGTCAAGCTTACCGCGAAATCATCCTCACTGCTCCTGACCTCGAGCGCTATATCAGTAGCATTATTCTCAGCCCCGAGAGCGCAAAGCAAAAGATCAACCGTCAGCACGCCCTTGAATATATCACAAATCGCGGTATTATCCCAGGTCTTAAAGTTGACCAAGGCCTCGCCGAACTCGTAGAAACCGGCGAGTCCTATACTGTCGGTATCAACACTATTTTTGATCGTCTTCGCCAAGCTTACAACGATGGCTTCCGTTTCGCTAAATGGCGAGCCGAGTTTATAATTGACAAAAACCAGCCTAGTTTCATCGCTGTTGAGAAAAACACCGAACTTCTCGCAAGCTTCGCCAAAGAATGTCAGCTCGCCGGTATCGTGCCCATCATCGAGTCCGATATTCTCCAGCAGGGCAGCTTCTCTATCGAAGAATGTGCCGCCGTCACCGACCGCGTCCTCAGTACGCTTTACGAGAAACTTGAGCAACGCCATATTGACCTCTCTGGTTGTATTCTCAAAACTAACATGATCACCAACGGCACCGAATCCGACACTGCCGCCCCAGCTGATGCCGTCGGCATGGCCACTGCGGCCATTCTCAAGCACTCTGTATCCAGATACACTGCTGGCGTCCTCCTCCTGAGCGGCGGTCAAGCATCGAAAGTTGCCACTAAAAATTTCACCGCAGTCTGCCAGAACGCCCCTTTCCCTTGGCCAATTAGCTTTGCCTTCGGGCGTGCTTTAGGAGAACCAGTCATGGCCCTCTGGAAAGGCGACAAGGCCAACATCCGCTCCGCTCAGGCCGGCCTTATCCGCCATCTTGAAGCCAATGTCGATGCATTACATTACCAATACTGACCACATAGACCACTTAAATAATTTCTAGGTCATTCACTACACCATTACTAGAGCTGCCTTTTGACACCTATTTTCCCTTCAGGCATACTTCAGCCAACCTAAATAGAAGATAAGCAAAAGCCATTCGAATGCCCCAAACAATATAGACGGCACGCATAGCAATCCCAGCACCGGTTGTCAACCAAGCTCACAAAAACTCATCATCCACCGAAATATCCCCACTTACGCAGGGATATCTCGGGAAGGACAAACGTATTAGGAAAATTATTCGTTATTCATTGTTTCGTAAACGAGGTCATTAGCAGCATTGATCAAACCTGCTTCCCGTTTACGAGCTTCGACTTGAGCTTTCAGCTCTGGATTCGCCGCCAGCGATCTCGCCACAAACGTGTCCACCATCGCATAGACTTCGTTCATCATAACTGGAGAGCTCGCACCAGGCGTCGTATGGATATTCACTGTATTCTTATAGGTATCTGCTGCCGTCTCATACCCCACCTTCGTCCCGAAAGTCAAGGTCACATCAGTATCACCATTACTGCTCAAACTCACATCAGACGTACTCTGGCTAGCTGCTAGCCCCTTAAACTCACCGTTTGGAGTGCTTACAGAAGCTTTATCATTAGCAGCCACACTATAGCCCCAAGTTCCTGGATTCAAAGCGTTTACGCCACCTACCTTACTGCTAATAGTCTCTATCTTATTATTCGCATCTGTACCCGTCAGAGCGGTTTGACCATCCTTACCATAAAGATACACTGCCAGGCCCTCAATACTGGTCGTACTCACATTAAAGGTCGTCGACTTCGACTCCGCCGTCCCACCACCTGGCAAAGGCTGCACTTCATGCGCTACATCCGCCGCGTTCGTCATTTCAAGTGAGACATTTGCGTTCAACACAAAGTCAATCCCAAGCAGCTTAAACACCGCCTGATAATTCACATTCCCGTTTTCCAAAAAGAAATCAATCGTTAGAATCTGACGATTATGTGCCAAAGCTTCACTCAAGAAGAAATCAATCTTCAAGGCAATATCCTTAGTACTATTAATGATAAAGTCTACACCTAGACTCTGCGTCGCAGTCTCTGCAGCTTGCGCCTCAAAACTGCTTGGACAAGAAACAGCCGTGCCCAAAACAGCGAGCAACGCAAAGAAACTCGATAGACCGACTGCTCTGACCCTAGAGTTTTTGTTCAGTTTCATTTTTATATTTGTCCTTCTTTATTTTGATCTTCTTTAATTACATTATCGCAAACCTTTATACTTATGTCAATACTTTTCTTGCATTTTTATTCACATTTTTGCACAGAAAATGACTCCCCGTTCCCGAGGAGCCATCACCTGAAGTATATAAAATCCTACATTACTCCGCAGCTGGAGTCTCTTCCGCTGGGGCTGTTTCCGCCTCCGCCGTTGGCTCCACCTGAGTCTCTTCCGCTTCGCGCGCTGCTGCTTCTGCCGCTGGGTCATAAACGTTCGCGATCACAGTCTCACGCGCTAGCTCACGGTCTACCAGCTCCACACCGTTCGGCATCTGCAAATCCGCCACGGTCAGCTTATCATCGAGACCAGCTAGCTTGCTACCATCCACCACCAATTCTTTCGGCAAATCCGATGGCTTCGCCTTCACGTCGATCTCTTCCATCACCTGTAGCAAAGCATAGTGCAACTTCGTCGCCTCAGACTGATCGTAATTCACAATCACGATCGGAGTAGTCGCCTCAACCACTTCGTTCGCCGACACCGCCTGGAACTCTACATTCAGCACACGGCGGCTCACTGGATCAACCGACACGTTCTTCACGATAGCTAGCTGCTTCTTCCCGTCAATGTCCAACTCTACCGGCGAGTGATACCCCGCCTCAGTCAGAACCTTCTCAGTATCATTATAGACCGAGCTCGCCAAAACTGGTTCGTCCGTTCCATAGACCACCGATGTCACCAATCCCGCCTTGCGCAAAGCCTTAGCCTTATGCCCCTGCTCTGTACGCTTCTTTAATGCTAATTGATATGCCATAAAAATAACTCCTTTGCTTAGTCAATAAACAATTCTGTCTTTATACCATTTTACTACAATCGCCTCTATTTGGCAAGTTCCGGCAGCTTCTTCACGGCTTTTCTTGACTGAGGCGCATAAACCAAATTCTCCTCCGGAAAATATTGATTAAATACATCACAAAACTGTTTACCTGGGTTCATGCTCACATTGTCCAGATTACATCTCCCTAGTAAGTCCTTCAATTCACGCAGCGTTATACCAAATGTATCCCAATTTCTCCCTACAAAGTCAAATATCCAACTCCCTACCAATACATTATAGACATCGTTAGTGAACCGCTCCGCTACCGACTTTTTTCCTGACTGGCTATAGATTATGCTGCCAAAAATCTGTTCTAGGCTTTGCATCTTATCTAAGCTTGGTTTATCAGGAATATACCTCCTCACCTTCCCGTCTCTCGCCGCATCCATCGCATCTGACATCTCGTCCGCTGCGTCTAAGATCGTATACGTGGCATTACTGGCATCACTAGGTGCACCCCACTCCATGCGTACTGGGTTTTCTTCCGCCACCATACCCCAATCAATCCTACTAAATCCAGTCCAATTTTCAGAATCATGCTCCAATATATCCACCAAATATCGCATCAGGACCGCCGCTAAGGCTGGCCGAAACCTCCCGATCTCTACACCACGCACCCTAGATCTATGTCTAATCTGTCTCAACAGTATCTCTTCCACCATCTGATATTTGGATCTCAGTTTTATAGCGCACTGCTCTGGCAAGAATTTATTAACATAGTGTTGTGGTTGATAAACCCCCAAATGCTCCAGTTGTTGCGCAACTGCCTTCGGTTCCATCGGCACAATAATCTTCACAAAACTTAGTTTTCTTAGCATCCCCAAGAGCGAAAGCACTTGTCTGATCTCTTCTCCGGTCATACGGTCTAAGTCATCAATAATAACAACTAATTGTGAGCGGTCTTTATCTGTCCTGCGTTCAAACTTCTCTACATATTGGTCGTTAATCCCCTTAATCAGACCATCCGCTAGCACCATCTCATTGCCACCGACCAGCTCATCGACCAATCCCGCTAGAGCTTTTGACATATCCGCGCCAACATAGTTCCCTAGCGCAGCAAAACCACGCCTGTCCTCAATTCCCCACTCACGCAACACATCCTCCAAGTTTCCCAAGATGTCCCGATGAAATCTCGCCAGACCATGCGTATAGTTAAAAAGCGAGCAGTAAATATACCGCCGTTTTTCCTGCACTTTACTATCCAGATCATCTACTGCCATCAGCACATTCGACGTCTTACCGTCTCCCCACGGCGCACTCACCACCAAAACATCGTATTCGCAACGCTCTGCTCGGATAAACTCCCGTATTGGCTCAAAATTCGCCCGCAATAGCTTCTCTATCTCCTTACGATCGCTTTCCGCCTCCTCCGTGCCTAACATTGTAGCTACCGCTTCAAATACCGACACCATCGCCGTTCGCTTATTTGATGAGCGCAGCATGCCCTTCATGTAATCAGCATCTCGCACCGCCGATCTCTTCATTACCCTTTCCCAAATTACCACCGTCAGCCCTAACCACATCATTAATAAGAACGCTATTCCTGTCAAATAATATGTCCGATAGGTCGCCCATGATAATTCCAATACAGCCGGCACGATAGCATCCAAAAACATTCGCAAATTCCCCGCCATACCCGCCCAAAAAGCCATCCCAGCCGACAATAATACTATAGTCATAATCGTTTCTACAATCAGCAAACGCGTACCCCGCCTCATTACATCCTCCATCCTCACCACCCAACCTTACTACCTTATCTTATCACAAAAAGAGCAGGCCCTTGCCCGCTCTTTTATAAAAATATATTTTACGCTTCCTTCTTCCGCTTAATCACCCGGCCAATAATCCAGAAAATCACGCAAAATATCAACAAAATTACGATAAACAAGAACCATAGCGGGCACAAGAACACCAACTTCTCCGTCACACTCTTGTCGTCGAAGATCTCCACCGTCTGGCGCACCCGGAAAATCCCCAAGTGCGGCGCACCTTCCCATTCCACCTGGTTAAACCGCTTCGTTTCTGGGAACACGATGTTATTGTCCGGAGTCTCCTCGTTCGTGTAGATCTCCTCATCGCTAAACAGCGGGAACACCTGCAGGCTATACTTCGCCGCCGTATAGACATTACCCGTGTTCTCCACCACCGAAGTCCCGATGATTGGCGGATTAAACAAGAAGCTCGGCACCTTATTCTCTAACACTTTACCAGTCTTCGTCACTTCACCATCAACGTTGCCAAAGACTAGATAGCCGAGCTGGCGAACTGTCTGCACACCAGTATTCCCTGCTGATGAATCATTATTCTGCTGCATAGTAACCATAATAACAGCGGCTTGTGCACCGCCGTGCACACCCTCTGGAACATCTACAGTATAGCCAATCTCGATTTTCTCGCCAGAACGAAGGGACCCATTCTTTTGATTAGTAGTAATCCATTTTACAATATCAGTGTACTGCGTCTCCGTACTATAGTCGGGGTCATAATTCTCGCCAACAACGCTATAAGGCGAAACGCTTACCTCATAGCCGAAATCATTGACGCCACTATTCTCCACCGTAAACGTCCCGCTATAAGACTTGCCCTGCTCTATTGTCTTTAGGTCGTTTTGAGCTGGATAAATATCCATCTTAAAAGCCGGCTTTTCGTCAGCAGCATGAGCCACATTTATGCGCGCAAAAAGCGCCACCGTACAAGCAACCAATAACATAGCCCCAAAAGCTACCCTAGTCAATTTTGTTTTTTTCATTCACCTCCTTATTCATTATATTATACGGCAACTTAGCAGCTTTTGTAAATACAAAATTTGCCACCTTCACCTAAGAGGTGGCAAATTTATTCTTGTTAATCTATGCAGATTAAGGAGTTACCTTGGCTACGTTAGTAGCAGTGAAGGTAACCTTACCAGTGTAAGTACCAGCAGCCTGCTTCGAAATGATATTGGCGCCAAATGAAACTGCAGCCTTATCACCAGCATCAGTAGTCGCTCCGGCTCTATTCATAATAGTCTTAGCAGCAGCAGGAATAGCTTGATAATTAGTCAAGCTAGAGTCAACAGGAGAACCGTCCACAGCGGCAACACCATAGCCCCAGCTAGAATTAACAGCCGCACCATCAGCAGCAGTGAAAGCACCAGCAGGAATTTCATCGCCAGCCGTGTTGTACATAGAACTTGCATTCTTGCTACCAGTCGTGTCGCCAGCACCAACCATGGTAAGCTTATAACCACCAGAGTTCTTAGTAATCACCGTAACATTAACTGCGTTGTCACCAGTATACAGGCCAGCAGTAGCACCAG
The DNA here is from genome assembly GCA_964508115.1 of uncultured Candidatus Saccharibacteria bacterium. Classification (GTDB taxonomy): domain Bacteria; phylum Patescibacteriota; class Saccharimonadia; order Saccharimonadales; family Saccharimonadaceae; genus Nanosyncoccus. The sequence continues at coordinate 21,830 of CAZDQY010000007.1, forward strand.
CAGTTGTGTTTGTTAGAGTGACAGTAGCCTGATCAGACTCAATGCTTAGCTTATCTTGAATTTCCAAGGTAATCGTGGTAGGATCGGTAGTAACATAATTCTGACCGCCATCAACACCAATATTGGTTTTTGAAACGTCATCGGAATCAGTTTGATTCCAGACGACCGGCGCTGCATACGTACTCAGAGGCAATGCAGCTACGCCAAGCCCAGCGACAACGCCAAGAATAGCGATAGTTTTTGTCATATTAGACATAATAAATCATTCTCCTTTATTTGTCTTTAATGTTTATATATAAATCGATCTCCTACACATCATTATACATAACCATCTTCACCGTGTCAACCGCCTTTTTTAGCAAAATTTTACTTCCACTAGTTTTCCACCGCTGCCCAGCCACTGCAACGTCCAGTCTTGCCATTATCTCTCAATTTAGAAACGAAATCGCCCTGCCTAGCTAGCTCACCTCAAAAAATCCCCTATAGGGGACTTTTGTGAACAGTGAACAGCGAATAGAATTGCTGATCATATATCTTACTCTTCCGGTATATAATACGGCTGTTCTTGCCCACCGAGCAAGTCAAAATACGCCTGCATCGTGAACGTCGTCTGCCCCAACATCTGCAGCACGCTGAAGAGATCCCTCCGCAACAAATCTACTGGTTCCCCATCAATCAGCTCCGCTTCCAGCTTAATATACTGACCCTCCAGCCCTTCAACTTTATCAATATATATTACCGTCTTATCATCTAGCCACAGCTCCTGTCGTTGTCGGCTAATCTCCGCCACCTTGCGAAACCCTAGCTGATGAATCATGCCTGAAGCCTCAGTATAATCTTTCACTTCGGTATAGTTCACCCAGTCCACCCCGCTGTCCTCGATGTGCCGCTTCAGATACATCGCGTAAACCGCCGGCTGATCCGTCGCTCGCACCTCCGTACGCATCACTAGCCGCGGGAAATTCATCGCCGGACGATAATCACTCGGCAAATACACCCGTTCGTGCTGCCAGATCACCGGCGAGAGCTCTAGCCCAATGCTCGCTATACGGTGGTCAAACGCTGCTCTATCCAGCAGTTGACTTTTGACGATCAGCTTCTTCATACCACTCATTATATCACAAAACATAAACATTTTCGCAATAAATAATATGCGTAGCTCCGTCAGCACCGACATATCTATGCTATAATTAAACTATCAAGAGTTAAGAAAGGATCTTATGATTGCTCTCATTATTATTCTAGCCATCGTGCTACTCATCGTCATCCCTGGCGTGCGCATTATCAACCAATACGAACGCGGTGTCGTCCTCCGTCTCGGTAAGTTCTCTCGCATTCTCAACCCCGGCTTCCGCGTCATCATCCCTTATCTCGACCACATGACCAAGGTCGACGTCCGTACCACTCCAATGGATATCCCAAAACAAGAAGTCATCACACGCGACAATGTCACGGTCAACGTCGACGCTGTTGTCTATTTCCGCGTCATCGATGCCGCCAAAGCCGTCCTTGAAACCACGAACTACGCCTACGCCACCAGCACCTTCGCTCAGACCGCTTTACGTGACGTCACTGGTAATTTTGACCTCGACGAGATTCTCAGCAAACGCGACGAAATCTCCGCTCAGATCCGCGAGATCGTCGACACTCAAACCGACAAATGGGGTATCGATATCGAAAGCGTCAAGCTCCAAAACATCGAGCTCCCCGCCGATATGAAACGCGCCATGGCTAAACAAGCTGAGGCCGAACGCGAGCGCCGCGCCGCCATCATCTCTGCCGAAGGCGAAAAATCCGCCGCTGCTGCCGTCGCCGAAGCCGCCCATCTACTCGCCCAGACTCCCGGCGGTCTCAATATCCGCACCCTCCAGACCCTCGAGAAGATCAGCACCGACCCATCTCAGAAGACCGTTATTCTCCTTCCGAACGACCTTACCGACAGTTTCAAAAAGTTCGTTCGCTAAACTAATTCTTCTTCGACTTAATCACTATTAGCGTCACTCCCACCGTCACCACCATCACTACCACCCCCGCAACCATAAACTCCGCCACCCCAGCCTTGCGTACTTCACCGGTCTTCGGCAGTTCCACTGCCTGTTCATCCTTTACGCTCAGTTCCTCTCCTAGCTGCTTCCCTGCAAGATCTTCCGTATTCTGAGATTCAGACGCAGGATCTACCGTCTCTTTTGCCAAGCCAGCCTCTCGCTGTTTGTCTTCTTGGTTATTCTGTACCTCTACCCGCACGCCAGTTGCTTGCATAGTAGTCGTCCTTACTCCAGTCGCTGGAGCCGTCTCCACAACCATATTATCCTGATCCCAAGAAGTTGTATCGAAATCTACTCCTATCTCCATCTGTGCCTGTACCGCCGCATCCTGCCCCACGCCTAACAATAATGGCGTCGCATATGCCGCATCGTCTAGCGCCGCGATCAGTTCATCAATATTCTCTATATTTCCTGCCTCGGCAAAGCCGATCAGTCGGTCGATATATTTTGCAATCCCCGGATGCTCTTCCGATGGATGTTGCTGTACTAGATCACGCGCCGCCTTCGCTCGTTCGGTCACCTCTTGCAAAGCCTGCATCTGCGTCGCCGACGCCTGCACTAAACTGCTATTACCCGTTGCTGCCACCCAGTTTACCTTCGCCACCGCTAGCGCCGCCGCCAAAGCTAACGCGCTCCAAACGCATTTTTTACCCACGTTTTCTCCCAAAATTAGTTAGTACTTTACCTCTAACCTCATTCTAACAGAAAAACAATAAAACTTCAACCCCTAATCAATCATAACCGCTTTCTTGTCAAGCAGATAGCCTATGCCCCTCTCGCGCCTTATTCGCCCACTTATCCGCCAGCTCATTATACTCCGTCCCCGCATGTCCATGCACCCAGACCAGCTCTACATGATGCGTCTTATAGAGCTCATAGAGCTCCTTTACCATCTCTAGATTCTTGATCTCGCCTTTGCTCTTAGTCCAGCCATGAGCCTTCCAGCCCGGCGCCCACTGTTTCAACACATTAATCCAAAACTCCGAATCGCTATGAATTTCACATCCTTCATCGCCCGCATACCTGATCGCCGCAATCATCGCCATACCTTCCATGCGAATATTTGTCGTATTATCCTCACGTCCAAGCACCACTGGCTCACCATTCTCTAAGACTGCATACCCGCCTGGGCCTGGGTTCGGGCTAGCACTTCCGTCCGTCCACAATATTTTCATTCCTGCTCCATTCTCTTAATTTTGTCGTATACATCGTACCAGCTATACACCCGCTCCGCCCCCGACATCTCCACCGTCTGATTATACGGCTGATCGTAAATCATCACTCGCGTCTTCCCCTCCAACGTCTCTAGATATTCCGGCAAATCCTCAATCATCACGTCAATCCCTTGCTCTGCACAATACGTCCCCTTATCATACGGCGCCGGCCTACCCCGATGAAACTCTATGCTATCATATTCTATATCGTTTTCTCTCAGCCAATCTTCCGTAACCTCTTCCCAGTTATCCGCCGGCATGTCATCGACCAACATATCATCATTATTTCTCCCCGTCACGATATAGATCTCATGCCCCTCCGCACGAAGCTTACGTATCACTTCCGCCGCCATACACTGCGCTGGCCATACCCACATCTGATACTTCGCATACTTCCGCCAAAATTCATTTCGCTCTTCCTGAGAGAGTCCCAGCATATCCTTCAGTCCATGCGCCTTTGGGTCGCGAATCGCCGGCAACCCTCTCTCCACACAGTACTTCGTCCCATATGCCATCACGAACTCTTGTCGATAATTCAGTACGCCATCAATATCTACTCCAATTTTCATCATACCTCCGCTTATTCTTCTCCCTATTATAACATACAAGGTCTCCCGCAAAAGCAGAAGACCTCGATATATAATGTTAGCCCAAATTTCCCGAGCCCTCATCGCGAGTAGTCTGACGAAATAATAGGCTACTGTTCAGCAAAAACAATTCGGCAAGATCATCCCCAACGCAATCAAACCTTACTTGATAATCTCATCTACAATTCCGTATTCTAATGCTTCTTCCGCGCTCATCCAGTTATCACGATCCATATCTTTCTCTACCTGCTCCAGCGTCTTCCCCGTATTCTTCGCGAAAATTTCCGCCAGCTTCTTCTTCAGATAGATTCCTTCTTTCAGTGCGATCTCTTGGTCCGTAATCTTCCCCTCAGTTCCCGAAGATGGCTGGTGAATCATCACCCTCGCATTCGGCAATACAAACCTCTTCCCCTTCGCTCCACAGCTCAGTAGCATCGCCCCCATCGACGCCTGTAGCCCAATCCCGATCGTCTGCACGTCTGGCTTAATGTAATTCATCGTATCAATGATTGCCAGCCCATCATACACCGACCCACCAGGTGAGTTAATATAGAGCTTAATGTCGCGCTTCGGATCTTCGTTAGCTAGGTAAAGCAACTGCGCCACCACTAGATTCGCCGTATGCGAGTCCACCTGCTCGCCCAAGAACACGATCCGATCGTTCAGCAAGCGTGAATAGATATCATACGCCCGCTCGCCCCGCGTAGTCTCTTCCACCACCGTCGGTACTAGGTAATCCCCAACTATTTTTTTCATAACTTCTCCTTTTATTTACTTATTTCGCTATACGGTACATGCACTACCATGTTAGAATTCATCGACGCATTTAGGGCGCCCAAATCCTCCTGGCTCTTCTCGTATTCATTAATTAGTGCATTATTCCGTTCTATCTGCTCGTTCAGTTCTGTGCGTAAGGCTTCGAGGCTCGCCTGCTCGCTCGCTAGCTCCGCTCGTTCCTGCTCAAATCTCTCCCGCGAGCTAAAACACCCTGCAGTATCTGCACACTGATTGAATTCATCTATCTCCTGCTCCAGCCGGTCCACTCGCTCTTGATAACCCTTCCGCCCTACCTCTAGGCTCTCTTGGAGTTCGTCTAGCTCGCGCTTGATCTCTTGCCCCTTCGCCTGCAACTCCCGAAACGGCGCCTGATAATTCTCGTAAAACTCCACTATCTGTTGTCGATTTTTAAAATACTTCGCGTAATGTTCTTCCAGCTCCGCCGGCAATTCTTTCAGCTTCGTCCCCGCCCGCACATAGAGTTCTTCCAGACGCTCCGTCTCATAATAGAGCTTCGTCTCTTCCTCCACCCATTCGGCGTTCGTAGCCTTCACCTCTGCGAGCATCTCCTCCACCGCATGCCGTTCTCGTTTCCCCATTCTCAGCCACGCCGCATGTAGCAGCTCATGTGCCGCCGTCACTTTGTTCGAATCCTTCAGTTCCTCCCGCGCCACTTCATAAACATAAATCTTCCCTTTCGTATAGCATCCCGACAGATAAACATCATCTTCGTGCTCCCCACAGTAAAAATTAAAAATACTCGGCTCACTCACCAGTATCGGGTGCGACGCTTTGAAAATTCGCTCCCCCTTCCCGGTCAGCTCCAGCTCCTCTCGCAGTATGCTCACATTTTCCGGCTCTTCATATAGCCATCCCCGCCACCAGTCCTGCACCAATGTCGACCGCAATATCCCACAAGCCGCCACTATCAGCGCCGTCGCCACCACTATCGCAATTAATTCTCTCGTGCGTCCTCGACTCTTATCCATTCGTCACCCTCAAGCTAATCTTCCGCTCGCCCGCACGATCTTTGTCGCGCGAGAGTACGATCTTCGCTACATTACCCTTCTCGAGCTCGCCGTCAATCATCGCCTCCGCCACTAGCGTCTCGATCTGGTCTTCTATCACTCGTCTGAGCGGTCGCGCACCGTTCTTCGGGTCGTAGCCTTCGTCAATCAATTTCTTCTTCACTTCTGGCGACACCGTCAGAGCCAGCCCCTTCTCTGCTAGGCGCTTTCGCAATTCTTCAATCAGATTATCAAAGATTTTCTCTACGTTTTCTTCCGTCAGCGGGTGGAAGACCAATATCGCGTCCAGCCGGTTGATCAGCTCCGGCTTCATCACCTTCTTCAGTTCGCGCATCGCCACCTCTTTGCTGGTCTCGTACTCGTCCTCCAGCTTACGTTTATCTTTCAGGTCTTTCGCCGTGAACCCAAACTCGCTATCGCGATACATTTCATTCGCGCCCAAGTTCGAAGTCAAGATCACAATCGTGTTATTAAATTTTACCTTGTTCCCTTGGCCGTCGGTCAATACACCGTCTTCCAAAATCTGCAAAAGCATATTAAACACGTCCGGATGTGCCTTCTCTATCTCATCGAATAGCACCACCGCATACGGTTTCCGCCGCACTGCCTCAGTCAGCTTACCACCGTCTTCATAGCCGACATATCCTGCCGGCGCCCCCACTAACCGTGAAACATTATGTTTCTCACCAAATTCCGACATGTCTATCTTGATCAAAGCGTTCTCCCCGCCGAACACCTCCCGCGCGATCACTCGCGCCAGCTCCGTCTTCCCCACTCCGGTCGGCCCCATGAAGAGGAAGCTCCCGATCGGCCTCTCCGGGTCAGCAATTCCACTCCGCCCTCGCCGGATTGCCTTCGCTACCGCCTTAACGGCTTCATTCTGCCCCACCACCGATTTCTTCAAGTGATCTTCCAGTCGGCCTAGCAGTTCCAGCTCCGATCCATGCACCTTCGCCACCGGTATCCCTGTCTTCAGCGAAATCGCCAGCGCGAGGTCATCCTCCGAGAGTACCGGCGCCTTCTCCGCGCCCTTCTTTTGCATTACCTTCAGAGTCTTTTTCAGCTGTTCCGATTCCGTTTTCAGATTCGCCGCCAGCTCAAAATTCTCACTCTCCGCTGCCTCTTGCATCTTATCTTCTAGCTCTTGTTGCTGAACTTTTAGTTTCTTATATTCCGAACCACCGTTTTTATCCGCCGTCACCTTCGCGATCGCCGCCGCCTCATCCAGCACGTCGATCACCTTATCCGGCATGAATCGATCATTAATATATCTTCCCGACATATTAATCGCCGTCTCCAGCATCTCGTCCGGAATCTCCACCCCGTGATGCTTCTCGTAATGTCCCTTGATCCCCTTTAAGATCTTCAGCGTTACCGCTGGCGTCGGCTCTTCCACCATCACCGTCTGAAATCTTCGCGCCAACGCCTTATCCTTCTCGATATACTTGCGGTATTCGTCTAGCGTCGTCGCCCCGATTAGCTGCAGCTGCCCCCTAGCTAGCGCCGGCTTCAAAATGTTCGCCGCATCCATTGTACTTTCCCCCGCTCCTGCGCCCGATAGTAAATGTAACTCATCAATGAACAATATTACATCTTCATTATTCACCGCCTCATCGATAATCCCCTTGATCCGCTCCTCAAACTCCCCCCGAAACTTCGTCCCCGCCACAATATTAGAAAGATCGATCTGGAAAATCCGCTTCCCCACCAGCATTCCTGGCACGTCGTTTTTCACGATTCGCTCCGCCAGGCCCTCTACGATCGCCGTTTTCCCCACCCCGGCTTCACCGATTAGTACTGGGTTCGACTTCGTGCGCCGGCTCAGCACCGTCACCACTCGCTCAATCTCTCGGTCCCGTCCAATCACCATGTCCAGCTTATCGTCTTTCGCCATCTCGGTCAGGTCTTGGCCAAATTTCTTCAGCCATCGTAGCTGTCCACCTTTACGGAACTCCTTTTTCTTCTCTTGATTACGTTCATGTTCCGCCTGCGCATCCAATACCTCTTCCACCGCTTCGGTCAACTCGTCCATATCTACATCCAGCTTCGTGAGCAACACCGTCCCCCGCGAGCTCGGCTGGCTTAATAGTGCATAGAGGATATGCTCCGTCCCCACTGTCCGCGAGCCCCGTTCCGTCGCGAAATGATCCGCCATCCGTAGTGTCAACACCGCCGACTCCGACAACGACATCATCGCCATCGCCGCCCCACCATTCACCTCGATCGGCTCCTGGCCCAGCGCCTTCTCGGCTTTATTTAAGTCCACGTCAAATTTCGCTAAAATCTTCGCCCCCTCCGACGTATCCTGCGCCAAAATCCCCAGCAAAATATGTTCCGTCCCCATGTAGCCGTTATTGTACCGCTTACTAAACAGATCTGCCTTTTGCAAGGCAAATCTGGCGTCTTCCGACAGCCGGTTCATCATCTCACTAAATTCATTTTCCATAGGCTAAAATCCCATCTTTTACTATCAAATTTTATTCACAATTCCATAAGCCGTATCTATACAGCCATATTATACTATATAGTATAGCAAATTAGCACTCATAAGTCAAGAGTGCTAATCACTTTTCTCAGCGTTTCGTATACAGCTAACAACGCCAGGAAGACTGGGGTCCAGGGGCGATAGCAATATCGGCAGCCCCTGGCGGTTTTAGGGGTCCGGGGGAATCCGAATCTTTAGTGAGAGTAGTTTACGAACCCTGCGTCTAGAGTAGCCTAGCAAGGCATAATGCATGAACCCGTCGCGAAGCCCGCCATAAGAACCCTTTGTTCCTAAGTGAGCTAGTGCTAGGATAGGGAGAAGCGCGCAAGCGAACCGTATTCGACATACGGAGAGCGCGCACTGGAACCCTAGACGACGCAATAGCCGCTTAGGACAAAGGCGTCTCTAGAACAGATGACCTAACCTATACTCTGTTGATTACGGGTATCACTATCGGCGTATGCCCCGTCGCATCAAAGAGAATATGCGTGACATCTTCCTTGATTTCTTCCTTAAATGATTTTAAGTCCTCGCCGTGGAACTTCTCAGTCCGCACACGCAGATAATGCCGGATCTTCGCCACTAATTCTTCCGAATTGTCCAAATAGATGAACGCCCGCGATACAATATCTGGCGTCTTCACCAAGCGGTTGTTCTTCTTGCTGAGCGTCAATACCAGCACGAAAATCCCTTCGCGCGAAATATGAATCCGATCTTTCACCACTGCCTCATGCACTGGCTTGTCCGCATCGTCAAAAAGCTTATTTCCCACCTGGATCCGCCCGTTCTTGCGGATAGTCTTGTCTGGCATCAGCTCCACCACATCGCCATCGTCCGTCACAAGGATTCGCTCTTTCTTCATGCCGATGATATTCTCCGCCATCTCCGCATTGTGTTCCAGCATGTAGAACTCACCGTGATATGGCACATAGTTTGTCGGCTTCAGCCTTTGCACGAACTCCACATGATCCTCAAAATACGCATGCCCCGACAGGTGCAATGGCCCGAGGTTCGTGATATGACTCTTGCCGTTCTGGATCACTCCTGCACCTTCACGCAGCAGCCCATCCACCGTATTCACCACATGCGGCTCATTGCCCGGGATCGGATTCGACGAGAACACGATCACATCTGTACTCTTAATCTTGATGTACTTATGCGCCCCGCTCACCATCCGGTTCAGGACCGCGTTCAGCTCGCCCTGCGACCCAGTACATACCACCGTCACCTTGTCGTCCGGCAGCTTCACGATATCTTCCATCTTCATAATGGTATCTTTCGGGATCTTAATCACACCCGTCTTCAACGCCACTTCGACGTTGTTCAGCATCGAGAACCCTGCGAACGCCACCTTACGTCCCCGTTTCGCCGCCTCGGTCAAAATCAATTCAATACGCTTAATCTGGCTCGAGAAACAGCTCACGATCACCCGCCCATTCGCATAATGGTCCATCACTCGTCCCAAATTCTCCCCCACATCATATTCCGAATGCGGATGCCGCCCCGGGCTGTCAATGTTCGTCGACTCGTTCACGAGCAGCGCAATCCCCTCTTTGTTCACAATTTCATCGATCCGCTCATAATCCGTCTGTGTACCCAGCGGCTTACTCTCATGGCGCCAGTCGCCCGAGAAGTAGATTACCCCGTTCGGCGTCCGCACCACGATCGCCGTATTTCCTGGGATCGAGTGCAGCGTATGAATGAACTCCACGCTCAGATGTTCACTCACCTTTATTACCTGATGTTTCAGCGGGTCGACCGGCTGGTAATTCAACTCCGGCACATCGTCGAGCTCCGACATCTGCCGTTGAATCATCCCAATCGTAAACGGCGTCGCGTAGATCGGCGTCAAATGCCCAAACTTCGGCAACAAATGCCGACACGCCCCAATATGATCAAGATGCGCATGCGTGAAACACACCGCCTTCACCTTATCTTTATTATCCTCAAGATACTGAATATCCGGCACCATATAGTTCACGCCCGGGTAGTCCGCCCCCGCGAACAATGATCCCATATCAATAATAAGAATCTCACCCTTATACTCTACAATGGTCATATTCTTACCGATGCCGAACTCACCCACACCGCCCATCGGGATAATCCGCACCGCCTCCGGATCCGGCCGTGCCGCTCTTAGCTGCGCGCTCGTCACTTGATTACCATTGTAACCATTATAGCGGCTCTTGTTCACCGGTATGCCAATGATATGTTGCGTCGCCTGTGCGTTCACGTCTTGCGACAACATCCGCTGATGGTGCACCATCTCCCCCTTGCGCACCGACACTCCTAGGCCAGCCTTACGGCTCGCCGCTGCGCTCTGCTTCGCGCTCTCAGCCGCCGGCTTCTTGCCCGCGCCCTTCGCGCCAGCTTTAGCGCTACCCTTCGCAGCCTTCGCTTTGCCCTTACCGGCGCTCTTCGCTGCCGGTTTCTCGGCAGGCTTCGCCGCTGGCTTATGTTTCACCAGCTTCGCATCCTTGCCCCCCTCCGCGAAATTCGAGTTAAAATTCCGCTTCTGCGCTTCTTCAAACTGTTTCTTAATATCTGGCAGCCGCTCATCTCGCATTTTCATCAAACGAGCACGCCGCTCCACTTCTCTATTATTCATATTTTCCTCAATTTATTATATCTAATCCCCCAAAGTCTTTATCAGATACTCTTATTTTACCAAAAATCCTCACAAAACACAAGCCATTCTGGCCTTTTCTAGAAGATTTTAAGTTTACTACAATTAATAGATAAAATCCCCTCGACCTTTCAGCCGAGGGGTTGGTGGGCACTCTTCATGCCCTAAGCGTCTTGACGCAAATACTTCGCCGGCAGCAGCGCACTGTAGCCATAAAGCTTGCCATCCCGCACCGACACCTCGGCCGGCACCAGCAGCCGTTCGGCATAATTCAGTTTCTTCAGCACCGCTACCATTGCTACGCCGCGGCTCACCACCGCATACTCGCGCATCGCCCCAGCCGGCTCCGCCGTCATATCGTCCAGACCATATATCTCTGCATCCAGCTGGTCGATATTATGTTGCCAAAGCTCTGCGAGCTCGGCTGGCCAAGTGCTACCCTTCTCTGGGCGCACCAGTCGCATCGTGCCATTGAAATATCCAAGCGGCTCAGTCGCCCCTGTCACGTATGGGAGCTCCTCGTACAGCGCCTGCCGGCGCATCGCCTGATCGCGCTCAGATTTCAACGTTGTGAAATTGCGCGGCGTCACCACGCACGGCAATTCGTACCCCCGCGGACGAAAAAACGACCGAATCCTCCCCTGACGATCAATGTAGATCAGTCGCTCATTCGTGACCAGGTTCACAATTGTACCCGACAGCTCAATGCCCTTTTGCGTCAAATTCTTTTTTGCCATTTTATTTCCCCCTATTCCATGGCAATCCTAATCTGCTCGGGTTTCCCCGTCCTCCTATTGTACCATAAATCTGTGAAAATGTCTATTATCTTACTGCTTTTCTCGTCAAGTTTCCAGTGTTCTCTTATTCTTCAGATGATAAAATCCCCCAAGCCTTCCGCTCAGGGGATTTCGTGTTTCTCTAGTAGGGCTTGTCCATCGCTGATTTAGTAGCTTTGTGCCAAGTAAATCCACGGCAAGGTGCTCAGTCCATGACCAGCAGCTTCGCGGGCATCAGCCCGTAGCAGACGCAAGATTCCTCCTGATGCCGCAGCTGCGGATCTTCCACCGGTACCAGCAGATATTCCAACGCCTCATGGCGCGCCACGACCGCCGCCAAAGCCACTCCATAAGGGACCACGCCGTAGAAACAGCCATATTCCGGTCGCCCCGCGAACGCCGACTTGCTAAGTGGCAGCCCTGAAATCGGAGCGCCCAGCCGCCGTAGCTCTCGCATGTGGCCTTGCCACAGCGCACGCCACCCTGCCACCCCTTCCTCCGGGTAGCCCAGCAGATCTACTCGGAAATTCAGCTGGCCAATTTTCTGTAGCTGCCAGCACGGCGCAAACCCAACCTGCGACAGCAAAATTCTCTTCAACTCTTCGCTTAGCCCATCATAATTGTCAAGCGCTACCCTTGGCGGCGACTCGCACAAATCAAGAAACACGCTCACCCCGATATCCTTATCGGCCACATAGAGTAGCTTCGGCGTCATGTTTAGTAGCCGTCCCGACAGCCTTAGCCACGTCCGGTCATTTTGCATCATGTTATACCCCCATTTATTCTCAATTTCCCAAACTCGAGTCAGATCTTGCTTTTACTTACTCACCATACTTTCAGAACACCAAAAGTGCCAGAGTCCTCTCCTCTCTGTTCTTCATTCTATCATCTTTGCCCCAAGCCGTCCACCCCCACACCGTTCCTCCATCACTCTTATGGGGGGGAAGCATCCAAACGGCCAGCGCAAAAGCCAGCTTCATCTCTTTTCGCAGGGGGTGCGGAGCTCACGAGCGAGCATGCAGTGCGCGAGTCCCGTGACGACGGGCACGAGCGACACGTCCCGAGAAAAGACGGTAAAGCTGACTTTTGCGGCTAACTAAAGTTTGCTCAACAATTCTGTAAAGGAAGCATCGTCTTTCGTACTAAGTATTACGCTTCTCCCCCTAATCTTCACCTCACATCCATACTCTCGCGTCAACCGCGCCTCTTCTTTGTGATAATTATTCACTTTTACCGCTTTGACCGAACTCTTCTTCTTATTTTCCGCCACATACTGCTCAACTCTTCGTGCTGACCAATTCCCCTCGATCATCTTCGGCAGAATTTCTCGTACTAAGTCATGATCCAGCGAAGTCAGTGGTCGCATCGGCCCCTCCATCAAGTTATGCTCCTGCATCGCCTTTTTCGCTTCGTCTGGTAATTGCAATAACCTCAGCGTATTCGCCACCGACGACGCGCTCTTCCCCACCCGTTTCGCAATGTCTACATTCGTCAAGTTAAACTGCTCCTTCAGCTTCGCATATGCCGTCGCGAGCTCAATCGCGTTCAAGTCTTCTCGCTGTGCATTCTCAATAATCGAAAGTTCCAGCTTGTGCTGATCATCCAGCGTCCGAATGATTGCTGGAATCGTCTTCTTCTCGGCTAGCTTCGACGCTCGCCACCGCCGCTCGCCAGCAACGATTTGATATTTCTTCCCTTTCTTCGTCACTACGATCGGTTGCAACACACCGTGTTCCTTGATCGAAACCGCGAGCTCCGCCAGCGCCTCCTCGTTGAACTCTTTTCGTGGCTGATCCTCATCTCGTACCACCTCCTCGATATCAAGCTCTACCAGCCTACTAATCTTCGCATCTTCATTACTGGTCGGATCAAACTCTTCCGCCACCAAATCCACCGGGATCAAGCTTTCAAACCCCCGCCCTAAACCTTTCTTACCTAGCGCCATTATTTTCTCGTCCTTTCTTCCACTTCACGCGCGAACTCTTTATAAGCCTTGGCGCCCTTACTAAACTTATCATACGCCCCCACCGGCACCCCATGGCTCGGCGCTTCCGCTACCCGCACATTCCGCGGGATCATCGTCTTGAACACCTTATCCTTGAAGTACTTACGGATTTCTTCAAATACTTCCATGCTCAGACTCGTCCGCTTATCATACATCGTCGCGAGCACACCGAGCAGCCTTAGCTGCGGATTCATCGCTTTCTTCACCATCGCCATGCTCTCTAGTAGCTGCGCCACACCTTCCAATGCATAGAACTCCGTCTGCACCGGCACGATCAAATAATCTGCCGCAATCATTCCATTCACCGTCAATAGCGACAAGCTCGGTGGCGAATCAATAATTACATAGTCATAATTCTCCCGCACACTATCTATCGCTTTTTTCATCACCGTGAAGCGCTGTTTCAAGTTGATCATCTCCACTTCTGCATTCGCTAGCTGTGGCGTCGTCGGCGCCAAATCAAAATTCTTAAAATCCGTCGGCCTAATGATATCAGCAAACTCCGCCGCTTCCAGCATTACTTCAGTCAAGCTCACGTCAAGCGCCGTCTTATCTACACCTAGCCCGCCCGAAGCATTCCCTTGCGGGTCCGCATCCACAAGCAATACTCGATTCTTATCTTTTGCCAAAAAATAAGCCAAATTCACCGACGTCGTAGTTTTACCTACGCCCCCCTTTTGGTTTGTAATACATATCACCTTCGCCATACTTACTTCTATTATATCACGCTCACGCTTATTTTCTCACATTTCCTACCCTACTTGTGCAGATAATACAAATCCGCCGCATTCAACCGGAAAATATAATCCTGCTCCGTTAGCCCAGTCACCTTTTTCACCGTGTCCAAATACTTTTGATTGCCATAGCCGTAGTTCGCAATTATCACAAGCCCTTTGCTCAAATCCCGCGTCTCCAGTACGCTCTCAAAATCTTCCGCTGTGTAGTCCTGCTCCGACATAATATACGACCAATCCGCAATCGTGAACAACAATATATCATCAAGGAATCGATTGTTTCCCATATCGTAAATATAGAGCAGCGGCACGTCCTTATGCTCCTCCACGAACTCCGTCGCCGTTGCCCATTGCGAATACTCCACATCCGGCTCCAACCGTAGCGGTATCGGTAATAGCGCCATCACTAGTAGTACTATCGCCATCACGATATTGCGGCTCTTCTCCTTGCAGACCAAACCGAGCAGTTTGTACAGCCCCCACATTACCAGCACGAAAAGCAAACAGCAAATCGCTTCTACATATCTTAATGATATGTACGGCGACGCCACTGCCACGATCACGAAGAAGAATAGCGTCGGCCATAACAATAGTCTATACGCCTCACCCTCTTTCCGCTCAATCTTCAGCTCCTTATGATGCCGCACGCCATAAATCGCCAGTACGAACATCGCAATCAATATCACCGGCAGCACATAGTTAAAGTTATACTTTACAATTAGCCCTGCGAAAAGCCCTAACTGTTCACCCAACTGTGTGAAATTTAGCAAATTACCGATCGCCCCTTGCCCGCGATAGCCGAAGAACAAATGTTTAATCGACCACGGCCATATTATGAGCGACACTACCCCCGCCGTCACCAGCGTTATCACGTACGCACGCAGTTTTTTCCAATCTTTCGCCCGCCAGTATCTCACCACCACCGTCAAGAACAACGGTGCTAAGAAGAATAAGTAATAATACTGCGTTAACACCCCTAGCAGCGCCGTCACTCCAATCGCAGCCAACAGCTTCGGCTGCACTTTTTCCTCTTCCATCAGCCGCAAATGTAGATACGCCGTAATCGTCACCCACATCGCCAGCATTGCATACATCCGAATATAAATCACCGTGCCAATCGCCGCAATCGTCACGCTCGCCGCCAGCGTCAAAATCCCCGCCTTCATCACGCTATTTTTTTCTTTCGCAAGCAACTTCTCCACGACTAGATACAAGAACACTGCGTTCACCGCAAAGACTATCATATTCAGAGCAATCCCCGTCCAGAACGTAAACTCTCCTGGCGTCAGCTCCATCATCAGCCGTAAAAACAGATGGAACAGCGGCGGATGCACATCGTCCCGCTGGTTATTATACACCGGTGCGAAATCCCACCGCTCGTACCAGTCCGTCACCAAATAAGCTTTATAATACTCCGCCGGATGCCAACGATTGTTAAAATTCTCATTATCCAGGATCTCCAGCTTATTATAGTTCGCCGAACCGTACGAATATCCCTCATCCATGTGCATATATGCTTTATTCGCCCCGGCTACCCCGTAAACTACAGTTTGTATTACAATTATTAGCGCAATCCAGAACACTCTCGACTGCTTCAACTTTTCCCAAAATTTCTTCATTACTTCTAGTATAGCACAACTTATGGTATAATGACGCTATAAGTTATAGCTCGTACTTTACTTTGAAAAGAGGTGAAAAAAATAATGTTAGCCGCCGAATCCGTCGAAAGCCCTGAAAATGTCGCTGCCTATTACCGGCGTCAGTTTGGTCTCGACGAGCCGCCCAGATCGTCCCACTGCAATTATCTCGATAGCGACGGAGGTGAAGCCCACGCTTTCGCCTGCACCGAGCTCATGCAACCGCGCAGTTTCCACAACGATCCAAACGGCCTCCCCCGTTGTGTCATCACTACTGATAGTGATGGCATTCTCAGATAGAAGGGATGATACCATGTCCGAAGTCAAACTTCGCAAAAACGTCTATACCGAACGCCTCCCCAAATGTCTGCGCGGTCGCTCGACGTTCTACGGCATGCACCGCCACACCGGGATCAGCATGAAACCGCCCCAGACCATTTTCACTGCCGCCATCGACGACATTTATGGGCCACATGTCGTCTTTGGCGACGAAGCCGAAAGAATTACCCAAAAGTAAGGATAAAACACGCTCTCTTATTCAACCATCTCTACATAGTCCCTGCCCCTCACCAGACAGGGACTTTTCTCCAGCAAAAACCCTTGAATTTTATCCCAACCTATGCTAAAATTATGAACAGTTATTATTAATTAAAGGATAATTATGAAAAAGGCAGTTGTACTCATCGGCGGGAAGCAATATCTTGTCGAAGAGAAAGAGACCCTCCGGGTGGACCTCCTTCCGGCAGGAACCAAAGAGCTCGAAACTGGTGCTTTACTTGTAATTGATGGCGACAAGGTTAGCGTTGGTACGCCAGAAGTCAAAGGCGTCAAGGTTTCAGCAAAAGTTGTTGATGAAAAGGTCGCCGGCGATAAAATCCGCGTCATTCGCTACCACTCTAAAAAACGTGTGCACAAAGAGACTGGGCATCGTCAAAAATACAGCATGATCGAGATCGTCTCTATTAAGTAAAGAAAGTCCCGGCTCACCCCGGGTCTTTCTTTTAATCCTCCCCCAAGCAGAAACCCCCAATCCAATCATTATATCCTACCAAAATGCCCCTAGTACTAGGCTAGGGGCATTTCTCACAGGGAATTATTTCTTATTCTTGACTTTCTTCGTAATATGCTTCACCGCTTTCTTCGACTTACGCCAGTACACAATCCCCGCAATAATCGCTGCCAAGACCACGATCGCTAAAATAATCTCAATCGGGCCCGTCGTCGGCAGTTCATTCGGTAGTACCGGCTTCACCGGCTCTTCTGGATCCGTTGGTTTCTCTGGGTCCGTTGGCTTCTCTGGGTCTACCGGCATCTCCGTCGCTATTGTCTGAATCGTATAGACGATCTGCCCCGAATATTCATCGCAACCAAGAATCACCCCGTTTAGCTTGTCCAGTCCGATAAACGTCCCCATGTCGCTAAACAGATTCGTCGACAACACCGAGCCATTCACTCCGTACTTATTGTAAATTCGCGCTGACCCCTCTACATAATGCAGCGTCATCGCTTGCTTTGCAGTCACATAAGCCTCATCCCAAACTTCTTTCGGGTCGGTATTACTCGCCATGATTTTCCCACTAATCACACCTTTCTCATCCTTCGCTAGCTCATGTGGAAAATAGCTCGACAACCGCACGTCTCGCGCCACACCTATATAATTATGGTCTTTCGTATTAAACGTCGCCGAAGCATCATTATGATAATAAATATATACTTCGTACTGCTTCCCCGCCTCGAGATCAATTTGATTCGCATATTCACGCCCCGAATTCTTCTCCTCCACCCGCACGAAGTCCCGCTCGTCCCCCACCGCAGCATTATCCGTGATCGAGTTGAACACCGCATAATGTGCTGGCTCATTGTTCGTAAAAGTCGGACGGTTTTCTGGCCCCCACGCCCACACCGACGGCGCCAGGAGCAGTGGCGCGACTAAAGTCGCCACCGCTCCCATCAATTTTCTTTTTTGTTTTTGCATCTTTCTCATCTCCTTTTTCTTTTAGTTTCCCTTTTTAATTTACCGCACCACCTTCAGCGCCACCACCGGTCTCGGCCGCACCAGTTTCGGTACCACCACCAGTCTCAGCCGTACCTGCTGTGCCGTTTTCACCACCAGCCTCAGCCGCGCCGGCCGCACCACCTTCAGTAGTTCCGCCTTCATTTCCGCCTAATTGATTCAGGATCGATTCAATGTAATCTACATAGTCATCATAGCCGAGATCATCATTATTACCATTCTCATCTGGCAAAGTTTCGTTTTGGTTCGCTTCCTCTTGCTGACGATGGTTCTCTTGCTGCTGTTCTGGGGTAGCATTCGGATCAGCCACCATACCTCCCTCGACCTGTTGGACGTTATCTTCCGGGTTCGTCACTGGAGTCTCCGTCGGCGCTATACCAGTATCACCAATATCCTCCGTCTGGCCCACTGGGTTAGTCTGACCGCCCTGCTCTACTACTAACTGTTGGTTCTCTGGGTTCTTTACCTCGACCGATGGAGTCGGGGTTGGATCCGGCGTAGGTGTAGGCGTCGGCTCAGGTGTTGGAGTCGGAGTTGGCTCTGGATTTGGATTCTCCGGCGGAGTCGGCGTGCCTGGATCCTCCGGATTCGGGTCCTCTGGTGGTGTCGGCGTACCCGGATCTTCCGGATCTGGATTTTCTGGTGGCGTAGGAGTGCCTGGATCTTCTGGATTTGGATTATTCGGATCTGGCGTCGGTATCACCGGCACCTCTACTGGCGTGCCCGTCGGAGTCGGCTGCGGCGTCGTCTCAAAGTGATTGTTCTGCAGACACTTCGCCGTCACAAACATCCCCTCCGTCCTCTGTGTACCATCTGGCGCTGTCGCCGTATAGGTAATCACAAACATCGGCTCATTATCGCGCACCGCCTCATTATAGCCCAGTTTATATCCCACTGGTGTCTTATCGCCATTCGCACTACGCATGAAGTAGTCCGTCCGTACCTTACCATTCGCCGTGCCAAATTCAATCGCTGTCTCATCACTCTCTAGCAAATTCTTAAACGCTTCTAGTAGCTTCTGCTGGAGCTCACCACCGTTCTCCCCCTCGCTCATCATCGTGTCGATCTCTTGCGCCGTCAAGCCTTCGTCTAGGCCCACCTGCCGCAACATTGACGGGAAGTTCGCCGCATACGCCGCCAAGACTTCTGGCTGATCATGCGCCACCCGGTAGAGTAAGTTCGCCGTCTCATTCGCATCACTTCTCTCCCAAACGTCCACCTTTCGGCTCGCAAAAGCCCAGCCTGTCACCTTCTCATTCGGTGCATCGCCCTTCGGCCGCAAATACTCATCATAATTATAGAACACACCGTTCTCGAGCCGTTCATAACCTGCCTCAAGCTCTGTCAAATCCTCAATCGTGATCCTCCCCTCGCCTACATCCTGTTCTGCACCGCGTTGCAAGTCCGTCAAGTTCACCGGAGCAAGCTCGCCCTCGCCAGCCCCACCACCTGTATTACCAACATTACCGCCAGTATCAGACGTCCCCGGATCCACTGGCACATCCGTCGCATAAGCCTGCTTCACACCAGACCCCAACAACCCTACCAGCCCCAACGCCGATATCGCTGCCAGTATCGCTGCTCGCGCTCTACGGAAACCAGCATTACTCTTCAGCCTCTCAAACAGCCGTTTGACCTTACCTTTCTTATTCGCCGCCGCGTCTGGCATCAGGTCGTCCAAGCTCTCATTCTTTAATGCCTGCTTATCATACAGTCCATCCACCGCCGAGAATGCCCCCATCTTCTCACTAAAGCGTTCACTTCGTCTCTCCTCCAGCTTTTGGATCATCTCCTCACAGTCAACCACCGCTTGCTCTAGCATAGCTTTCTGCCCCTCATCTTTAGCCTGCGCCAACATCTCACGAAGCTTAATCAATCGCGAGCGTTCCGTCCTGATCTGGTCATCAATCTTTCGCACATACTCGTCCAACTCTTGCTTTGCAAGGTCATCCGCGTCACCCAGGTCTTTTTTACCGACGGCTCGTTCCGCCCCTCGTCGCGCCATCGCTAATGCCCTATCGCCAAGCTCAATATAATAATCTATATCCTTTAGCTCGTCATCATTCTCTGCCCCGAAGCCCTTCACCCCATCTTTCAGCTTCGCAATCTCTTCAGCATCTAGACCGCGCGTCTCCACGATCTGTTTCTCAGCATCTTCAGCGCTCATTCCCTGCGCCATCAACGCCGCCCGCTCCTTCAAGAACATTCCGCGTAGCGCCGATTCATCCCCAAGCACTGATCCATGCTCGTCGCTCAGATATTTCGCTTCCGCCCAGTCAATCAACATCTGCGCTGCCAATGCATCACGTGCCTCGGCATCTGCACCCTCCGCCGGGTTCAAGTCATCCAACGTCCCCCCAGCTGCCAAATCTTCAACTGGCGCATTTGGATTCCCCGCACCCTCTGGCGATTTCCCCCGTTCCCGCCGCAAAATCAAGATTCTTCGCACCAGCGACCCTTGATCGCCAATCGCTTCCTTCAGCAAGTTCATCTTCCTCTGCTGTTCTTCCGGTGTCATCGCATAAGTATTCATCATCTTACGCATCTCGCTGTTCACCTTCGCAAGATACCCAGTCAGCTCATCCAGCTTTGACTCGATATCTTTCCCGCCCAAAATCTGCTCGACTTCCGCCTCCGTATAATCACCAACCGCCTCATCTTTTACTCTATCCAGCGCTTCATTAATTTCCTCAAACGCCTTATCTAGCTCAGGAATTCGCTGATCCTCTGGGATCTGCGGCTGCCCTGGCTCTGGCGCCGTCTCTAGCGTTAAGGCCAGCGCTTCCCCTTCGGTCGGCGCGCTCGCCTCTTCTGCTGCCTGCCCTGCTGCCGAGGCTCCCTCCGCTGAAGGTGTCTGCCCCGCCCCCTCAGCTGAAGCATCTGCCCCTGCCGGCTCCCCCGAAAGCATCGTTTCAATCTCTTCCTTCGATAAGACCCCTTCCCTCGGTTGCTCGGGCTCCGCTCCAACTGCCGGCTGTGCCTGTTCCGCCACCGGTGCTTCCGCTACCGAAGCCACCGGCTGTACTGGAGCCTCCGCCGCTATCGCTACCGATGGTGCCTGCTGCTCAGTAATCCCATATCTGTCTCTCAGCTGCGCAATCTCTTGATTTAGCTGCGCAATCTGCCGCTCTGTCTTCGCTTTCGTCTTCTCATTCTGACCCGTCCGTCTCAATGCGCTCTCGATCTGCGCACTTTTCAACTTCACCGCATCAATTGCGCTCTTTAGCTCCACTGCGCTCATCACTCGCGAGCCAATCAATGCCGCTTGCTCTGGTGTCATCTCCGCTACATTACCGTTTTGCTCTCCTCCGACCCCTATTCGTTCACTACTGTGCGTCATTTTCAGCTCCTCCGTCATTCGTCAAATTTATATTCGTTTGCGCCACGCCCTCCACATCCGACGCACCCGGCACTTCCGAAACCGTACCCTGCGTCAGCATCGGCTCCCCCGTATTGTTTATATTTTGAGAATTGTCATCTGTAGAAATCATATTTGCCCGTACTTCAGCAGCAGCTCCTGCTGCATCAGTCTGCGTCGCACTTTCAGCTGTCATCGCAGCATCGCCAGCCACCACGCTCGTAGCCATCTCTGCCGCCGTGCCTGCACCCATCGCTGCATTCCCCGCTACCGCTGGGTCTCGACCCGGCTCCACCGCAGCTTCTTCTGCTACGACCGTCTCCATCATTTCTTCCGGCCGCTCAGCCTCAGCCGTTCCACCCAGATACTCCGCCCGGAATCTCCGAAGCGCCTCCGTTACCGCCGTCTGATAGTCCGCCCCCGACTCGCTAAAGATCTTCTCGACCGCTTCGTCATCCGCGCCGTCATCCAACATCTTCTCGAGCTCATCCAGCTTCTCCTCTGGCAACGCTTCCAGTATTGCCTCATCCATCACTTCGCCCAGCTGCGCCTCTAGCTCTCGCTGCAAAGCGCCGCCCTGCTTCTGGTCTTCCTCGGCCAGCCCCTTGCTCGCAATCATCTCACGCGCCAGCTCCTCCAGGCCCTGTTCTTCATTAACTTTTGTTTCTGGCATTTTTATACCTTTCTACATGACTTTTCTCCAGTTTACCACGAGCAGCATAAAAAATCAAATCTTTTATGGTTATCAATCTGTTCCTACTGTTCCTACTGATTATGTCATCTCTGCTATTCCTGCTACCCTTACCACTCTTGCTATCCCCACACCGCCAATCCTACTCATCAGTAGACCATTACCAGCCACGTTTATCAATACCTCGCCCGCTCACGAGACCTGCTGCTGTGCTCATTCGCTAGCCCTGTCTATCATTCTCGCTTATCAATCTCACCCACCAGCTCAAGCCCCATGCAGTCTTAGCCCTTGCCACCAAAAAACCGAACATGTGTTCGGCTTTTTGGTTTTATTCCTAGTAAAACTACTTATTTCTATTTTATCTTCTATCTTGAGCTATCGTTCATCTATCTTATAATCTTTTCCTCATTTATCGTAATATAATAACATCTAATTCTTCTTGAGCCTAAGCTCGTCTATTCATTCATTTTCCCTTAATTAAACTTGATATTCTTACGCTCGCGATGCAGCGTACCCATAAACCGCAGCTACCTTGCCACCAAACTTACGAATTCGCTCATTCACGAAAGCTTCGCCCCGCTTGACGCTCCTTTCTAATTTCGCCTTATTTTTCGGAGGCTCCGCCTGATGCATAATCTCTTCGTTATTCGTGTCGCCCATCAATTGAAAAGCATCCCATCGGCTCTCATCGCGGATCACGTCCGCATTCACCGACTCGAAAATCTTTTCACTTTCAGGGTTCTCTACCTCACTGTTTACATTGGTATTTCCTTTCGTGTTTATTGTGTTTATATTACGCATATTGTATGGTTTCCTCTTTTTGGTTTTTGTTTTAGAAACTGTACACTTTAGCAATTTCTACTTTTTGCAGCTTGCCTTTACTTTTGCTGCGATTGTTTTGTATTATTGTTTGTTAGATGTGTTTGTTTATTGTCTAACTATCTTCATCTTAGCACACATCGCCAAAAATGTCAATACCTTTTATGCTTATTTGTTGCAAAAAGTGCAACTTAGTGTAATTCCACCCCTATTCCTGCCGGCGAAATTCTTTCATAATTCCCTTCCAATTTCGCGTCAAAATAAAACTCTTGCCAAATCCAAAAGGCTTGTGATACAATGAAATTGTCGAATACAGTATAATGCAATGGTAAGTAAATAAGTTAGTCGTTAATAATATACGGCATCGTAGCTAATTAGCGACGGCTTAGGCCTACCTAGTTATACTGGATTCGACACCCTACGGTGCCGTTTTTATTTGTGTCGGTGACGCAACGCAAATACTGCGGCCCTTACGGTTAAAACTGAGCCAAAAGGAGGGCTACCATGCTACACAAGAAGAGAAAACCATCAACTTTTACATCGTCTAGTGGTAATTATGAAGGTCACATCACCACTAGTAAAACAAAGCTTCATAGTAAAAGTACTTATTTCTACCGATGGCTTCCAATTTTTTGTAGCTTAGCCCTCCTTTTGGGATTAGGAATCATATTCAACCCTACTGCAAGCACAACTAATCTCGCGCATGCAGAAACAGTGACGGCCAACCCTACAGATTATTCTAGTATTTCTCTCACGATTAGCAATAATGGTACAGAATTAAACTCTGGAGACACTGTAAGCACCAATGTAGAACCAGGCTTAATAAGTTATATCAGCAATAATCTCAAGATCGATACTAAGAAAATCAACCGATTCTATGTATCAGTCCAAGCTGCAGAAGATGGTAGTAGTGAGCTTACTGGTACTAATAACCATGCTACCGTTGCACCAGTAGGTAGTAATAAGGTCCCTACTGCTACAGACGATAATGGTTTTGGTGATAATACTTGGGGCTTTGCTTTAGGGGAAGCTAACATAGCAAACGAAAGCTTATCCTATAACTCCCTCCCAGCCTATGGTACTTCTACTACACCGCAATACTCTTCTGCTACCAATCTAGCTGACGGTACTTACAATCTAAAACTCACCTTCGCCGCTAAGATTAATGCTGATAAACCTTCTGATCACTATACTACGAAGGCTATGGTAAGTGTGGCGGCGGATGCGAAGAGCATTGCCACACTTGGCGGAATCACCAAAATGTCGCAAATGACTTCTGCATACTGTAAAAACCTACCCACACCGTCCGCTACAGCAGAACTTAAAGATGTTCCTACAGGCCAACTAATTGATGACCGCGAGGGTGAGAACGGTACAAAGTATTGGGTGTCTAAACTTGCTGATGGTAACTGCTGGATGACACAAAATATGGCTTATAGCAACATCAGTAATAAATCAGGTAATTATAATGAAGCTGATAAGGATATGATACTTAACGGAAGTTCAGCTGAAGCTATTGGGACAAGGACTCCTTCTAAAAACCCTTTGGCGACCGACGCATTTCCCGATGCCAATACCTACAATACGCACTTTATAATCGGTAATTACTATACTCAAGCGAATAACCAAGCTGCCGATGCCTGCAATTTCTCTAGTAAGAGCAATGATGCTTGGAAGCTGCCAACTTCGCCAAGCACTGGTACTCCAAATGATTCTTTTCGTGCTCTTACTAATGCATATGGTGCTACTTCTGGTACCAGCGGCAACGGCAACTCAAACGCTAATCTGATTAAGGCCCCACTATTCTTTTTATGTGCCGGTGCTTACAATTCCAAATTAAACATCAATGGCGGTGGGTATTACTGGTCTTCTAACAACGGTAGTTCCTTATTTTTCTATAGTAGTAGTGTTGTCCCAGCCGACAATAGCAATAGCTACTTTGGTCAATCAGTTCGTTGTCTCGTCTCCGGCGAGTAGTCTAGCTTCTTTCGGCAACTTCTCGGAAGCATCCGGAGCTTACGAGCGAGGACGAGCGCCGTTTACCTGTAACGACAGGCTAAACGGACGCGTCTCCCGAAAGTTCGCCAAAAGAAGCTGAGGAGACTGTTTTTCTCAAACAAGGCGAAAGCTCTATTATAGAATTTTACCTTTCACCAAAAACTGCCCCGAGCCCACCCGCTCAAGACAGTTCCAGCCCACACGGTACCGTATAATTATGTATACTATACCTTCTCAAGAGAAATCGTCACGTTCTGACCGTTCACCTTGGCAATCTCATCGTGAGCATAATTCCCCTCCGAGGTGAGCTCCCGTGCCAAGACCTCGTTCATCAGAGTCTCGCGCCATTCCTCCGGCACTTCCACGCTCACGCTCAAGCGAATCCGATCATCCACCTGCAAGCCCGCCTTCTTTCGCGCCGCCTGCACCGCCCGGATCAGCTCTCGCACGAAGCCTTCTCGCGCCAAGTCTTCAGTGATTTCCTTGTCCAGCCAAGCCTTCTCGCCGTTCTCGACGACCTTCACATTCACCTCATCGGCGATAATCTTCTCGTAGAACTCTGGTAGCTTCTCCCCCGCATAGACGAACTTCGCCAGCGGCTGCCGCACCTTGATCTGTTCCTCAGTGTCAGACTTCTGCATCCGTAGCGCTAGCCCCTCAGCAATCGCCGCCCGCGCCCGCGCCATGTCCGCAAGCACCTCTTCATCCACATCGCAAATCATCGGATAATCCCTGAGGTGCACACTCTCGCCACTCCCAGTCATATTCTGATACAGCTCCTCAGCTAGGAATGGAATAAACGGCGCCAGAGCCTCAGACATCGCCACCAGCACAGTATAGAGCGTATAGTAAGCCTCATTCTTATCACTATCATCCTCTGACTTCCAGAAACGTCGACGGCTCCGCCGCACGAACCAGTTCGACAAGTCATCCACGAACGGCAGCACCCCCGAGAGCGCCTTCGGGATATTGTATTCCTCCATTCCTTCGATAATCTGCGCCTTCGTCTCGTGCCAACGGCTCATCACCCACCGATCAAGCGGATTCTTCAGATCAGTCACAGCCTTGCCTTCTGGTTTCCATGCCGTATCAAAATCCCAATTATCCACTTCCGCATAGGTCACGAAGAAATCATACACATTCCAGATCGTCGCGAGCTTCCGCTGCGTATCAGAGACATCCTTGTCCGTCAGGGCGAAATCCTCCCCACTCAAGACCGGCGAGCTCAGCAGCAAGAACCGCAACGCATCCGCCGAATACTGATCCATCAATACATTCGGGTCGGTATAATTCCCTAGCGACTTCGACATCTTTCGCCCATCGTTCCCCGCCAGCGTCCCCGTCGTAATCACATTCTTAAACGCGTTTAGATGCTTTCTACTGTGGGTGACGGAAGCTTCTGCAAGCGAGCTATCTCCCGGCTGGCACGGGTCGGATTTCGAGTGAACAACATCAGAATCATCGTTTTTCGACTTCTCGAATGACGAGAGCGCCACCGAACTCGCGTCAGAAGATTCCGGCAGGACCCGCAAAAAAGCATCGAAAGCGCCTATACTAGCCAATGCGCTGTTCACGCAGTGAACGTAATAGAACCATGCTCTCACTTGCCCCACATACTCGACAATGAAATCCGCCGGGTAATTCCGCTCAAACTTTTCTTTATTCTCAAACGGATAATGCAACTGCGCGAACGGCATCGAACCCGACTCAAACCAGCAATCCAAGACCTTCTCAATCCGCTTGAAATGCTCCAGGTGATAACCATTCGGGATTTTATCCCCCTTACGATAGGGCTTGAAGCTTGCGCCATCGGCATTAGATGATACACTTTTTTGGGAATCTCCGGAGGTTACGACCGAGGACGAAGATGCGCGGCCCCCGCAACGGCGGGCGGACGCGACATCGTGTCCCGAAAAAGTCGTATCATCGACATCCTTCACAAGCAAATCAAACTCAATACTGTCCACCCACGGCCTATGATAATCCTCCAAACGCACCCCACTCAGCTCGCACAGCTCGTCATAACTCCCCACCACCTTTACCGAACCTTTATCACCTTTCCACACCGGCATCGCCGTCGCCCAAAAACGGTCGCGCGAAAGATTCCAATCTGGCGCCTGCTCAATATTCTTCTCGAACCGCCCATGCTTCAAATACTCCGGGAACCAGTTGATGTTCTCGTTTTGCGCGATCATCAGCTCTTTCTGCCCCTGTACATCAAAGAACCAGCTCGGAAACGCCCGATACATAATTCGCTGCTTCGATCGCGGGTTGAACGGATATTCGTGCTTAATATATTCAATCTTCCAAACGATCCCTGCTTCCTCTAGGCACTTCGCAATAAACTTATTCCCTGCCCAGATCTCGATACCGCGCTCATCCGTATCACGCACTCCTAATTCATGTAGACAACTCAACACCGGCTCAGTATAATACCCATACTCATCCAAAACATCGACAAAGTCCACCTCATGCGCCTGCGCAAGCTTGTAATCATCCTCGCCGTAAGCTGGCGCAATATGTACAATTCCCGTACCATCCGCATCTGACACAAAATCTGCTCCCAATACCGTCCAGGTATCCTTCTTCTTCTCTTTGGCTTTGACTGTCTTACAAATCGGCTCATATGCTAAGCCGACCAGCTCCGAGCCCTTAATTCCTTCTTTCACAATCTCATAGCTTGCGTCCTTCAGCACTGCGTCCATGCGGCTTCTTGCTAGAATCAAAACATAATCACTTTCTGGACCCACTAGAGAGTCTGACGACGAAATCCGCGAAGAGGACGAGCTCTTCAACTTTACTGCCACGTATTCCATCTCTGGATTCACCGCTAAAGCCATATTTGCCGGCAATGTCCACGGCGTTGTCGTCCAAGCCAAGAAATATACATCTCCGCTTTCAATCAATGATTCTAAGTCTGCAGTCATCTTCGATGAAGTTCGAGGAAGAGCCGAGGAACGGACTGAGCCGGATTTAGCATCCGGTGAAGGAGTACTCGCAGGCTCTGACGACGAAATTCGCGAAGAGGGCGCAGACGCTTTGAATCTTACATATGCCGAAGGATCGGTAACGGTCTGATACGCATCATTATCCATCGTCACTTCCGACTTCGACACTGGCGTAGCAAACTTTGTATCATACATCAAAACCTTACGCCCCTCATAAATCTTCCCCGCTTCATAGAGCGTCTTAAACGCCCACCACACCGACTCCATGAAGTTCTTATCCATCGTCCGATACGCCCCCTTGAAATCTACCCAGCGCCCAATTCGATCAATCGTGCCTTCCCACGTTTCCGAGTTCGCCACCATACTCTCGCGCGCCTTCGTGATGTAATCCTCCAGCGACCATTTCGTGCCAATCTCTCTTCTGTCTGTAATCCCTAGCTGTTTCTCCACGAAATTCTCCGCCGGCAAACCATGGCAGTCCCACCCCCAGCGTCGCTCGACCCGCTTCCCCCGCATCGTCCAGTAGCGTGGCACTGCATCTTTCACGATCGAGCTCAGCAGTGTCCCGTGGTGTGGCATCCCCGTGATAAACGGAGGCCCGTCATAAAAAACATATGCATCATGCTCCGGTCGCTGCTCAACCGACTTCTCGAAGACTTTATTCTTCTTCCACCAATCTACCAGCGCCTTCTCATACTCCGACGCCCGCCGCCGGTTCCCTGCCTTGTATTTCATAAAAACTCCCGCCGAGTCCACGGCCTTTATTAATCCAGCAAACTCTCACTCTCGTGCCAGTCTACCTCTTAATCTTCACCGTTAGAACCCTGACGGGCGGTACCATCTAACTTCTCTCCATACAGCAATCTTCATCGCTTCATAAATGTTGTAAACTTTACAACATTTATCCAGAGAACTCTTAACTTTCATCTTTCACGCAGACTCACGAGCGATTCTACTAAGGTCAGCGGACTTGCGCCCCTCTTCCCTGTTCTTTCGCTAGCATCGCGGTCGATCTCCGCTCCAACGCTTCTACTACCAATATATCACATTTCCCCATGTTTTCCAAGTTCTAGCTAGCCCTATCTGCGATCCCACTATAGTCCCAGCGAGCTCATCAGAATAAATCACCCCATAGCCCCTCACAGCCCCGATCAGCCTCAATGTCAACCCCATAGCTCTACAATATTATTCCATAGCCCCATATTATCACCTTTCATAACAGCCCATAACTCCTAACCTGCATCCTTTCGCAACCATTAGCCTATTCAAGATTGACAAAAATTATCATCTGTGATAAAATAGAAAGATGGGGTGTCTGCGCTTCACCTCTGTCGTCATTTTGACGACTGCGAGTTCTTTCACAGTAGTAATTACACCTGCAAGATAAGGGGGATTCCATGTCATTTTTGAAGAAAATCACCGCCAAGCAGTTCTACACTTTGCTTGGAGCCATGGTGATCGTCGCTTGGCTAGGCTTCTTCGCCTCTGTGCGTTCCGCGGTTCACGATTATCAGACCGCACACGCCATTGACGAAGATACTTCTAAATATCAGCTGAGCGCCAATGCCGACGCAACCCAAGATTCCGATCTGGCTGCACATCCCGACGTCTTTGACAGTGAATACCAGACGTATTATCTCCGTACCGCCGCCAGTTTCGAGGCTATCGCCACCATTATTGAGGAAAGCGATACTGCCTCTTCTGAACTGCCCACCACCTCCGACGAACCGGTTGTCACACCAAGCCCTGAGCTCAGCGTCGCACCGACCGCCAACGAACCTGCCCCAACCTCTACCACTGCGCCGGTCGCGCCCTCCGAGGACACCGAACTCTCAGACATCGACATCGAGCCAGTCGCTACCGACCCCGTTCCCGCCACAGAGCACGCACCGCTACTGGATATTCCGCTCGATGCGGATGTCCAATGGACGACCTACACCGAGGTCTGCGGCTATGACCAGGTCTCATTCTGTCTGCTGATGGCAGTCGCTAAAAAGGAAAGTCGGTACACCTACAATCTCATTGGCGACCAAGGCCGCTCGTTCGGTATGTACCAAGTGCAGCCTTACTGGCACCACAGCCGCATGGCTCGCTTCGGTGCCTACAGCGGCGAAGATCTCTTCGATCCCATCGTCTGCGGTCATGTTGCGCTCGACTATCTGCGCGACATCATGAATCGCCAAGGCACTACCATGGTCACCCACGGCGTACTCATCGAGTACAACGCTGGTCATACCACCCCTGGTGTCAGCACGACACCTTACAGCGAAGTTGTCATGGGCTATTTCAACGACTATATGGCAGCTTTCAGCCTCGGCTAATCGCTGTAAATGTTCTGACTCAAACTCCATAGGCATCCTGGCTCAGGCTCAGCTCCAATTGTCGTAAATGACCCGGTTTTCAGCTAGACCGGCAACTCTAAACCCAAAATCGCCCAGCAAATTACCGCAAACTTCCCGCAAGCGCAATTACTACTACCAAAAATGCCCCGCTCCTAGGCGGGGTATTTTTCTATTGGCTCAATATGTGCCTATAAATCGAACTTGTAGCCGTGTACAAGTTCAACCGTAATTTAACAGAGACGAAATGACTAACTTTGTTCTTAATAAGACCTTAACACACTAAATTCCGTTCTACAAGCTCCGCACCTATTGTGCACGCTGCTTGTTCATAATCTTCTTTTCTGAGTCGTCTCGGGAGGGGTCAGCTGACCCCGACGGAACGAGGCACCCGTAAAGACGGGCTGGCGGGTGGGACGAAGAAAAGAATGGTTATGAACAAACAAGACGTCAGAAGAGGTTGAAGCCTGAGGGGAAGTTCACGCCCCAGCGGTTTTAGGGATCCGAAAAATCAAGCTTCTGATAAAGTGGTATGTGAACCCTTCGTTTTAGCAGCGTCAGACGAGACATATACAACAGTGCCCAACTCAAGAACCCTGCGTCTAGAGTAGCCTAATACAAGGAAAAGCCGAAACACGGAACGAACCTAGGGGTAATGGTGTATGAACCCTGCGTTTTAGCAGCGTCAGACGAGGCGAAGGCGAGTAGCGGACTGAGCCGTACTCAAGGTACGGTGAAGGAGCAACGCAGCCTTCAACGAAGTATCACGCTAGCTAAAACGGAGGTGTTCCTAGCACCAATAACTTACCTCGTCAAACAGTGGCAACTGCCTCCCCCTCCACTCCGCCAGCACCGCTCCGTCTCCCCCTAGCGCCATAATCGTCGGATATTCCACTACATCATAAGTTCGGCAAAAATCCGACCCGTCGCGACCGTCTGGGCTAATGCTCTCGATTTCTTTACCAGTTCGCCGCTCGAATGCCGTGATCCACTCTTCCACCATGCGCGAGTAATCTTCCCCCTCGCGCCATACACATACCACCCTCACTATTCTTCTTTATCCCTTCTTTGTAGTATTTCCTTAAAATCGTCCAGCGTCTTGAACTTCATAAACACACTCGCATACCGTACATATGCCACTTCATTCCGTCCCGCCAGAGCGTCCAGTACCGCCTCACCGATCTGTTGCGCCGTCACTTCATCATCATTTTCTGCCCGCAAGATATCCACCACTCTATCCGCCACTGCCTCCACCTCGAGATCAGACTTCATAAACTTCCCTACGCTTCGCTGAATCGAAGTAATCAACTTATCACGGTCGAAAACTTCTCGATTCCCGCTCCGTTTTATCACCGTCAGCGGCGGCAACTCTATCCGCTCGTAAGTCGTAAACCTATACCCATCCGGGCTCATACGCCGCCGGCGAATCGTGGTACCGTCTTCCGTCTCTCGACTCTCCAGTACCTTACTATCGCCGATTCGCGGAAGCTTTCCCATCTGTTAATCTCGATTCTTGCCACGCAGCCGATCGCGCAGAGTCGGTGGCACGTCTAGATCATCTTCTGTCTCGTTCGAACGAATCGAATCCCACATATTCGCACGATTGTTTGCCGTAAAATCTGTCGCGCCCGTATCAATATTAGTCTCTGGGCGAGCGTTTAAATTAGCGTTCGCGTTATTATACTCAATCCGACCACCGTCATTATGCATCTTGTCATTACTACGTAAATCATGGCCAAAATCCGCCCGTGGCTCCGGCTCACGCCGTGCTGGCGTCTCCATTGCCGGACTACTGCTCATCATACCACTACCCATCATATCCCCCACCGAAGTCGTCGCCGCTTTCTGTGCATCAAGCTTGCGATAATACTCAGAATCGAACCCTGTCGCTACCACTGTCACGACCATCTCATCTTCCAGCTCTGGGCGAATCGACGCACCAAAGATGATATTCGCATCCGGCGACACTGCCGCAGTAATCACCTCAGCCGCCTCTTGAATCTCGCTCATCGCCATATCATAGCCACCTGCGATACTAAAGAGTACACCGCGCGCCCCATCAATCTTCACCTCAATGAGTGGCGACTCAATCGCCTGCTGCGCCGCAATCGTCGCACGGTTATCGCCCGACGCCCGACCGATCCCCATCAGCGCGGAGCCAGCGTCCTTCATAATCGCCTTCACATCAGCGAAATCTAGATTAATCAAAGAATGTTCCGTAATCAGCTCAGAAATCCCCTGTACACCCTGTCGCAAAACATCATCAGCGATCCGGAAAGTCTCTTGCAGTGAAGTCCGCGGGTCAATCGTCTGTAGCAAGCGATCATTCGGAATCGTAATCAAAGCATCCACGTTCCGCGACAGCTCGTCAATCGCCCGCTCGGCATTTTCCCGCCGGCGTGCACCCTCAAAAGTAAATGGCTTCGTCGCCACGCCAACTGTCAGAATATCTCGGCCCTTCGACTCTTCCGCCACGATCGGCGCTGCCCCCGAACCGGTACCACCACCCGCCCCCAGCGTAATAAATACCATGTCCGCACCGTCCAACGATTTACCAATCGCTTCACGGCCATTCTCTGCCGCCTCACGACCCTTATCTGGATCGCCGCCCGCCCCCAGCCCACGACCGATGTGCACCTTCACATCCGCCGTCGAATGGTGCAACGCCTGCGCATCCGTATTAATTGCGATAAACTCCACCCCCGCGAGCCCGATCTCTTTCATGCGATCCACCGCGGAACCGCCAGCGCCACCTACACCGACAACTTTAATGCTTGCTGAACTCTCTACCTCTGTTGGCTTAATCTCGGGCATATCATTTCCTCACTTATTCTTACCTTAGTATAGCATACTTTCCCGCAAATTCTACCACTTTTCCCTATTTTCTTAATCAAAACTCCAAACCTGTGGAAAAACGAACACAATTTTTGCTCAACCTCCACTCTAATAATCTACAGGCCTCTAGAATTTGCCAAAAAACTTTTTCAAAAATCCGGGCTTCTTCTCACCCTTTTTAGCACGCTTCTTACTCTTTTTTGTCAGCATCTGCCCACCACCATCCGCTGACAACAGCATCAGCCCCACTGCCGCCGCATACTCTGGCTTTTCTATCGACTCCGCCACCCCCGTCAATCCGCTCGGCACGCCGATCTTCACCGACATCCCCAGCGTCGCCCGTACGAACTTATCAATATCGCGCATCCGCGCCCCACCACCAGTAAGTACGACCCCCTCCGGCAACCGCTGCTCATAATGTGCCCGCTTCAGCTCTTTCCGCACTAGATCCAAAATCTCATCCAGCCGCGCCTGTACCACTTCGTCTATCTGGTCGCGCTCAAATCTCAGTTCCTTCCCCTTCCAGCGAATCACTACCGGCTCATCATCACTACTCACGAAATCCCCCGTCACGAACCGCCGTTTTATCTCCTCAGCAATCTCCGTATCAATCGCTAACAATACCGCCAAATCATTGGTGATATTATTCGACCCCACCGGCACCACACCGACGTATTGCAAATCATTCTCTTCATAAATCGCTACCCCCGTCGTCGCCGCACCAATATCCACCACCGCGACACCATTCTCCATCTGTCGCTCCGTCAAGACTGCCCGCGCCGCCGCTTCCACACTCGGCACGATCCGCTCCGCCGTCACGTTCACCGTATCCATCACTTTACAGAGATTATCATAGTTCGGCGTCATCGTCGAGATCACGTTCGCTTGCATCTCTAGCCGCGAGCCAGTCATCCCCAGAGCGTCCTTTATCCCGCCCTGACCGTCTAAAACATACTGCAGCGGTACTACACTGAGCACCTCTTGGTTCGCCGGAATCCTCCCCTGCAGAGCTACATCCTGCACCCGTGCTAAGTCCCCTTCATTGATCTCATGTTCCATCGCACCAACTGCAATCATCCCCTCCGTCCGCGTTGATAAAATCTGTGTACCATTAATCGACACCGTCGCCGACTTCACCTGGAAACCGCTCATCCGCTCCGCATCAAACAGGGTCTTATCAATCGCATTGCACGGCCCCACCAAATTCGCCACCACCCCACGACGCATCCCAGAATTCGGCGCCTCGGCATAGCCAATAACATTCAAAGCGCCGTTCGCACCCACGCTCGCAACCACCGTCCGCACTGTACTCGTACCAACATCTACCCCAACAGCATAGCGTGAAATTTCATCCATACTTTTATTATACAACGTTTATTCTTAAAATAGCAAGGGCTTTTCCCAAATTTATGCGAGATTTCTGTAATTTACTGTATTAATACGGAGCGAACTAATCGAGCTCGTAACCACGTACAAGTTCAACTGTAATTTAACAGGGTCAAAATTACTAACTTTTTCTTAATAAACCCCTTCGACACGTTATTCGCGGAGGCGCATCTAGCAAAGCCTGCCATACGAACCCTTTGTTCCTAAGTGAGCTAGTGCTAGGATAGGGAGAAGCGCGCAAGCGTCCAGCCGTAGGAGGTGAGTGAAGAAAATTAGCTTGCTCATTTTCTTCCGAACCGACGCCCAGCTGGTAGCGACGCTAATCGCGTTGCCGTATTTAACATACGGAGAGCGCGCACTGGAACCCTAGACGACGCAATAGCCGCTTAGGACAAAGGCGCTTCTGGAGCAGAAGTACTAGTCCCAAGGGGTAAGTACTTCGCACCCATCCTCCAATACCAATACAGTATGCTCACAATAGCACCCAATCGACCCGTCCTTCAGCTTCACCGACCAGCCACTCTCTGGATCGACATAGTTCGCAGCCTTCCCGAGACTTGACATCGGCTCAATGCAGATCGCATCTCCAGCTTTCAAAACATACCCACGCCCCCGCACGCCATAGTTCGGCACCTCTGGCGACTGGTGCATCTCTTTGCCGATCCCGTGCCCCACATAATTATCAATCACTCCTAGCTTCCCCTTGCGCAGCACCTTCTCTACCGCATAGCCAATGTCACCAATATGCGCACCTGCTCGCACCTCATTGATACCCGCCCAGAGCGCCTCTTCTGTAACTTTGATCATCTGTTTCACCGCCGGCGACCCTTTGCCCCCGACCAACATTGTAAACCCCGCATCGGTATAATACCCGTCGTAGAGCAAGTCCATGTCAAACGACACCTTATCGCCCACCTCGAAAGCATAATCCGTCGGAATACCGTGTACGATCTCATCGTTCACAGAAATGCAAATCGCCCCTGGGAAATCCTCCTCTAGATAGTCATACGCGACCTTCCCACCCCGCTTCACGGCCTCCTTGCGCACCCACGCATCCACCTCTTTACCGGTCATGCCCGGCTGCACATATTCTCGCAAATCTTTAAGCAGCCCGCCTAAGATCTTCCCACCCTTCCGCATCGCGGCAATCTTCCGTGCCAATTCTTCTGGCGGCTCTTTCTGTATAAATTTTTTATTCATTTTCTACCTCTGTCGTTAGCTGTTTAATCCTCGCAAATACCTCTTCTGGCGTACCAGTACCATCCACTCGTTTAATCTCAATCCCTTTCCCCGCCAAAATCTCACAAATTGAATAAATATTTTGTTCAACTATCCGAAACCTCTCTTCAATCGCTTCTCGCGTGTCATCCGAGCGCCCCCTCAGCTCTAGCCGTCGAATCAGCTCGTCTTTCGGTACATCAATAATCAAAACCTGTTTGATTACCGTGGCAAGATTCTCCGCCATCCACTCCGCCTGCGCCTTGTCTCTCGGGAAACCATCAATCACTACGTCTTTCCCGTCTCGCACCGCCTGCAACATCCCCTCGGTCATCAGACGCTCGACGATCTCATTCGGCACCAGCTCCCCTCGCTCTAAGATCGCTTTAATCTCTGGGTTGCCCGTCTCCCGCAAAACCTGCCCCGCCGACAGCCAAATTCTCCCCGTCGCTTCCGCCAACATTTGACCCTGCGTACTCTTGCCCGAACCAGCTAAGCCCATCAATATAATCATATTTCTCCTTTCCCTCCATTATACCATAGATAGGTCTATGGTTGTATAATGGCGTCGCCTCGGAAGAAATATCAAATGATTGATATTTCTTCACTCGGGCTCCTTATTATACCACATTCCGTTCACTGCGCTCATCTCTCCCCAAAATTCGCAAAACAGGGTTGTCAGATGAGAAAAAGTTTGTTATAATGTATGGCATATGGCAATCAAAGTAACTAGAAAAGATCAGAACGAGGCTAACGAGAACCTCATTCGTCGCTTCAACCGCAAGGTCCTGCAGAGTGGGATCATGCCCCTGAAGAAAACCCAGATGCGTTTCTCGAAACCAATCTCGAAGCGTGAGCGCCGCGCCAAGGCAATCATCCGCGAAATCCGCCGCGCCGAAAAAGCCGAGAAAATGCGTTTAGGTCTCAAATAAATTAGCACCGGGCAACCGGTGTTAATTTAACCTAACAGATAGCCCATCTCAGCTTTTGAGGCGCTTTCCGTCAGGAAACGTGCCGTCTGTCGTAGGAGACGAGCAAAAAGCAAAGCTTACTTTAGCTTTTTCGAGTCGACGCCCAACAACAGAACTCGCAGAGTTCGCCAAAAGCCGAGAAAATGCGTTTAGGTCTCAAATAAATTAGCACCGGGCAACCGGTGTTAATTTATTTGAAGTATGATTTGTGAACCCTCCGTCTTAGCAGCGTCAAACGAAACGCTCCCTAGCAACGCCCGGCTCAAGAACCCTGCGTCTAGAGTAGCCTAATACAAGGAAAAGCCGAAACACGGAACGAGCCGTATTTGACATACGGTGAGTGCCAGCCGTAGGAGGCGAGTGAAGAAAATTAGCCTGCTCATTTTCTTCCGAACCGACGCCCAGCTGGTAGCGACACTAGCGTCGCGTTGTATTGGAGGCTTTGACGCAGTAGTAGGCTGCTATCGACGCAGGCGCTCCTCCTAAGCCATCTTAACTACTCTTCCTTCGATGCTTTTAATGCCCCTAAACTCATTCTCCTCCAACGTCACCCAGACGCTCACTGTACTCCCAGCTTCGATGTCAAGATACTCCTCTGGTGCATAAAACCACATCGCCTTAAAGCTGTGTTCATTTTTATCCCAGAGCTGGAGACGCAAGTGCTGGCCATCATCACCCAGCCGTGCCGCATCTACTATCCGTACATCTGATAGACAGAAGATCGGCGTCCGATTCCCCTCCCCGAAAGGTTCCAACTGTCGCAGCTCCTCCATTAATTCTAGCGACAAATCCTCAAAGTTCTCCACCCTCAGGTCTTCCTGCACCGCCAAATATCGCTCTTGATCATGTAGACCTAAGCCCCGATAATACTCATTCACCGCCTTCCGGAAATCCCCCACTTTATCCCTCGCAAGTTTCACTCCGCAAGCCGCCGCATGCCCACCTCCCCTGATAATATATTCTTTGCAAGCCTCCAGTGCCTCTGCTAGGTTAAACTCCCCAAAGCTCCGCCCCGACCCTTTCATCACACCATTTGCCTCACCCAGTACGAAAGCCGGCTTTTTATACTCTTCTGTCAACCGCCCCGCAATAATCCCTAGCACCCCCTCATGCCAATTCCCCTCCTCCACTATCACCGGATCATCGCTCAGCCCTCGCGCGCTAATTTCTTTCACCGCATCGTTTTGTTGTTTTTTTCGCGCCGCATTCAACGCCTCTAGCTCGCTCGCAAGTGCCACCGCCTCCGTCCGTTTCTCCGCCATCAGCAGCTTCAGAGCTTTCTCCGCCGTATCC
This sequence comes from uncultured Candidatus Saccharibacteria bacterium, assembly GCA_964508115.1. Classification (GTDB taxonomy): domain Bacteria; phylum Patescibacteriota; class Saccharimonadia; order Saccharimonadales; family Saccharimonadaceae; genus Nanosyncoccus. The sequence continues at coordinate 59,614 of CAZDQY010000007.1, forward strand.
ATCCGCCCCGCCGCGTTCAGCCTCGGCCCGATCTGATACCCAATCGCATCCCCCGTCACTTCTTTCACCCCTGCATTCAGCATCAGCTCTCTCAGCCCGGGCCGCCGCGTCTTACCGAGTACTAGCGCCCCATAGCGGCACAGTCTCCGATTCTCGCCCCTGAGCATCATACTATCGCAAATCGTCCCAATCGCCACTAGGTCCAGCAGCCACTTTTCCTGTCCCGCCAGTATCAAACCCCGCTTTACCAGCGCCTGCGCCACCTTAAACGCCACCCCCACCCCGGCAAGCTCCTTCAAATCTGGGCTCACCTCTACGTCTTTTCGTTTCGGATTCACCACTGCCACTGCCTCCGGCAGCGTCTCTTCGCACTCGTGATGATCCGTAATCACCGTCTCTATTCCCTGCGCCCCCAACTCCGCCACGATCTCGTGATTGCGGCTGCCACAATCCACTGTAAACACCAGCGTCGCCCCTGTTTCGGCTGCCCGCTGAACAATTTTATTACTCATCCCATAGCCATCAGTAAATCTATTCGGCAACATTACCTCCAGCTCTTTCACTCCCGCAAGTTTCAATGCATTATATAGCACCGTGCTCGCCGTCACCCCGTCCACATCATAATCACCATAAATAATACATCTCTCCCCCTGTGCCACCGCCTGTCCTATCCGCGCCACCGCCTCATTCATGTCCGGCAAAAGATACGGGTCTACCGTATCTTCATACCTCGGCCGCAAGAACCCTTCATCTAGTCCGCGTACCGCCACTAGCTGTTCAAATAATTTACTCACCCGATTGTTCGATCAGTACGATTATTTGTCTTTGATAATTGTTGTGATTTGATCACCATACTCTGCAGCTCCTTTAGTAGCGGGAACTGCTTATTCATCTGATAAATCCGCGTATTCCCCTTCTGTGTCATAATCAAGAACCCGCCCCGCTCCAGCCGCTGCAACTCTCGCTGAATATTCCCCGGATCCTCCTTAATCAACTTCGACAACGCCCGCACGTGCGTCTTAAAATCCGGATATTTCGCAAACACCACTATAATTTTTCTTCTAACTCGCGACGTGATAAAAATATCTAGCATAATTCCTCTCTCTTCATTACCCCTATTATACGCCCAAGCCCCAATAATAGCAAGTCAATCTTACAACATTTTTAGAGAAGTTCTGCCATTTCCTTCACACCAAAAATTCACCGCCGTACTAATGCACCGCATTATATTCATGCTCCTTCAACCGAGTACAGTAGAGCTTTCCTAGCCAGCCAATCGGCAAGATAAACGTCCCGAGTAGCTCCTCTACCTCCCCGCGAAACCCCTGTTTGAAGAAATATACCCCGTTCCCCTCTACCGGATACACCCCATAGAAATTATACTTTTCCCGCCCCGATTTTAGCGTCTCCTGGATCATCCGCCACTGCATCAAATGCGCCCCACCATATTTCTGCAGTTCCTTCACCGAGCCACTATATAGATAGACGATCTCATTCGGCTCATACACGAACATCGAAGCCGCGAGCGGCGTATATCCCTTGTCGCTCACACTCCAATTTTCCAGATTCTTCGTCGGTATCTCTGCCACTAAGAATTTCACTCGGTCGCCAAACGCTTCTTTCATCGAACGATAATAGTCCATCTCTGGGTCTTTGAACCCATGCCGCTCTCCCGCCTCTGCTGCGATTTCTTTCAAAATCCCCAGCTCATCCAGTGCAAGCTCCCTTATCCGTACCCCCTCGCGCTCCGCCCGGCGCACCCACTGCCGATGCCCTGTCCGAAACGCACTGAACAGTTCCTCCGGCTTCTTCCCCCGAACTTTCAGGGTAAAAATCCATTTCACCTGCTCAAACTCCCCCAAATACTTATATCCCAGCCGCTCCAGCGTCTCTTTCACCGCTATGTGCGTCTGCCCCGGCACGATCTGATTATACATGTCGCGCGGCTGCATCGTGATATTCGGCGCAATCTCTAATGCCATCCCGCCTCGCTTCCGACAAAACTCTTTCGCCTCTCGCGTCGTAAAATCTAAGATCTCCGCATAATTCTCCCCGTCATAATCCATCAGCCATCCCCCCGGTACCCGGAAAATCTTCTTCCCCAACCGCCACGGCCGCGCCGACATCAACCCCGCTGAGACAATTTTCTCACCGTCCTTCACCCCTACGAAATACGCTTCTCTCCCCAGTTTCTGATACCGCTGGTACATTTCCCAAGATTGCAGAAAGTTCTCACAGCCGAACTTCAGCCCTTTCACTTCTCGCTCCGTCAACTCCACAAAATTCATAAGCTCATTATAGCACAATTTTGTTGCATAAATACATTTTCTAGAGGGTGCGGAGCTTACGAGCGAACCGCCGAGGACAGCGAATAGAAAGAAAGTATTAACTTTCTTTCTTGAGCGACGCAGGCAGACAGCATAGCGTGCGCATGCAGCGCGCGAAACCCGTAACGAATCTCGTAGGAATTAAGCGAAGAAGGAGATTTTTGCTCATTCTTCCGAAATGACGCCCGAGAATCTGAGCGTAAGCGAAGATGGGATTGAGCGACGCGTCTCTAGAAAATCGTATTTACGCGGCAAAACCTATGCTATAATATAGGCATGTTTTTCGAGGTAATACCCACTGTAGTCTACCGTAGTGGCGGCGGCGCGCTCACCTATTCTTCTCCCGAGCGGCTCCTCCCTGGTCAAATCGTCCTCATTCCCCTCGGCCGCAAAGTCGTCACTGGCATCGTCTGGAAACAGGTCAAAAAGGTGGATTTCCCCACCAAGCCCATCACGAAACTCCTAATCCCCATCCCTATTCCTGCACATCTACTCAAGAGTATCTTCTGGCTTTCCAGATACTACCTCACTCCCGCTCCTGCCGTCGCCAACCTTCTAATTCCGGCCAGTCTCACCGCTAGAAATGCCCTCAAAGGCCATTTAGAAGTCCTAGAAGCCCCTTGTGCTAAAAACCTTGGTCAGAGCGCACCCCCAGCCTCCACCCCTCTAGAATCGCCTCCAGCGAACCTAGGAGCCACTCCTACATATAATATTCCCCTTAATTCCGCCCAAGCTCAAGCCATTTCTGAGCTCCTAGCCACCTCTAGCCATACCCGCCTCCTCCGCGGCATCACCGGCAGCGGCAAGACCAACATCTACCTCCGCCTCGCCGCCGACGCACTAGCAAGCGGACGCTCCGTCATCCTCCTCGTCCCCGAGATCGCCCTTACTAGCCAGCTCGTCAAGATCTTCCAGAACACTTTCGGTACCGATGTCACCGTCATACACTCAAAGCAAACCCTCGCCACTCGCCGCAAGATCTGGCTCGACACCCTCGTTAGCCACACTCCCCACGTCGTTATCGGCCCCCGCTCTGCCCTCCTTGCTCCCGTCCATGATCTCGGGCTCATCATCATCGACGAAGCACACGAAAGCGCTTACTACCAAGAAAACCCTCCCCGCTATTCCGCTCTCCGTCTCGCTAGTTTCTTCGCTCAAACCAAGCAGATACCTTGCATTCTTGGCACTGCCACCCCTAATATCGTCGACTATCACCTAGCCAAAGAGAAACATTCCCTAGTCGAGCTTCGCCAAAAAGCCAAGTCCACCGCCATCGACTCAAAAATCACTGTCATCGACCTCAAAAATCGTGATAATTTCACCAAAAATCGCTACTTCTCCACCCCTCTCTTGACAGAGATAGAAAAAAATGCTAAAGATAAACATCAAACTCTCATTTTTCATAATCGTCGTGGCTCTTCACCTCTCACTCTCTGTGAGCACTGCGGCTGGCAAGCCCTCTGCCCCGAATGCTACCTCCCCATGGTGCTCCACGCCGATACCTACACTCTCAGTTGCCACATTTGCGGTCATGAAGAAAAAGTCCCCACCTGTTGCCCCGATTGTCAGCACGTCGGCATCATCCACAAGGGCTTCGGCACTAAGCTCCTCGAGTCCGAACTGAAGCGTCTCTTTCCTGAGCTCCGCATCGCTCGTTTCGACGGAGACAATAATAAACAAGACGACCTCGCCAGCCTCTATACCGAAGTCAAAGACGGCGATATCGATGTCCTTATCGGCACCCAGACTCTCGCCCGCGGCCTCGATCTCCCCCACCTCGCCACTGTCGGCATTATCCAAGCCGATGCCGGCCTCGCTCTGCCCGACTTCGCCGCCGAAGAGCGCACCTTCGAGCTACTTACCCAAGTCATCGGGCGCGTCGGGCGCGGCCACCTTGATGTCGCTAACGTCTTCATCCAATCTTTCCAGCCTGACCACCCCGTCATCCAAGCTGCGCTTAGAAGCGACTACGCGCAGTTCGCCGAATATCTCCTCCAGAAGCGCCACCTTCAGCAGCTACCACCTTTCACTTACCTCGCCCGTCTCAGCGTCACCTACAAGACCGAGAAGACTACCCTCACCAAGATTCGTCAAGCCCACATTGCCCTCTCAGCGAACCCTAAGCTCATCGTTTCCCCACCCACACCCGCCTTCCACGAACACACCAGCCGTGGCTACACCTGGCAGCTCATCATCAAAAGCACCTCACGTGAGCAGCTCCGTCAAGCTCTCGCCCCTTACGCCGACAATTCCGGCTTTACTCTCGTCCTCGACCCGCCCAGCCTACTCTAATGCGACAATAGGCGACGCAAAAACATGCCACAGAGCGAAACAATAACAGTAAGCATGCTCCCCTGAGCACGAAGCAATTACGCTATAAAACGAAGTTTTATGTTATAATATAGTCATGAGACAGATTATTACCACTCCCGATCCGCGTTTACGTCAAAAATCCGCCCGCGTGCGCGAGATTACCGACGACACCCGCCAGCTTATCGCTGACATGGTTGCAGCGAGCCTAGAGTGGGAAAAGCAACATCCTTACGAACTTTCCGCCGCCATGGCTGCTCCTCAAATGGGCGAGAATCAGCGTATTATCATCATCCGTGACGATCTCGACGACAAAGATAATCAATCTTTCACCGCCCTCATCAACCCTGAAGTCATCCGTACCGAAGGTAAACCTGTCAAAGAGCAAGAGGGCTGCCTCTCTGTACCAGAGATCTACGGCCTCGTTGCCCGCCCACCAAAGGTTAAAGTCAAGGCTCAACTCGAAGATGGCACCGAAGTTCGCCTCAAAGCCAGCGGCTTCCTCGCCCGCACTCTGCTTCACGAGATCGACCATCTCGACGGCATTCTCTTTATCGACCACATCCGCGATGACGCGACCGCTTTCTCTCGCATGAACGATCAGGGCGAGCTTATCCCAGTTGTGAACTACGAAGCCGAGATTAAAAATAACCCGAGCCTCTTCCCCGATGAGTAAGCCCGACGTGATTTTCTTCGGCAACGGCCCGCTCGCCGATGCTGCGCTCCGAGTGCTTGAGCAGCACACCAACATCATTTTTCATGCCCGCACCCGTGACGACCTCGCCGAGGTTACCCAACTCAAAGCCGCCCATCCCGACGCCTTTGGCATCCTCGCTTCTTTTGGTGTTCTCATCAAAGATGATTTATTACAGCTCTTCGAGCCCGAAGGTATCCTCAACCTCCACCCCTCTAAGCTCCCCGCCTACCGCGGCACCTCACCGATTGAATCCGCGATTCTTGCCGGCGACAATGATTTCAGCTATTCTATCATGAAGCTTGTCAAACAAATGGACGCCGGCCCCATCTATCATCAAGCCACTCTAAACGACCTTGCACTCGATAAATTTCTCATCTACGAACGCCTCGCCACGGCCGGCAGCGAATGGCTCGTCAAGCATCTTGACTCTATCCGTAGCCTCATTCCTACCCCTCAAGATGACACCAAAGCCACCTTCACCGAGAAACTCACCAAAGCCCAGTCCGAGCTCCATCCCGACCGGCACACTGCCGCCGAGATCTATCGCCAGATTATTGCCTACCAAGGCTTCCCGAAGCCCAAGTACGACTTCTTCGGTAAAAAATGTATCCTTCTGAAAGCCCGCCTCGTCGACGCCACTGCCATCGTCTGCGACCCCTCTATCTTGAACAACGTCGCTTCCCCGCTCATGATCAAATGCCAAGACCGTAATTTTGTCGCCATCGACGAGCTCCAGCCCGAAGGTAAGAAGCCCATGTCTGCCAAAGCCTTCATGAACGGCTACGGCAAGTCCCGATAATACTTGTCCTAACGACTTACCTCCGGATCTCAGCCCGGAGGTTCATAATGATATCTAGAATGTTTATCGCCACAGGATGCAGCCTAAAAGCTCATTCTTCGATCCCCAAGATTGAATTCCGTTCTGAGATAATCTCTTGCTTAAAATTCCCGTACACTCGCTCTACGATCTCGCGATAATTCGGCTGGTTCGCATCTAACCAAGCTGCTGCCTCAGCCACGTCCGTAATCGCCTCGAACTCCGCCATCTGCTCATCCGTCATCTCCGCGCCCACCGCCTGACCTACTCGTACTTCTAATTCTTCTTCTGCGTGCTGCATGAAAGCCTGCTTCTCATCCAACGGCATTACGCCCAGCCCGACTTCGTCCATAAATTGCTCGTCTATACGCATATCTTCTCCTTTCCTCAATTATACCATAAGTACTATCAAAAACCACAAAAAAGTCCCTCACGGGCTTTTTATCTAGTAAACCTGGTGGGCGATAGAGGAGTCGAACCTCTGACCTCGTCTACGTCAAAGACGCGCTCTAGCCAACTGAGCTAACCGCCCAGCTTTACTATGTTACGATTATATCACATTTCTATGCGCTTGAGAAGACATTTCTTCAGTTTTTTACCCACACAAAAAACTGCTGGCGTTATCACCCCGCCCCACCCCTCTCCGCAAGGTCACATGCGCGAGAGATGAAACAAGCAAACTCCAGCAGTTTTAAGTCTTTTAGCGCTTATTGCGTCGGATGATCAGCCCCACCGCGAACAGCGTCACCGCCCCGAATGCCAACAGGCCTGTCAGAATATAGTCGGCGCGGGAAATATTTAAGTTGTTAAACGCATTGCTACCAGTATCTGGTGGCAGCGGACTACCATCCGGGCTATACGGAATATCCCGTATTGTGCTGATCGACACCAAACCATCCTCGGTCGGAATCGTCGTATTGTAAGCCGTCAAGACTGCCGTATATTTACCTGCCGGCAAATTGTTTTCCTTTAGCGGCAAGGTAATCTTGTACAAACCGGTCGCCGGATCCACATCAGCATAGCTGAAGGTAATGTCCTTTGTCAACACCGGCTTTCCATTCGCATCGAACACCTGCAGCACCGCCAGCTTCACATCCTCACTCAACACCGCATAAATCACTGGATTCTTTGTCTGCTCTTGATATTCACCCTTAGAATACAGATATGCCGAACGATAGATAAACTCTGCCGTCGCCGAGTAAACGCTCTCTAGACCGTCTCGCCGCGCTACCGCCTCCACGATAAATTTGTCGCCATTATAAACATCTTCCGGCAAATAGTCGCTATTAAGATCAAACTCTGCCGTACAAGTCTGGACAGTGCTACTATAGCTCGCTTCGCAATTCTTCACTGGAATTACTTGCATCACCTCACCCGTCTTTGCATTCTTCAACCGTACCGTCACGCTATCCGCACGCTTATAGCTAATACCAACCGTAATACGACGTTTCGTAGTGACTATTTGATCATCACCCGACGTTGATTCACCGTTGATAGTGTTGACCGATGCCTCTGGCAGTTTGTTCTTATCGTCCCCTGGATCTGTTTCGCCAACTATTACCTGAATCCCCACCCCATCGCGGAATTCGGCAGCCGACGCACCAGGACCAGGCATGGCGAAAGCAATAATCGTAATTACTGCCACGAGTGCCAATCCAGCCAGCCCTAAAAGTTGCTTTTTTCTTCTTTGCATACTCTACACTCTTTCTTATTGTTTTTATTTTGAATTCGCCAGAGTGGTCGTCTCGCAGAATGCTATACTCGCAATATAGCATTACGACGGCTCCATGAAGATTATCTGTCGCGACTAGATAAGCTTACGAGCCTTACGCTCTTTGCGCTTTCTAATTATGATTATAGTCCAAATAATCATAACCGTCAATAGCAAAACTAGCACAATTATCACAATTATTGGCATAATCACAACAACATGTGATTCAGTATGCTCTGCGTCTGCCGCCACTACTTTCCATTCTACATGGAAGATACCGAGGAAAGGCATTTTATCTTTCGCCCATTCGAAATTCACATGGTAAGTCGTACCTGGATAAGCCGGGGTCTTAATCTCTTCTTGATACAGTTCCTTACCAAAGATAGTCTTCGCCGTATAGTAGCTATGCGCCATGAAATCAACATTTCCCGTGTTTTCAATCGTCGCTTGCGCATGCAACGGATCACCAAAAGTGAATCTCGTGAAGTCATACTCAGAAATCACCGCCGTCTCACGGATATCCTCTGTCGAACGCCCAGTCAAGACCGCCCCCACTTGGCCAATCGTCTGGATACCGCCAGCATCTTCGTCGTCCGCCATGATTTGCGCCCAAATCACCGCATACTGCGAACCACCCGGGATCTCTTGCGGCACCTCTACTTTATAGTGTACCGTCTGCGTCTCTCCCGGCTGCACCTGGAAAATAGCTTCGCTTGCATATTCCCCATCCGGACCCTGCACCGTTAGCCATTTAGAAAGCTGCGTGTAAGTCGTTGAAGCTTCCTCTGCAAAGCTCAACTCATTATCTTCGCCATGCACAGCATAGGGCGAAGCGTAGACCTTATACCGCACCGGTGCCGTACCGATATTCTTCACCGTAATCGCACATCCCTCTTCATTCTCGCTTGGGCAATGCGCCGCCTTACCTTCCAGTACATCACCTGGAGAAAGCGTCAATCTCGTGCCACTCGGGGTAAGCTCAAGCGCACTCCCTGAATTCGTCTCCGCGAAAGCTGCCGGCGTCGGCACCATTAACGAGGCTACCATCAGCGCTAACGCCGTAATTAATTTGCTATGTCTCTTAGTCATGATTTGTCTCCTTTCTCCTACCATGCACACGACCCACAATCCAGAATACTGCTAAGAAAATAATCGCCAAGACGATGAAAAGGAACCATAATGGACAAATGAATACCACTTTCTCTACTACACTTGTATCGTCTAAAAACTTCACTGTTTGCTTAACCTTGAATACGCCGAGTTGCGGCGCTCCTTCCCACTCCATCTGGTTGAATCGGCTAGTCTCTGGCAATACTGTCAATGTCGTCGGATTCTCCTCATTCGTATAGACTTCCTCTCCACCAAAGAACGGATAGACCTGCAAAGTATAGCTCGCCGTCGCGTGAACGTTCCCGGTATTTTTCACTACCGATGTAGTCTGTACTGGTGGCACGAACAAGAAACTCGGAATCTTATTCTCGATTACGCTACCTTCTTCGCGTGTATTACCGTCTACATTCTTAGAGTAGACCAGCATACCCACCCGCTTTAGAGCCGTAATCCCGCCTGCGCTCTCATTGTCCTCTGGTTCAAGCATCGTCGCAAGCACCACCGCATATTGCCCGCCCTCCGGCACATCTTCCGACACATCAATAGTCATCGTGATTTCTTTTGAAGTCATCGAATCAAGCTTACCTTTTTCGTCAGAAAACTTAATCCATTTAGCAATATCCGTGTAGTTCGTCTCAGTAGCAAAGTCCTGCTCATACTCCTGACCTTTCACACTGTAAGGGCTAGCACTCAACTCATAGTCAAAATCCTTCGTGCCCGAATTCTGTACGATAAACTTCGCCGTAGTAGACTTACCCGGCTCCAAATCAAGATCAAGTTTCGTCGGCGAAATCTGTATCCGATACTCTGGCAAGTCTTCTGCAAAAACCGGTCGCACTACACCTAGCCCCACTACAGCTATCACTAGCCAAGCTAATAAGATACTTCCCTTTCGTTGTAGGCCCTTCAAAACTCCCACTTTTTTCACCTCCTATATTTATTCTTCCATTATAAATGACAATTTCACATTATTCAAGATATAATCCACAAAAAATACCACCCTCTCAGGTGGTATTTTTACTTTTCTAACTATCCTACTCAGTAGTGACAGCAGTGAAGACTACCTGGTCCTCATAAGTACCATTGGCTTGGTTCGCGGCAGCAGACACGCCAAAAGTGACGATAGTCTCATCGGCAGTAGCACCAAGAGTACCACTCTTAATAGTGACAGGAGCGCCGTTCTCACCCATAGCAGTCCAAGTGCCAACAGTTGTAGAATTGGCAACTTTAAAACCCCAAGCGGCAGTACCAGTCGCAAGATTGGTGCCAGTCGGAATCGTCGCAGTGCCGTCGGTCGTGTTAACTAGCGCAGTCTCAGCATCAGTATCTTCAACCTTCAGATCAAACTTCGTACCATCAGTACCACTCACAGTAACAGTCGTACTTTTTTCGGCAACCGGAGTACCACCGTTGATAGTACCAAGTTCTACCAATTCTTCAGACGAAGTCACAGCGATAGTATTATTGACTTCAGCACGAATAGTGACAGGCTGAGAAGTAGAAGTGATAGCATAGGAGCTCAGCGGCAATGCAGCGACACCGAGACCAGCGACCACACCAAGCACAGCCATTGCACTTGTAATTTTTGACATAGTAGTTTTCCTTTCTATGTTTTAGTTTGTTTAATATTTTTATTTGTGACCTTTTATGCTTCTTATTATACATGAGTATTTTACTATGTCAACAACTTTTTTTAACTTTTTTCCAAAACCCACATTCTTCAGCTCGTCCCATCTATTTATGGTACAATCAACAGAATGGTGGGGAGGAGGAAATTTGAGAAAAGTAAAGGCGACTTTATCATTATCTTTTATGGAAAGGTTCTCATGCCCCACAAACAATCTCAATCATCAGGTGAAATTATCGTACCCTTCGGCGCTTTGCCATTGCCGCACGAACTAAAAGTAGCCAAGGTTCTCACTGGTACCGGATCTAATGTTGAATTTATACCTACGGGTATTCATACCACATCAGATATTATATTTAAAAACCTAGTTTGGGAAATAAAAAGCCCGCTCGGCAGAAACAGTCGTGCTATCGAAAATAATCTACGCAACGCGCTACATCAATCCTGCAACGTCATCCTTGATTTACATCGCACTAGTTTTCCTGAAAGCAAATGTCTCGATTACATCAAAAATCACTCAAAAAATTTTCGTGGCCTTAAGCGCCTCCTCATCATCACAAGTCAAGACACGATTTTCAATTTTTCGCCAAAATCCGCTTGTCTTTCCAAGATAACTATGCTAAAATAAGCTTAGTGGCATGGTACAGCACTGCTGAATTGCGGAGCCAGGGCCATTGCATGTATGACGTGGTACAGCGCTGCTGAATTGCGGAGCCGGGGCCATTGCGGAAAAATAACTCCTCACGGAGTTATTTTTCTCTTCATCCTATCTGTTCTACTTGTCTTCTAAAACCTCCAGTCCAGGCATCTCCCCGCCCGAAAGCAACTGCAACGCCGCTCCGCCGCCCGTCGAGACAAGAGAGTAATTCAGCTCTGGGTCATTCAGCTGCATATTCTCCACGAACCCCGCCGTATCGCCACCACACACGATCGACACTACATCATTATTCTCCCCTAGAGTCTTCGCGACAATTACCGAAGCTGTCGCATAAGCCGGATCTTCTACCTTTCCCAGCACGCCATTCCAGAGTACTGTCTTCGCCCCGTTAATCATATCTACGATCTTACAGGTAGACACCGGTCCCACATCTAGCTTATCCCCCGCTGCGTCCTCATCAAAATCTTCCGCCACATACACCTGTGGCTCTTCACTCTTATAGCCATCCGCCGCGATCTTTCCGCCAATTATTAATCTATCCGACACTGGCAAAAACTTATCTATGAGCGGCTGTTTATCCGCCACCTTCGACCCTCCGATAATCGTCACCAGTGGTCGCTCAGGATCATCCAGTGCTTTCCTCAGCAGCGTCACCTCTTTCTCCACCAGCAAACCCGCTACCGCCGGCAAGAGCTTCGCCAGCGCCACCGTCGATGCATGAGCTCGATGCGTCACCGCGAAACCATCCTGCACAAACAGCGTCGCACCTGTACTCCGCACGATATCCTCCGCCAGCTCCGTCGCGTTCTGCTTCTCTCCTGGCTCGAAACGTAAGTTTTCTAACAGCAATATTCCACCCTTCGGCGTCTCTGCTACTGCCTGCTCCACCTCTTCGCCCCGACAGCCATCCACGAACCCCACCGGTACGCCCGGCAGTAGCTCCGCCAGCTTCGCCGCCACCACGTCAAGCGAAAATTCTTCATCGCGCCCTTCTGGCCGCCCCAAATGAGAAATAATAATAATCTTCTCCGCCCCTTGTTCCAACAGATAGCACAAAGTCGGCAACCCCGCCCGTATCCGAAAATCGCTCATCACTGTCCGCGAACCGTCTTCGCGCTTCCCCAGCGGCACATTATAATCCGCCCGCACCAGCACAGTCTGCCCCTTGACATCTACATCCTTTACCGTCTTTTTATCAAACATTTCACCTCCTAGTTATTCTCATCATACCACATCTACATCAAAAATAACACCGCACTAATCGCGCAGTATTATTTTTACCCCATAGATACCCAGAAATCCCGATCTGTGAACCCTGCGTCTGTCTTAGCAGCGTCAGATAAAACATGCATTAACAAAAGCCTAACCTACGAACCCTGCGTTTTGGCGAAAAAACAAAACAATGCCAAAAGGTTAGGGTCCAGGGGAAGGATATCCTTCCCCGGCGGTTTTAGGGGTCCGGGGGAATCCGAACCCCCGGCGGCTTTTCTGTCCACTTTTTGCCGGTAAAAAGTGGACAAATAAAATTAAAAATATAGAATACGTTATAAAATCTCTAGCAAAAACAATGAACTGCTATCAACCAAGGCGCCTTTAGATTTGACGCACCTTAATGGTGTCCGTCCCCGAAAAATCTCGATTCCCCGACACAATCACTGCCACCAAGCTCTTCTTACCTTTACTTGATTGCAGATAACCAGATTCTTTTAGTTCCTTAGCAAGATCGAGACCGAAATTCACCGAATATGGTCGCACGAAAGCAGAATTCGCATAAGCCAGTGCTAGCTGATTCGCCACCCGTGTGTCGCCAGTCACGGTAATGATAGGCAAGTTCGGCCGTTGTGCCGCCATCGTGAGTGCCGTCGCACCCGAGGCCGTCTGACAAATAATCACGTCTGCATCGATCTGTTCTGCTAGTCGCGCTGCCGCTGCCGAGATCGCATCATACTTCCGGTTATCGCTCTGCGGAGTACCCTCGATTGGCTGCAAAGCTGAGTTATTCTGCGTATAGAGAATCACTTTCTTCATCGCTTTCACAGTCTCGAGCGGATACTTACCGTTCGCAGTCTCGTCAGAGAGCATCACTACATCTGCCCCCTGGATCACCGCGTTCGCCACATCACTCACTTCCGCCCGCGTCGGCTCTGGGTTGTCCACCATCGACCCCATCGTTTGGGTCGCCACGATACAAATCTTCCCATGCTCACGGCAAAGCTTCACTAACTTCCGCTGCACAATCGGCACGATTTCCGCTCCTGCTTCCACCGCCATGTCGCCGCGCGCCACCATGATCGCATCCGAAGCTTTCACGATTTCTTCCAAATTCTTATCGCTCTCTACAGCTTTCTTTGTTTCAATCTTCGCGATAATCTTCGCACTTGAATCATGCTCGCGCAAAATCTCTCGCAACTTATGAATATCATCCGCACACTGGATAAAAGATAGCGCCACATAGTCGAAATCTCGCGTCGCGCCCCACTCAATGTCCGCCAGATCCTTCGGTGTCAAAATATCACCACCAAAATCCGTGTCTGGCAGGTTCAGACCCTTATTATTCATCACGAAGCCATCGTTCTCTGCCACGACTTTAATCGCCGTATTCGAAACAATCTCCGTCACATGCGTCCGAATCTTCCCATCGAACATAAAAATCGGCTCACCCACCTTTACCTTTTTCGCCAAATTATATTGCAAAGGAAGCACGCCATTTTTCTTCTGTTCCTTAATGCTTGCGTCCAGGATCAGCTCATCGCCTTCCTTAATATCATAGTGATTATTCTTCACTAGCCCCAGACGAATCTTCGGCCCCTGCAAATCTTCCACAATCGCTACTGAACGCCCCTTTTCCTGTTCGGCCTTGCGAATCCACCCGAGCTGTTTATCGCGCGTCTCATTATCGCCGTGCGAGAAATTCAACCGACAACCATTCACGCCCGCCATGATCAAATCGCGAATCTGCTCTTCACTTGAACAGGCCGGCCCAATCGTCGCCAAAATCTTTGTTCGTTTAAAAATCTTACTCATATCCCAATCATTCTAGCATACTTCTCAAGTTTTTACTAGTCAATATCTACAACTTTTCAAACATTAGTGTTATAATAAGCTTATGAAGAAAGGTCGCAACAAAACTGTCTATTTTCGCAAAGACTGGTCGCTTACGAAGCCCACCACGTCTCAAACCAAGTCCCACGCCACGAGCACGAAAGTTGCTCATACCGTCAAAGCTATCGCCACGAAAGTCCAGAAGGCCACCGTCAAGACCGCCAAATCTCTCTCCAAATCCGCACAGAAGTTCTCGCGCTCCCTTCGTAATAAATCCCGATCTCATCGCAAAGCCACCAAGCGCAGCCCCTTCAGCTGGCGCGAGGTCACCCTCATGTCTCTTATCGGCACCTCTGCCCTCATGATTGCTTTTAGCTTTATGTTTACCTCGCTTTTTGACCCCATCAAACGTAGCGAACGTGAACTTACCAAGCTTGCGAACAATTATTACATCGAATACCTCTACCCCCGTGCGCTCGGCAAATATCTCGACCAGCCGAAGCTCATCCTCGACAACTACACCGAATCTGGTCTCCCTACCGTACGGCTCAACCAACTCCTCTCTTACGACAGTACTAAAAACGCCAATTCTTTCGCCACCTTCTCCAATGACTATTATCAGTGCGACACCAACGCCACCACCGTCCGCTACTATCCGGTCGAGCCCTACGGTCCCAAAGATTTCACCGTCGAATACCAGATGTCCTGCGAAAAAACCAACGACACCTCAAATCACATCTAATTATTATTTCCTCAACCGATAATAAATCGACGGCGCAAAACGTACCGGCGCCAACACCCCCTGTGCTACCTTCTCCATTCGCACCAGGTTCTTCGTCCCAAAAACCTTCTTCAGCTTCGCGCTCCGGAAATTCGATACCGAAAGCACCTTCTCAATCTTAAACCCTGACTTTGCAAAAATCTCCTCTATATACTTCGGATGATAATTATAAAATCCATCTGAATTCAAATCTTTCAAATGCGCCACCTCACGACTAAACGGATTAATCTCCGACTTCTTGAACCAATATCGAAACATCTTCGGCAAAGTTTTCTTATTTGCTACTTCAATCACCGCTACGCCACCCGGCTTCAAAACCCGATATAGTTCATCCGAAACTTTCTGCATATCCTTGAAATGATGCGTCGCTCGCACCATCATTAGCGCATCAAAAGTATCATCTTTGAACGGTAAACTATAAATATCACCCGGCTGAGTCTTCAGCTTATCGCCATAGGCCGCCTTCGCCTGCTCCAGCTCGGTCCGGGAATAGTCAAACAACGTCGCTTGCTTCGCCCGTGGCAAATACTCATTCGCCAGCCGGCCATAGCCTCCCGCAATATCCACGAAATTCTCCATCCGCTCTGGCAGAAGTCTCCGAATCGCCATCCGATCTGCCATGTCTTCATAAGCTCGGTCTGCGTCTTCCCAAAATATCTTCTTATAATCGTATCCATTATAGTCCGCTACAATTTCGTCACTTTTACTTTCTATAATGGTTGGAGATTTTTTCGCAGTTTTCTTTGTCATAACTTTCTTATTATAGCATACATTAATATAATGCAGCCAGCAATCACCAGCAAAAAATCCCGAAAGGGACTTCATCTTCTCTGGTAGCGCCAGCTGGAATCGAACCAGCATTGTAGACTTAGAGGGTCTATGTC
>CAZDQY010000008.1:0-35880 GCA_964508115.1 uncultured Candidatus Saccharibacteria bacterium
TCCACTATCAGTGCCCTTATGTACCTTTTTATGCATTGACTTAACTAGCAATCGACATTTGATTGCTATTTCCGTCTTACATAAATTATTCTGTAAGAATAATTTTATTTCATCGTTGTCACGATAAAATACTGCGTCGCCTCAGAAATGAAAGTAAACTTTCGCTTCTTTCGGCTCCTTGTATTTTCATCGTTGTCCAAATTGTTAAATTTGAAATCTCAAATCGAGACGTCTCTAAGTATGATAGATTCACCTCGCATAATTTCTATCTTAATCCATTGGTTGCTTCAGTCTGACCTCTGCAACTTGTTTAACTTTCCTCATTATAGCGCACCTTGCAAAACAATGCAAGGGTTTTTTTGAAGATTTTTTGATTTTGGGGGAGAATTTGAGCTCCACCCCTGTAATAATCATGTAAAAACCACAACGTTCTGCTATAAATTTACGGCTGAGATTTGCAAAATACATTCATAAAATTCAACATTATTCGCAATCGCATTTTACGAACTGTGTCTATTGTAGCACAGATTAGTCTATTTGTCAATACTTTTTATGCTATTTTCTGGATTTTTTAGCAAGAATGTAGCTTTACAATGGGAAACCCACGCCTACTTGATTCGGCGTGGGTTATGGGGTTAATTATTTTCCTTGATTCAGCCTCAATCCGGCCGCTTTGATGGCGGCGTTCCAACTACCAAAACGCCTCTTATACACGCTACTGCATGGCATATTTGGGTCTTGGTCGACGACTCTTTGGGGAGGTGTTGCTCCAATCTCGGATGCTTTTTCCTGCAAGAGTCTAATCAGCTCTGAATCCTCAGTTTTTCCGACCTTATTGCTCTCAAAACCAGCCTGATTCAATGCCTCACTCCAGCTGCCAAAAACCCGTTTGATGGTTTCGGATGCCGGCATAGACTCGTCTTGATCAATATCGTACAGCCTAGGCTTATGACCAAGTTCTTGTGCTTTCAGCTGGAGAGCCGTTATAATACGGCTTTCAGTCCACGT
Source organism: uncultured Candidatus Saccharibacteria bacterium (assembly GCA_964508115.1). Lineage (GTDB taxonomy): Bacteria > Patescibacteriota > Saccharimonadia > Saccharimonadales > Saccharimonadaceae > Nanosyncoccus. Next base: position 1,009 of record CAZDQY010000008.1, read on the forward strand.
TCCAGGCTTAACATGTTTATAGGCTATAAGGCCGGCTTCCTGTATGGCATTGTTCCAGCTGCCAAATATCCGCATATACATGTACGTACTGGGCATACTATCATCTTGATCGCATTCCGCTTTTGACGGCGTATGCCCTAGCGCACTGGCTTTCAACTGCAATGCTATGATAAGGCGCGGTTTCTCTCCGACATCGACTATACCCTTTAGGTCGCGGAAAGGAGTCCGAGGAATTAAACTGGCAAGTTCGCAAGCATTTTGCATGGAGCCGAAGCGTTTTAGATACGTCACGGAACACGGCATAGTTAAATCACTATCGACCTCCCTGCATGACGGTGTACGCCCTAATGCATCGGCTTTCTTCTTCAGGGCTTCGATAAGCTCCTGGTCGGTCCATTGAATTTTGCGTCTGATCTTGGCCATCATCCGTTCCACATCCACGCGGCGAACTTTGAACTTCGTGGCAGGAACGTCGATGACAATGGGGTCGGGCTTATTGGCAGAGGGAGAATAGGTGGGGCTCGCGGTGATGCGCTTCTTGGCAGTCTCCTCCATCTCAAGGACCATAGCGATCCGTTCGATGTTGGCGACAAAATCGAGCACTCGCACCATACGCTTATTATCGCTGGTGCGCAGACCACGACCGAGCTGCTGGAAGTAGATCGTAGAAGATTCGGTTGCTCGCAAGAATACCACTACGTCAGCCTCTGGGATGTCGATGCCTTCGTTCAACATATTAACGGAGATGACGATGCGGATCTTGCCACAGCGGAAATCACTCAGGATAGCCTCGTTAAAAGCGGGGCTCTGCTCGGAGTGGATGACGGCAGCTTCCCCACCGAAGTGATGAGCCATGGCGTTGGCGTGGTCGATGCCGGGACAGAACACAAAGATACTGGGGTCTTCCAGATCAGAAATCTGATCACGGATAGACGCCACAATGTCTTCGTCGCGTTGCGGCGCGAAGATGGTCTTGTTCAACTGCAACATGGAGACCTTCTCGTCCGTCGCGTGCGGACCAACATACTTCTCGAATTCCTCTTCTCTGAGGTCGTCGAGCATGATGCGGTAGTCCACACGCGCCAGCCAGCCTTGGCTCCAACCGTCATAAATATCCATGGAGTAGAGCACTTGCTCGTAGATTTCGAGGATATCCTGACCGTCCATACGATCTTTTGTTGCGGTCAGCCCGAGCAGAAACTGCGGGCTGAAGTAATCGACCGTGGGACGATAGGTGGCGGCGGGAGTATGGTGCGCTTCGTCGACAGCGATATAGCCAAAGGTATCACTGGCGAACTGCTCGCGGCTGTTCTGCATAGTTTGGAAAGTCGCAAACGTGAAGTCGGTTAGGCGGGAAGCTTTCTCGGTGCCGGTGTACATGCCGTAGCTGTACTCATCACCAAAGTGTTTTTTGAACTTACGCTTAGTCTGGAGCAAAATGCTCTCGCGATGGCAGAGGACAAGGACGCGAGTATCCGGTTTATCTTGCAGAAACTGCTCGATGTCGAACACGGCGGTCAGAGTCTTGCCGAGGCCGCTGGCCATATTGACCAGACCACGGCTGATGCCGTCGGCGCGGGCCTTTGCCAGAGCTTTGAGGCACTCGACTTGGTAAGGGCGGGCTTCGTAGAATCCCACGCATATCACTCACTTTCTATAGATTATTCGGAAAAATTCTGAAAAATAACTAACCTGTTAAGATGCTTCTCGGGCGCCTTACGGCGCCTCCGACTAAGATAGAGGTTAGTATGTCTGTCAAGACATACTAATTCTAGGGACTAGAATTGCCCCATACTTCCATTGTAGCATACTTTTGCCAAATTGTCAAGATGTGGGTGTTATTACCTTAGGAGTCGGTGAGCTAGACAATGTTCCCTTGCGGGTGGAGGACGAGTGGAAGCGACTGCTGGGTCATGCGGAGATATTCCTCGAGAGTGCTGCGGTCGTTGCGGATGTGGTATGCATGCTCAAAAAGGTTGAATGCATAGATATATAATATCTGCTGGTTAAAATCAGTAGGACGGGCACCGTTGTAGAGACCATCGAGGACGCCTCTGAGGAACTGCAGGCGTTTCGGGCGGTCGGGACGAAGAAGCCAAGTCATCTGATGTCGAAAGTTGAACATGTCGTGGCCGTATTTCGTGGATTCGATGTCGATAAGGTAAAGCTTGCCGGAACGATCCTGCATAAGATTGGAGCGCTTGACATCGCCGTGGATAATCTTCGGAGGGGTTTTGGCAAGCACTTTCTCGGCAGCTCGGAACTCTGTATAGAGTTCGGTGAGCGCATCCTCGCCCAGCAGATCATAAAAGAGCTGGCGTAGAGGCTTCTCGGCAATAATTTCGTCGTAGAGAGCAAAGACTTTGTCAGTAAGTTCGGCGGTATCAGCGCGGCTAATCTTGGCGTCTGGCGGAAGAGAGGCAGCTTTGAGCGTCTGAAGCCACTGTCCGACGGCGCAGCCGAGGCGATAATTCCCCGCCTCATCATAATCACTCTCACCGACTTCCTCCATGTTCCTGCCGTCGATGTAATTATAAATACAGTAATACTGATCAGTAGAGGAGAGATGACCAAGCTTGACGCATTCAAGTGAATTAATACCGAGGCTACGATAGAGCTGACAGATGTGAGGAATGGCCTCGACGCGGCCTTTAGCAAAGTTAGTGGGGAAAATTTTCAGCATATAACGCTGACTGCCAGCAGTAATCTCATAATTCTCGGCGCCACTATGCCCACCCATAAGCGGGCGGAGTTGATAAGGCTGATGAATAAAGTCCACAGCTTGACGGTCTGAGATGCTATCTACCATAAGTATAATTATATATTATACTCGCGCATCTCACAATTCTCGAAGTGGAAGGCGGGGAAATCGGTGTCGTCATCGTAGCCGACAATGCTGAAATGTAGAGCGCGGAGGAGGCCGCCGTGAGCTACGACGAGAATAGTTTCGTCGGGGCGATGAGTCGCCTTGAGATGGTCGAGAAAAGTCTTAGCACGGGCAAGCAAGTCGTTGACAGGCTCAATACCATAAGTAGAGATATTAGCGCGGCGGTCGTGAATGTCGCCGACTAGCGACCAGTCAACAGCCTGCCCCTCAACTTCTCCGAAGCTGCGCTCGCGCAACAACTGGTCGACGATGAAATCAGCTTGGCCGCCAGTAATAATCTCGGCAGTCTGGCGGGCGCGCTGGAGCGGGGAGACATAATAGGCGTCAAAGTGCATGGGCTGGACGGTGCGCGCCAAGGCAGCAGCCTGAGCCCTGCCAGTGTCATTCAGCGGGATATTACTGACGCCCTGAGTGAGATTACCGGCGTTAAAATCAGTCTGGCCATGACGAACGAGGTAGAGTTTCATAGCTTATTTCCCTGTTTTAACTCACGATGCGTTCCGTCCACTATATAAACATCTGCATTATTGAGTTCTATAACGTCGGCATGGATTTTCGCGAGTTGCTTGCGATAGAACTTAGCTTGATCCTGGAACCACTCAGCATCGACGTGCGGGATAACGTATTCTTGGACCAGACCTAACCCTGAGGTTATGGCCTCGACACCATAGTAAGCAGGGACCTCTTCAATACACATTTCGTCGCGTTCATAAACTTCAATATCTTCAACCGTAACACAAGCACCGGCGCTAGCGCCACCATAGACTATAGAATCTTCTTTTAGCCGACGTTTAATGATTCCGTCCATACCACTGATATTGAGTGCAGTGGATAGTAAGAACATATCACCACCGGAACAGAAAATAATGCCTGGGTCATAATCTGAGACAAAGTCTTCCAGCACTTGCGGATCTTTACCAAAGTATGGTCGTAAGTCTAACTCTTGCACAGAGAAACCATGTCTTCTGAAGAGGCTAAGCTTTTCTCTGATTTTCTTTTGGCGCTCAGCATTAGAAAGATAATCTCGTGCATTGCTTATAACTAGAGCTTTTTTATTCTTGCCGACAAGCGCTTCTAGATCATCTGCGAAGTCGCCAAAATCATCACTAGCTAGAAAAAGTCTCATTTTCTCTTCTCCTTTATTAGCTCTTGGAGCTTATTATGTATAGCGGAAGATTCGCGCTCAATGAGGGATAGCTTAGATTCAATACTGACTTTCGCCATGGCAAGCGTGCGTTTAAGGACGGGGCGGTCGGAAAGTTTGTCAAAGAAGCTGTAGAAAGCGTCAGCTTCAGCACGAGTGTCAATATAATTGGCGGTGCAGCGAGGATAGTCTTCGATGGATTTGTCGCCGGTCAGTTTCTCGATATAGCCCCAGTTCTCATACAGCCAAGCAAGAGTCTTGGCGCGGGACTTAGGATTGCGCAAAAGGTAGATATAGAGGAAAAGATGGTCTTGAGGACGAACAATCTCAGGCTGATTCAATAGGGCAAGGACGGCCTTGATATTATCTGGCCGCTCGACGATCGAGAGCGCGCCGAGAATATCATCTCTTAGCTCTGGGTCGTGCGTAGACTGGTATTTAGCAAGAAGCTCTGGGAAGATTTCGGCCTCATCGCGTAGCATTTTCGCCATGAGGACATTGCCACGCATTTCTGGGTCAATCATGGAGAGATCGTCGCAATAAAGGTCGGCGAGCTGGCCAATGATAACTGGTTCGCGCGAGAAGCGGGCGACGACGGCGAGAACTTTGCGGAGACGTTTCTCGTTGCTGGAGTCGTCCGGCTGGGAGACAACGCCAAGCTCGTGGGCGCGCGGAGCAATAGTGGTGCGGAGGAACTTGCGGTAGAGAGTATCGGATTCGGACCCATCGGGGCAGAAAATTTTGAGGTCATTAATAATGCTGAGCAGGATATCCCAGACAGGTGCATCTTCTCCCACAAACTTCGGCAAAAGGTCAAGCAGGCTGGCCGAGGGCGAGAGGGCAGCTTTCGCGAGCATCATACGGTCGATGAGAAGGCGAAGCTTTTGCTCGAGGCTAAGAGTGTCGAAAGTTTTGAGCTTGGACTCGAAGTCGGCAGTAGAGAGGTCAAGCAGATAGTGGCCCGACATATCGTCTTTGACTTCGGGCAGAGGCCATTTCGTATCGTCGGTAGTGCCGTTGATCAAGAAACGCTGCTGATCCCAGAAAGTTTTATCACCATTATGCGCCTGCTGCAAAGCCGGGTAGCCAGGCTGCGAAATCCAGGCGTGCATGAAATCTTTAATATCGAAGTCAGCATACTTCTGCAGGGCGTACCAGAGATCGTCGCCAACGGTATTTTGATATTTGTATTTTACAAAATAATCGTGGACACCTTTGTAAAAATTATCTTCACCCATGAGATGCATGAGCATCAGAACCAACCGAGCGCCCTTCGCGTAGACGATCGCACTGTCGAACAGCGTAGCAATCTCGGCAGGATCGTGAACGGCCTGCTGCACCGCTTGGACGCCAGGCAAAGAATCTCGGCGCAAGGCAGCGACACAGTCGCCAGTGTAGAAATCTTGCCAAGCATTGAGCTCCGGATAGAGCGCGTCGGTGGCGTAGTATTCCATGATGGTGGCGAAAGATTCGTTGAGCCAGAGATCGTCCCACCAAGCCATCGTGACGAGATCGCCGAACCATTGATGCGAGAGCTCGTGCGTGACGGTGACGGCGACAGATTGCTTAGTGTCAATAGAAGAGTTCGGCTCGGCGAGCATGCAGGATTCGCGATAAGTGACGAGACCCCAGTTTTCCATGGCACCAGCTTCAAAATCAGGCAGGGCGACTTGGTCGAGCTTAGGAAGAGGATACTTGACGCCAAATTTCTCATCGTAATAATCGAGCGCACGGACGGCGACTTCGTTCGCAAACTCTAGCGAACTAGTGGATTGATTTAGCGCAGCGTAAGATGCGACCTTGACGCCGTGGTTATTAACGGCGGAGACGCATTTCAGCGGGCCGATCACCCACGCGAGCAAATAGGTAGACATGCGCGGAGTAGGCTCGAACTCGAAACGATTAATATCTTGCAAGATGACGGGCGTATTAGCAAGAATAACGTCTTCCGGAGTACGATCGGGTACGATGAGAGTAAGATTGAAGACGGCTTTTGCGGCTGGCTCATCGATACAAGGGAACGCTTCGCGGGCGTAGTGAGACTCGAACTGAGTGGCGACGAGGCGTTTCTCTTGACCGTGAAAAGTGTAGGTAGAGAGATAGCAACCCTGCATGTTGTGGTTTAGCTTGGTCTCATATTTGATGGTAAACTCGGCAAGATAGCGGTCATCAAAATCTTCTTCCATATTGACGGCGCGAGCTGCGTCGAGGTCACGGTGCATGGTGTCGTCGACGGTAATAGTAATGGTCTCATTATCGTAGCTATATTGGCACTGATGTGCGTAATTACCACGCTTGATCTCGTCCCAATCGTCAGGTACAAAAGCAGTTCCACCCCAGTGCAGCGCACAGAAGCTGACTTCTTTTATCTCCATGTTGACGGCGTGGAATTTGACGGTGTTCTTGTCGACCACAACGCCTCGAACCTTAACGGTGCCCTGGACAAGCTCGGTGTCGCGGAAAATGTATTCTTCAATTTGATAATCGGTAGGGGTAAAGTATTTTAATAAGCGTTCCATATACTATATATTATAGCATAGGTGAGGAGAGTGAAGCTGGCGAGAATCTGTAGTGCATTGTGTTCGGGTTTTCGCGGCGATTTTGCGTTCAGGAATAAAATGGAATAAGATAAAAGTCAATAACGTATGTGGTAAAATTCTGCTTGAATAGTGTTGAGTAAGATTGTGTAATATACGAGCAAGATTCTCTAGCGCGGGAGTACGTTTGAATAAGCCGAGAGCATGTTTTATAATGCATGGAGTATGATTAAATAAGCTCCGAGTAAGATTTTTGAATAGTGGGGTAAGTTTTTGGGCGGAAAAGATATTTCTGATTTAATTTTCGGGACGATTTTGTACTTATTTTGAACAAAAATGGAGTGAAGAAAATTTTTTATTTAAGTTTCGGCGGTTTTCGTACGAAAAATAAGTGTGAAAAATTTTTGTAAATTAAGATTTGGGCAGAAAAAGACGAAAATCTTGCAAAAAGTAGGGCTTAGATCACGCGGGAAACTTCTTCTAGCGTAGTCTCGCCGCGCAGGGCGGCGAGAATACCGCGCTGCTCTAAAGTGAGCATGCCTTGAATGCGGGCGCTCTGCTCAATCGCCTCAGCACTAATATCTTTCAGGTCGCCGCGCAAGAAGCCCTGGATTTCCTCATTGACAATCATCTGTTCCATGAGGACAGTGCGGCCTTTATAACCGAACGGCGCGTCATCGCTGGGCTTAGGATGGTAAAGGGTAATATCGCTGAGACCAACGCCTGGAACATTCTCCATTTTCTGGCGGATGTAGTCGATAGTGGCTTGATCAGGCTTGTAGGGCTCTTTGTTGTCGGAAAGTTTGCGTACGAGACGCTGAGCAATAAGCAGCCGGATAGAAGTCGCAAAAATCGGATTGACGCCGATGAGGTCGATCATGCGGGAGAAAGCGGCAGCGGTGGAATTGGCGTGGAAGGAAGATAAGACAAGATGGCCAGTGATGGAAGCTTGGATGGCAGTACGAGCGGTATCAGAATCGCGAATCTCGCCGACCATCACAACGTCAGGATCGAGACGGAGAACAGAACGCAAGCCTTCGGCGAAAGAACCGCCGTCATTGGTATAAATTGGGATCTGGGAGATACCAGTGATGCCGTATTCGATAGGATCCTCAAGGGTAATAATTTTGCGCTCGGTAGTATTGAGGGCATTGAGAATAGAGTAAAGCGTAGTGGATTTACCAGAACCGGTCGGACCGACCATAAGGACGAGGCCGCGCGGATGCGAAATGACGTCGCGCATAGTAGCCATCTCGTCGTCGGAAAGACCGAGAAGATCAAGATTCAGCAGACTCTCATCGAAATTAAAGAGACGGAGAACGGCGTCCTGGCCATACATGGTCGGAACCATCTCGACACGGATATTGAGCAAATGCGAGGCGCCATTACGGTGGATCTCCTGCTGCATATGGCCAGATTGCGGCTTGGTCGAAGCAGTAGAAATATCGGCACGAGCCGAGAGTTCGCCCATGAAAATACGGTAGCGGTCGCGGTCGATGTTCGCAACGGGATGAAGAATGCCGTCGACGCGCATACGGATACGAATCTCGTTGCGCATGTTCTCGATATGAATATCCGAAGCACCGAGCTTGTCGGCTTGATCAATGAGGAAGTTGAAGACCTTTTCTGTAGAGACGGAGTTCAGCGTGCGACTAACTTCGGCGATGGTCTCAGAATCACCCTCGGAAGCAATCTTGATGTCGTCATAGACAGTTTCTTTCGGCGGATCGTAGCGGAGCATGAAGACCTGATAAGCAGCCTTGGAGATCAAGAAGAAAGCGATATGCGCGCCGCGGTCGACGTATTCTTTGCGCATTTTCGGGATGAGGCTACTCGGGGTCTGGCTGGTGACCATGAAGCGGAAGGACATGTCTTCGGCGTTGACCTGGAGAGGAATGATGTAATCTTTGCGCATTTCTTCGACGCTAAGCACATCGGGAACAAGCGGAACGGTATTCTCAAACGTACGGGTATCGAGATATGGTAAGCCGAGAATACTAGCCCGGCGCTTAGTAGCGTCTTCTTCGTTGTCGCGTCGCTTGCGTTGGATTTCTGCTTCGTCCATTAAAAATATATTCCCACTTAGGTCGAGAAAACTCGATTTTGCTTATATTATATATTATAGCACTAATGGTAAGTTTGTGGGGAGATAATTGGGCGGACGCGTGAGGCGGAAAGGATTTAGCGCAAGAGGATTACCATCGCAGTATTGACTGATATGACTTTTGATGTTATTATCATGCTAGTGCTTGTTATTTTGAAAAGATTTGCTATATAATGAGGCACATGAGCACGGGCAGCTAGATGTTTAAGAGAAGGTAGGGTGTGGAGTTAGGACGGTGCGATAGGAGGAACATGAAAGATAGAATCTGGAAGATAATTCTAAAGCTGGCGGAGTGGGTGCTTGACCGCGAGAAACCACGAAGCCAAGAAAAAAGTGATACTACCGTCGTGATCAATATAAAGATCAACGGACGGTAGAACCACAACTATCCTATTTGTATTGTACCTTATCTTTGCGGTAATGTCTAGTTCGATCTCGTAAATCGCTGCGTGAGTTTTCCACAGGCTCGTGTTCTATTACGTTGCAACTAGGTTTTGCTGGTCTATGCGCCGGAGACGACGCAGCGAACAGAGACGCCATGTTGAGTGTAGCCACCGTCACTAATAGTTGCATCGCTACTGCTGAAATTCAAAAGTGAGCCACTGTCGGAAGACCAATAAAATCCAGAAGTTCCAACGTAGTAGAAATTATTACCATAGCTTCCACTGCATAAGAAGTAAAGCGGAGCTGCGCCAAGAATTGATGTACCAGTATTGCCGCTTGAAACGTTATATGCCCCAAGCAGGCGTCCATACGAACCATGAGTACTAGCAGCATTGATGCTGGCGGCGGTCGGGAGTTTCCAGTCAGGATTATTTGTGAAAGTGCAAGCGTCTAGCGCCTGATTATTGTCTTGTTCATAATAATTGCCTCTTAAGTAATGCCCATTATATGTCTTTGTAGCATCGTCATATACACCCGTCATCGCCGAATTATATGATAAAGTATAGCCTGTAGTTGGTTTTTCTCCATAGCTAGTAGGTTTATTGACATCATTTGGTACCAATAAACTAGCCCTTTTAGTCGCGTTAAAGTTCCCGCTTGCATCACTAATACCGCTGTAAGCCATGTTTTGCGTCATCCAGCAATCACCGTCAGCAAGTTTGGCTACCCAGTATACACTGTTGTCTCTCGTATCCACGAGCTGTCCGGTCGGTACAGCGGTAGCAGATGTCGATGGCGTCGTTAGACTTTTGCAGGTGGCGCTAGTGAATTGCTGCATTGTTTTCACTCCACCTAGGCCACTTACCAGGTCGACTAAATTTTTAGCATCCGCCGCCACACTCACTATCGCTTTCGTCGTATAGTGGTCGTTGGGTTTGTCGGCGTTGATCTTGGCGGCGAAGGTGAGCTTAAGATTGTAGCTACCATCGGCGAGGTTGTTCGCAGAGGAATAGTCGGGAGTGGTGGAGGTACCGAAGACTGGTAAAGAATTATAAACCATGCTCTCATTCGCTACACTGGTTTCTCCTAGAGCAAAGCCCCAGGTGTTATCGCCAAAGCCGTTCTCGCCCGTAGCGGTGGGGATCTTATTACTGCCTACTGGGGCGATGGTGGCGTGTTTGTCGGTGCCGGTGAGCTCGCTCGTACCGTCTTCGGCGGCTTGGACGGACACATAGAATCTGTTGATTTTCTTTGTATCTATTTTGAGATTATTACTTATATAATTAACGAAGCCCGGTTGGACGTCAGTGCTGACGGTATCGCCAGTATTTAATTCAGTACCATTATTGCTAATGGTGAGAGAAATGCTGGAGTAGTCAGTCGGGTTAGCGGTAATAGTTCCCGCATGAGCTTTCTCACTAGAATTAATAGCTGGGTTCAGAATAACCCCGGTGCCAAAAAGGAGGACCAAGCTACAAGATACAGGAATCCATCGGTAGAAATAAGTACTTTTACTATGAAGCTTTGTTTGGCTAGTAGTGATATGACCTTCTAAATCCCTACTAGATAGTGTAAAAGTTGATGGTTTTCTCTTCTTGTGTAGCATGGTAGCCCTCCTTTTGGTTAAAACTGAGCCCCGAGAGCGCCACACTATTAACCCTGCGTCACCGGAGTTAATAAAAATGACGCCACGAACGGCGTTCATAACTACCAATCAGTATACAAGCCGAGGCTATCCACTTCATGAATAGTGACCGCTCATGGCGTCAATATCATTCATAAAATGAATTTTGCATACTGTTATATTTGATAGTTATGAACACTTTTATTGTACCACAAACATTTTGGATTTGGCAAGAGATTTTGAGAAAAATGTGGCAAAAATGTGTATATTATATATTGCTAGAGAGAAGCTTGGAGGTTTTCCCAATCCCAAAGGCTGAGGTCTTGGGCGCGCGCGTCAGGATTAATATCATTGTTCTCGAGAAGGAGACGCCAATCTTCACGACTATGCTGGCCATCGGCGAGATTACTGACGAGCTTCTTGCGAGGGCTGGAGAAGCCACGCTGGGCAAGCTCGAGACACTGCGTGTCGACTTGCGGAGATCTGAGCGGGGTAAGGATGAGGACTTGACTGTCGACCTTCGGAGGCGGTGTGAACTCAGCGGCTTTCACGACAGGGCCAAGCTCGACTTCGGCAAGATTCTGAGTAGCGAGAGCAAGGAGATTATACTCGCCCGGCTCGGCGGCAATGCGCTCGGCGACTTCTTTTTGCATGAGGAGGACAATTTTCGCTGGAGCGGGAGTGAGACTGACGACCTTCTTCACGATCGGGCTGGTAATATAGTAAGGAATGTTGCCGGCGACGCAGTAAGGCACGCCCTTGGTCAGGGCGGGGAGGTCGGCAGCAAGAATGTCAGCCTCGACTACTTCGAGATCTTTACCAGGGAAAGATTTGGGGAGCTTCGTGGCGAGATCGCGATCGAACTCGATAGCGATAACTTTTGAGAAATGCTTAAAAAGGCTAGAGGTAAGCGTGCCGAGGCCAGGGCCAATCTCGACACAAGTAGTAATGCTATCGACAGCGGTAAGGCAAGCGATTTCATCAAGAATCTCGCGATTCTTGAGCCAATGCTGGCCGAGGGATTTCTTGTTTTTCATTAGTACCAATACCCATGTTTGGTGACAGTGCCGAGGCGCGAAGTACAGGCGCCAGTGCACCACCAGTAGTCAAGTGCTTGCTGCCAGCCGCCGTAGCGACCGTTGACGTACTGGATCATCCACTTAATCTGCGTGACTGGGTTTGTCTCCCAGTCGGCGCCAAACTCCGCCATCTTCGTACCAGGGAGCGACTGTGGAATGCCATAGGCGCCAGAGCTGGCGTTCTTCGCATCGACACGACAGCCAGACTCACGGTAGATGAGGTCGAGAGCAGGCTCGAGGTCAAGCTCGGAGACGCCTGCTTCCCTGGCCCAGCTAGCGCACTGCTCGCGCTCGGGCGGGATGGAAACTTTCGCGCCTTCGACGATAATCTCGGGAACTGGTTCAGAAATGACACGCTCTTCGGTGAGGGTGCGAGATTTCTCGATATTGTTCTCAAACTCAACTTCGTAGACACTAATCTTGCGGCCATCTTCGCCAGCCTGTTCGAGGATACGTTCACCTTTCGGACGGGTAAAATCATAGCGTGTCTCGACGGGATAAGCAATCTTCTCCTCGATAGTGAGGCGGCGACCGCCGTTGCGCTGGATACGATAGGTAGAAACAGCACCAGCTTCGAGAAAGTTCGCATTAAACTCTTGCTTAATCTCGTCGTCATCATAGACGGTGAGGCCCGCCTCGAGTGCAATCTGTTTAGGGTCGAAGCTCGCTGTCATGACGTAGCGACGATTAACGCCATCGATTACGAGGGCGGGGCGAGCACGGTAGATATTGATATGAAAATCGCCGGTGATAGAAGTGTCGAGGCTGGGCTCGACGATGTCAGTCTCGGCAAGCTGAATCTCGGACTTCTCAATAACTTCGGCAACCGTGACCGAGCCGGTCTTAATAATAAGATTGGAACCGTTATCGTGAATAGTGACGAAGAATTCGCTCTGGTCGGAACTCTGGAGGAGAAGGTTATCATTTTCGTCGGCATAGACGGCGGGGCGCTGAAAGATGAAAGTCGCAACCAAAAATAGCCCTAAGCAACCAAGCAGTGCGGCACAGAAAAAGTTTCTTAACTGAAAATGCAATTTCATCATCTTCTTTTTAATTATAGCATAATTGTGTGCTATAATAAGTACAATTAATAGAATTAAGGAGGTTAATAAATGGCCAACCCGAAGCCAAAGAAGCCTGAAAAGAAGTCTTCTGACCAAACTCAGTCTGCTCAGTCTGTCGCGACAAAAGCTGTGACTACCGACGCTAACACAAATGTGATGAAAGGATTTTTTACCCGTAAATATGGTGAGGGTGAGAATTTGTTGACAATTTTCAAGTCGCCTCGTATCTGGGGTGCGCTCCTCGGTGAGCTCGTCGGGACGATGCTGATCACGATGCTATTCTTGACTACGCTAGGTATGTTGCGGGCAGATTTCGTACCAATCTTTGTGATGTTTGCAGCGATCTGTATTTATGTTGCGTTCGCAGCGATTTCTGGCGCAAACTTGAATCCGCTTATCACTGTCGGTATGATGGCAACACGCCGAATGTCGGCGATTCGCGGCGTGCTCTACATTTTAGCACAGTTGGTGGGAGCTTGGCTAGGGTTCTTAGTACTGAACGCCTTTATCATGGGTAGCGGCACTGAGACGGAGATGCCAGGTTTGATCGATGCATCTGGTGAGAACTTCTGGATCGTTGCCCTGATTGAGCTGATGGGCGCAATCATCATCGCCTTCTGTTTTGCTCGGGCGCTGAAATATGTCAACCGCAAACCATTAGTGTTCGCTTTGGTAGTGTGTAGCAGCTTGGTGCTGGTGATGCTCTTCGGTATGCTGATCCCACAGTCTTACTTTAGCCTGTATGATAGCTTGGTATTCAACCCAGCTTCTGCGCTGATGTATGGTATCATCCCGACCACTGCGGATAACTTTGGCCAGCTGGCAGGGATGCTCGGCTTGGTCGTGAGTGCTTATATCCTGCTGCCGATGGTAGGTGGCGTGATTGGCTTCTATCTTTCTGACATCATTACACGCTTGGCGGGTCGTAATAAATACGGCGACTGCCCTGAATGCTGCGAGAAGAAGCTAGCCTAAATAGGCTTCGAACGAAAATCCCCGGCTCTCGGCTGGGGATTTTTGGATGGATATTTTCGTGTCTAAATCTTGCAGCGCTCATGGCTGCGCACTGGGGCCTGGCGATCCAAACCGAACTGCGCAGATTCGCTAATCACCCGACCAGATGGGCAAATCTTCTGGGAAGGGATCAAAATCACTATCAAATTCGCTAAAATCATCCGCTGGACTTGCTGTGGGCTCGCCAAATTCCCCGTCAGGATCACCGCCGAGCAGGCCGAAGCTCTCGCTACCACTATGGAATTGGCCAGACTCGCCGAAAGCTCCGCTGCCATAAGGCTCGTAGCCAATTTCTAACAGAAAGCGCGAAGGAGTATTATAATTACGACCGCCGAAGCTAAAGCGTGAGCCGGCGAAAGTCAAAAACAGCCGACGCATGGCGCGGGTCATGCCGACATAGGCTAGACGACGCTCTTCCTCGAGCTCTTCGACGGAATTCTCCGAACGATTGCTGGGGAAAAGCCCCTCTTCCAGCCCGACCAAGAAGACCACTGGGAATTCGAGGCCCTTCGCGGCATGCAAGGTCATGAGCGAGACGGCATTGTCGCCGACACTCTCATCGGCTGAGCTAAGCAATGCGGCGTCTTCCAAAAATTCTTCTAGAGCATCATAGACGCTGGCATTGCTGGCGAGGACCTCGATGTTCTGCATACGCTCTACGCCATCGGGGGTGTCGGTGCGTAAAAGCGAGCCAAAGTCGAACTGCTCGACGATTTTTTCGATAATCTCGGCGGCGGTGATTTCTTGATCGGCGCGCATGGTCTGGAGGAAGTGCTCAACCTTACTGACAGCAGCGCTGGCACGAGGCGGGAGCTTAAGATCACCAAGATCGGCTAGATTCCGCTCGGGATGAGCGTCGAGATGGGCAAAAATCTTCTCTACGGATGCGGGGCCGACACCACTCAGAATATTCTTGACGACGCGCTCGAAACTGACGCGATCGAGCGGATTGACGATGAGCTTGAGCAGCGCGAGGACATCTTTCACTTCTTTACGATCGTAGAAACGGACGCCGCCGATGATTTTGTACGGGATCTTCGCGGCGATGAAGGCTTTCTCAAAGGCGGAAGACTGGGCGTTCGTACGATAAAGCACGGCAAAATTACTGAAGCTGCCCTGCTCACGCTCAAGGTTGAGAATCTGACGAGCGACATAATTAGCTTCGGCTACTTCGTCGACCACACCCTCAATGGTAATCGGGTCGCCGTCACCCAACTCGGTGAAGAGAGTCTTATCGGTGCGAGTCTTGTTCTGATTGATAATCTTCTGGGAAGCGGCGAGGATGTTGCCGGTGCTACGGTAGTTCTGCTCGAGCTTGATGACTTTGGCGCCAGGAAAATCGCGCTCAAAATTAAGAATGTTGGTAAAATCGGCACCACGCCAAGAGTAAATCGACTGCCAATCGTCGCCCACGACGCAGATGTTGCGCTGGTCGTTGACGAGACTCTTGATTAGACGGTACTGGACGGCGTTCGTGTCCTGATACTCATCGATGAGGATATACTTAAAGCGAGACTGCCATTTTTGACGCACCTCGGGGTGCTTCTCGAACATTTCGGCGGTAATGCTGAGCAGATCATCAAAGTCCACAGCGTCCGCAGCGCGTTTCTCCCGCTCGTAGCGCTCGAAAATCTCCGCGATGCGTTTCTGGTTTGGATAATAGGCCTCACGTTTAGCATCAGCGGGCTTAAGACCGAGATTCTGATAGTGGCTGATGGCCGCCTGGACGCCTTTCGGGGTCAGAGTCTTGTCGGCGGTCAGCTTCATCTCGCGCATGATACGACGAATAAGAGCAAGCTGGTCGTCAGTATCGTAGATCGTAAAATTAGCACCAATCCCGGCGGCGGCGTGCTCGATATGCAAGATGCGTACACAAATCCCATGGAACGTACCCATGTAGCGCATGAAGGATTTGCTGGGACCGTCAGACTGGGGAGACTTTTCGTCAAAAAGGTGGATTTTTAGCTCGGGACGATCAGGGGTGAGAGGAGCTCTCGTAGCGCCAGAGGGGGTGCTTTTGCCAGCGCTTTTAGGGGTGGGTTGCGTGGTAGAAGCAGTTTTAGGCGATTCTAGGACAGTTTTAGCTTGAGTGCTATGGGACGGCGCTTCAGAGCTAAAAGGCCCTTCTAGGGCTTCTAGAGAGCTCCTAGAGGCCTGCTGGCGCTGTTTTTCTAGCAAATTCCAGAGACGGACGCGCATCTCCTTGGC
Organism: uncultured Candidatus Saccharibacteria bacterium; assembly: GCA_964508115.1. GTDB lineage: Bacteria > Patescibacteriota > Saccharimonadia > Saccharimonadales > Saccharimonadaceae > Nanosyncoccus. The sequence continues at coordinate 17,054 of CAZDQY010000008.1, forward strand.
GGCCTTGTTAGTAAAAGTGACGGCAAGAATCTGGTCGGGGCGTGTACCGTGAGCGATGATATTAGCAATACGGTGCGTGAGAACTTTGGTCTTACCCGAGCCAGCACCAGCGAGGACCAAAACTGGCCCCTCGAGAGTACTGACAGCCTCCACTTGAGGCGGGTTCAGCCCGCGCAAAATCTCGTCCATTCCTATATTATACACCATCGTCAGAGAAAATGTACGGAATCAACTATGGCTTCTTCTTATATTGTTGGCGGAGATAGACGAGGTAGTAGGCGGGAAAGAGCTGCAAAACCACCATGAAAGCGGCTAGACCGAAGACGGCGGCGGGGCCAAGGCCGAACATTTGGCCACAGAGGAAGGTGCCAAAAGCGACGCCGCAGTATTGGGTGACATGGCGGACAGTATTGTATTTGAACTGATAACGATTATCGATAGCATTGACGTAATAGCCGTCAGTGATATTCTCGTAGGCGGTGGAGCTGAGAATCGCCCAGGTGAAGGCGAGAAAACAGAGGAAGCTGCTGCCAGAAATAGCGGCGAGGCTGTAGGCGACGAAACGGAGGCCGAACTTCAGGGTGATGGTGACGTAATCGTTCTTAGGAGTGAAGTATCTGAGTGCGAGAATGCCGACAAAATCGGAAATAAGCCCAGCCACAAGAAGGTAATTCGTAGCGATACCGGGCGAAAAACCAAACGAATCGGTAAGCATGAGCATCTTGAGCCCCATAGCGGTAGCAAAAGCAGCTTCGGTGAGAAAAATGTAAAACATGTAGATGCGCTGAATCCGATCGCGACTGATAGCACGGATGGTACGGACAATGGAGCTACGCTCCTCGGGAGCGGACTCGGCCACCACGATATTGAGGCGCCACATGATAACCGTCGCGACGACTAGGAAGGCTAGTGCGAAAAGCAGACAGGCGTTGTAATCAAACAGGAAATTCCCGAGCTCCTGGCCGACGAAGATACCGCCGATCAGGATGCCAAGGTCGCGGAACAGATACTCAACAAGCTTACGGCGGCTGAAGATGTCGTTGTTCTTGTTGACGATCGTGATAAGCGGATAGACGCAAGTTAGGAAAATTGAGCTCGTGAAAATCTCGAGTGCGGAGAAAATATCGATTAGAAAACGTAGCTCGGTGTGGTTCAGGCAGGCGAGGGCGGCAAAGACGAAGCAGCGCCCGACTAGCGTCCAGGCCATAAAACGCTTGAGCTGGGACATTTTGACGTATTTGCTGAGCCAGAGGGCGCCGGCGGCACTGATGATGGTAGCAAAGCCGATCACGTTGCTGACGTCGGTGGCTGAAAAACCATTGTCCTGGAGCCAGAGCTGACGGAAGTTTTCCCAGAGGCCGATAGAAATACTGAAGAAAGCCAGCATACTCATAATCTGTCGTTCGAGACGTTTGTGACGAGACTGAGGCTGGTGTTTGAAACGGAAACGCGGGTATTTATTAGTAAAATAGGTGATGACTGGGTTCTGCCAAGAGGAGATCTTGTGCTCTTGGCGCTGTTTCTCGACCTCATAGTCAGTAGAGCGGGATTTAGCGGGCTGTGGCTTCTGAGATTGGCGAGACTTTTGCGTCAGGAAGGATTGCCGCGCCTCGGAGCGCCGTTGCGGTCGTGGAGCTGCTTGTAACTGAGGATGCTTTCGTAATGGCGCAGATCTCTGGGACGGGGCATGTTTTCGCAATGATGTGCTCTGAGGTAGAGCAGATTTTCGCAATAGTGTGCCTTGGGACGGGGCGGACCGCTGGGGCTGAGGCGAAGCTTGCGTCCGAGCGGGAATAGCACGAAAAACCGCTGCCTTAGACGAGGCAGAGGACGAAGTTTTATGCGAACCAACACTCTTCATGCTATTTATTTTAGCATAAGAGTAATAAAAAGGCAAAGCTGACCTCTAGTACAGAGCTTCTGTTATAAGATAAGACTGAGCGGCGATTCTGCTAGTGGGACCGCGACACGAGGCACTGGTTCTGTCGTATGAATCGATGACTTTACTATCAATATGGGGCCTCTGACACCAGCAAAACCCGTCAGCTTTCACAGGTTTTGACGCCTAATAACAGGGGTGAGCACAATAAAAACTCTAACACTAGTGTCAGGTTTTGAGCGAATTATAATGAATATGGCGCAAAAAATGACGCATTCTGAAGCCCAAGAAGGGCATTCTAACTCTAGAGAGCCATATGACCAAGGTTTTTAGAAAAATCGCCAGAATCGCCCCTAGATGGCCGTAGGGGCGAAAACGCTTGTGTTAAACGGGAGAAAAATGGCCTTTCGCGGCTATTCGAGAACAGCCTTAATGCGGCGGACGCCAGCGCTAGAGGACTCTTCTTTGGTGATCTTGAACTTGCCGAGCTCGCCGGTGTGGGCGACATGTGGCCCTCCACAAATCTCGATGGAAACTGGGGCTTCGCCGTCACGACCGATCGAATAGACCGTGACGCGGTCGGGATAGCGGTCGCGGAAGCTGCCGTGAGCGTGAAGCTCGTCGAAGGCGTAATCTTTGTCGTACTCGGCGAATTTGACAGGAAGGTCTTGCTCGATCCATTGGTTGACCTTCGCTTCGACTTGAGCAAGCTCTTCAGGGGTGAGCTTGTGGTCAACATTGAAGTCAAAGCGTAGGCGCTCAGGGGTGAGATTGCTACCCTTTTGGTTAATATTAGGATCAACTACTTCTTGGAGGGCTTTGAGGAGGAGATGGCAAGCAGTGTGATATTTGACGGTCTGGTCGCTAGTATCAGAGAGACCGCCCTTAAACATGCCTTTCGACGCGGTCTTGCTGCGCTCGCGCTGCTCCGAGAGAGCAGCTTCGAACTCAGCCTGGTAATCTTTGGAAAGGTTGACGCCCATCTTGTAAGCCTCTTCGACGCTGAGCTCAAGCGGGAAGCCGTAGGTATCCTGAAGCTTGAAGAGGTCGTGGCCGGCGATAGTCTGGCCGGATTGAGCCATTTTTTGTAGTTCTTTGACACCCTTGCCGAGAGTCTTACGGAAGGCGTTTTCTTCTTTGGTAAGAATCTCAAGGACGTGCGCGCGGTTCGGGAGGATATCGTCAGAGAGCTCTTGGTAATTCTCGGCGATGATCGGGAGAATCTCAGAGAGGAACTCTTGGCCGATACCGAGGTCAAGCGCTTTTAGGACAGCTCGACGGACGAGGCGACGGAGAGCGTAGCCTTGAGCCTTGTTCGACGGGACGAGCCCCTGAGCGGCGAGTAGGTAGGCGCCACGAAGGTGATCGGCGATAATGCGCATCTCATCGGTATTATTATCGTAGTTTTTGCGGGACATGGCTTCGAGCTTCTCGATAATCGGCGCCATGAGGGAAATCTTGAAGACATCGAAGCTGTCCATCGCCGCGGCTTCGAGACGCTCAAGACCGCCACCGAAGTCAACGTTTTTATGCTCGAGCTCTTCGAAAGTGCCGTCGTCTTTGCGCTTGTACTGCATGAAAACTTGATTACCAATCTCCATGAAACGGGCGCCGTCAGAAGCTGGGTGAGCTTGGCCGTACTTCTCGACGTCTTGCTTGTCCTCGCCAAAGTCATAGAAGACCTCCGAATCAGGGCCGCAAGGGTCGCCAAGCGGAGTAGTCTCAATACCGCCGCCACGGCTCCACCAGTTTTCTTTGTCATCGTAGAAGAAAATACGCTCGCCGGGCTTGATGCCACGCTTATCGCCGTTCGCAGCCGAGCCAATCTCGGCGATTTTTGCTTCAATACCGGCTTTCTTGAAGACATCTTGCCAGATCTTAGCCGCCTCGGTATCGCGCGGGATGCCATACTTCTCATTGCCGATGAAACAGGTAACGTAGATACGCGACGGGTCGAGGCCAATCTCGTTCGTCAAGAAATCAAAATAGTTCTCGATTTGCTCTTTCTTGAAATAATCACCAAGCGACCAGTTGCCGAGCATCTCGAAGACTGTAGTGTGGCGCGGGTCGCCGACATCCTCAATATCTTGCAGGCGCATGCTAGGCTGCGAATCGGTCAAGCGGGTGCCCTCGGGGTGCGGCTGACCAAGCAAATAAGGCAAGAGCGGCTGCATACCAGAACCAGTGAAAAGTGTGGTCGGATCGTTCTCCAGGACGAGCGGAGCGGGTGGGATGACCTTGTGCCCGTGCTTAACTTGGAAATCTAAGAATTTTTGACGAATTTCATTTGCGTTCATATACTTTATCATACCATATTTTATGTAATAATAACAGAGAAAAATGTGCTACTAGGCTTGCTAGCGTGCCGCTGGGATTATCAGCCTCGTCGGATCGATACGGTTTCAGAGACGACGCGTCGGTTACTCGGCAATAATACCGCCACCGAGGCAAATGTCGCCCTGATAGAAGACAGCGGACTGGCCGGCTGCGGGACGCTTGATCGGCTCCTCGAAGACCAGCTTGCCGTCTTGGAACTTCGCGGCGAGAAGCGGGGCGCGATGGCGAAGGCGGACTTCTAGATCAGGAAGCGCAAAAAGCTCCACGAGCGTGAGGCTATGCCGGAGATGGAGATTTTCGAGCTTTAGCGTCTTTGCCCAGAGGTGAGAATTGTTAAGATCCTTAGAAACGTAGATAATATTCTGGGCGAGGTCTTTGCTGACGACATAATAAGGCAAGCCGCCGCCGAGGTAGAGGCCGTGACGCTGGCCAACGGTGTAGAAGATGGCGCCATCGTGATAGCCAAGGATGCGGTCGCTCTCTTGCTCGCGAATTTCGCCGGGGCGAGCGGGGAGGTATTCTTTGAGAAAATCTTTCATGCCAACTTCGCCGACGAAGCAGACGCCCATGGATTCCTTCTTCGTGGCGACATCGAGGCCGTGTTGAGCGGCAAGACGCTTGACCTCTGGCTTGGTAAGATTCCCCACCGGGAAAAGAGTCTTAGCGGTGGCAGCGTCGCCCATACGGTAGAGGAAGTAGGTCTGATCTTTATTATCATCAACAGCACGGAGAAGGTTCACCCCATCGGTGCGGGCGTAATGCCCGGTCGCAATGAAATCAGCGCCGCGTTCCAGGGCACGCTCATAGAAAAGCTTGAACTTGATGAGCTCATTACAGATGATGTCTGGGTTCGGCGTGCGACCCTGCTGGAATTCGGCGAGCATGTAGTCGACGACTTGCTGCTTGTATTCTTGCTCAAAATCCCAGACCTCGAAGTCGAGATCGAGCTGAACGGCGACACGCTTGGCGTCGGCGAGATCCTCCGCCCAGGGGCATTTCATGCCCGGGAGATCTTTAGACCAGTTTTTCATGTAGACGCCGGTAATGTCATAGCCCTGCGCTTTGAGCAGGACCGCCGAGACGGAAGAGTCAACCCCGCCAGACATGCCGAGGAAGACTTTGGGTCGGGCTTTGGGATTCTTTTTCTGAGGAAGATTTCCCGCTGCCGGAGGCTGGATCGGTTGCACGCCAAGCGATGCGGTTTCTGGCGCAGGATTGTCTATAGTTCTCTTAGCCATAGCCGTGCCCTACCTATCCGTACCCTTATGAGAAATACGCAAATATTCGCGCTCAACTTCTTCGCGAATGATGCGGGCGGCGAGGCGGACGTTCTCTGTAGTATTGGTGCTACCGAGAGAAATGCGGATCGAACTGGCAATCTCGGCGTCGGTAAGGCCGATGGCGGCGAGGACGTGAGATTTGCTACCCTTATTAGCGGCGCAGGCGGCACCAGTGGAGGCGAGCACCTCGCGCTGCTCGAGACGATAGATGAGGCGCTCAGCGTCGATACCTGGGAAGCAGACCGGGCAGAAATTAGCAAGCTGGTGCTTCGGGTTGTCCAGAAAGATGGGGGCTAGAGGCTTAGGTGAGGCCGAATCTTGAGATAAGCTAGAAGATGGGGCTGGATGATGAAGCTTGTGCTTGACATTTTTTCCATTCTGTGCTACAATGGAGCTATGGGGAGCAGAAACTGCTTCCGGAGCTAGAGTTTTTGTTGGCGCTGGCTCAACTTTCATTAATTCGGTACGGAGGATCTGGCTTAATTCTTGATATTTCTTGCGGTTGCTGGAGAGGTGATGTTTCGCTTCGACGGCAGCAGTCGCAAAGCCGATCACGCCCGGGACGTTCTCGGTACCGCTCCGGAGACCACGCTCTTGACCACCGCCGACATTGATTGGTGTGAGCGATACGCCGTGAGCGACATAGAGCGCACCGACACCCTTAGGGCCACCACACTTAGCAGCGTTGATGGTTAGGAGGTCGACACCGAGGCGGGCGACATTGATGTCAATTAAGTTGAGGGCTTGAGACGCATCAGAGTGAAGATAGAGTGGGATAGTATTACCGGCGCGGAGACGACTCTGACGCTCGGCGCGGATCAGCTCGGCGATCTCCGACAGAGGCTGGATGGTGCCGATCTCGTTGTTGGCAAGAGAGACTGAGACGAGCTCAACGTCGGGGGTAAGCTTGGCTTTAAAATCGGCGAGGTCGATGAGGCCGTGGGAATCAACAGAAATAAAAGCATGGGGATGGCGCTTAGCAGCCTCGAGGACGGCAGCGTGTTCGGTCGCAAGGGCGAGGACTTTGCCGGAGGCGACGGTAAAAGCGAGGTTGATCGACTCGGTAGCGCCAGCGGTGATGACGAGGTCGACACCCTTAGCGCCGATAGTATGGGCAAGATCGTTTTTGGCAGTCTCGTATACTTCACGTACGCGCTTGGCCGGGAGATAAGGGGCGGAGGGGTTGAAAAATTGCTCAGAAAAATACGGCAACATCGCCGCAAGGGCTTTGTCGCTGACAGGGGTAGCAGCAGCGTGGTCGAGATAAATCATGCATTTATTATAACATATATTTATGTGGATGTATAGGGAGAATTGGCAGGGCAGTTTTGTTGCATGACTATATATTAAACCTGGGCTGGGTTAGGAGCAGTAGACCTTGTTCCCGGCCTCGCGGCAATCGCCACTAGCTGAATCGTAATGTTTCTCATAGGCAGTGCGGATGAGCTCATAAAGCTTGGTGAAGCTGTCATACATAGGAGTGAGATTTGGTACGGTGAGCGGCTCAAGCGAAGTGACGTCGGGGCGATGATCATCGACCCAGGCCTGGAGGTCATTACGCTTAGCTTCGACCTCGAGACGCTGAGTTTCCTTGTTGGGGTCGGTGTAGCTGAGCTCCCAGTAGGTACGGTAGGAATTGATATAGTCCATCTCTTTGTGGTACCATTCATCACCGTATTTGGCGAGGGTATCGTTCCCTGATTTGCGGAGGATGTCGGCGGCCTGCTGGAAGTCTAGCTCGGGGCTGTCGACACTGAGAATATCGGTGGCGAGAGCATACTGGTGCCAAATCTGATAGAGGTCGAGGGCGCACACCATCTGAGCGTTCTGGTCGGCGTCCGCGAAGAGCTGATCGTATTTGCCCTTGAAATCTTGGTATTGCTTGGCAATCTCGGTATTCCATTTGAGAGCAGCGGTCTGACCGAGCTGGGCGACGAGCTCACCGTCGACGGTGGCGAGGGATTTGCAGGAGTCAATGTAGCCGGTGTAGGTCTTCTGGTCGACGTAGGCGGTCTTGACGTAGTCGAGGGCGTACTGGCAGCTAGAGGATTTAGCGGCAGTAGTGAGATTTGGCATGATCTGCTTAGCGATGCGATAAGCGTCACCGTAGCCAGCAGAAAAGGCCGAGTCGATGCCATGTTTGACCACGAAAACACCGATAACAATCACAGCTACGACTGCGACACCAATAAGAATCTTGCGGATGACGACGGGATTGACGGAAGATTTACCAGCGGCATTGCGGACAGTGAGAGGTGGGGTCTCGACGTTTTGGGTGCTGAGGGTCTGGTTCAAGAGCTGGGGCTGAGAGGCCTGGACGATATTCTGCGAATGAAAAACCAGCGGCTGCGGTCCGCTCACAGGGACAGGCTGGGAGGCAGGTTGAGGAGTATTCGGGGCAGGGGCCGACAGTGTAGCAGGAGGCTGGGGAGCTTGAGATGTAGGAGGTACAGCGTTAGCTTGAGAAGCGGCTGGAGTCTGGACTGCCGTCTGGGGGGACGAGACGGAGCCAGGGGCGACAGGCTGAGACGGGACTGGGCTAGGGGTAGCGACAGTGTAGCCTTTCTCGGCGAGCCCGGCATCACCGCGAACGATAAGGACGATACCATCAATAATACCCCAGACGACGTCGATAACGAGCACGAACCAGCCGATAATGCGTAAAACCGTAGCAACACTCCCCAAGAGATTAGCGACGGTAAGGTCAGTCATGGACTTGACCAGGGTGCGGCAGATGAGGCTGAGCCCGAAAGCTACCACACCGACCAGCGCCATGATGACATGCGAGCGGGCTTTCTTGCGGTCGCTCAGATACCAATCATGTACACCGAAAGCGCCCAAAAGAATCGCCAGCACACCAGCGGTGAGGGCGGATTTGGGATTCTTGACATCGCGCGGGTTCATCTTGATACTAGTATATCATAAACGGTTTAAGTTGGGGAGGGTGAGGATACATGAGAGCGCCATACTGATTTGTTGCATAAATATTCCGTTAATGAAGTTATATGGTAAGGCGATCAATATGAAATTAAAATCGGTAAAATGTACGGTAAAGCCGCCCTCGGTGAGGGCGGCTTGCTTGGGGAATGGGTCAGACCACGTCAGAGGAGCGGCGGCGAAAGCCGATCTCGTCGTCCGTGTCGTCGTCGGAGCCGCTGGGCGGCTCGTCGGGCGAATCGGACGGGTCGGACGGCACGCTGATGATGTTGCCGTCGGCGTCCCGCCGAGGCGTGTTGCGAATCAGCTCATAGTAGTACTGATTCGCACGCTCGCGCTGAGCCTGCATGGCAAGCTTGTCGGCTTCCTCCCAGACGTCGTCGAGGCGCAGGACCGCCCCAGCCCAGACCGGGACGAGCGCAATCAGGCCGATCAGCATGACCAAGAACGAGAACAGCCCGTGCGTGACAATCCGGTTGACCAAGATGCACACCACGAGGATCGTGATGCCGATTGGCGCCAGATACTTCGCGCGTACGACGGCGGACAGGTGTTTCCCGTTGCCGTCCTCCGCCCTTACGATGCGGTGATACTCCGTGCCGACGACCGTGCCGTACGGCTCGCAGTGCTGCCTGAGCAGGCTGATGTGCCTACTCAACTTGAAGTGTCTTTTGACTTTGTCAATAAACCCCATTTGGTTAATCCCCTTTCCAAAATGTACTCCCTCGCGGGTAGACTTCTTGCCTTTGATGGTACAAAAAGTGCTGTTATCCGAAGTCGTAGAACAGCCAAGCGGCCGCTATTTCTAACGGATGTTTCCATTATAGCACACATTTGCTAAATTGTCAATAGCTTTTTGAGGTAGTGGTAAGACTTAGTGAATTATTCTATAAAATATCGACGATTAGGGCTGCCTAGGCGGCCTTCGCAGAGGTAGGCTGATGATTATAGAGGTATTTTTTGATCATAAAAAGGTAGGCGTGAGTAGCCTTGCGGAAGTTCTCTAGCTCGTCGCCTTCGAGTTTAAAGTATTTGCCGGCGGAAACTTTTTTGTAGACACCAGAAGTGCGAACCTCGTAGCGAACGGTCATTTGACGAGAATTTTGCTGGCCATCTTGCCAATCTTCATGCCAGATCCAGATATTGTTCTGGTCGTGGAAGAACTCACGGCGATGGCCTTCGGGGATAGGGCCGAAGAGGGCGCTGCCGAGCTTCGACTCGGCATTGATGAGATCAGCGCGGGTCATCTGAACGGTGGAGCGGGCAGGATTTGCCGAAAGCTTGCGAGCTTTAATACTAGACTTAGCACGAGCCTTAGCTGCAGGGCTGGCACTGCCGAGTTTATTCTTCAAGCGAGAAGCGAGACGAGTAGCGGCCTTGGGATGGCGAGGGGATTCGGCCACCGCGGATGCTGACTGCGTAGGGGCGGTCTGGAGCTTGACCGTTCTATGTGCGGATGCGATCTCCGGCTGGGGCGACATGGAAATAATCTCGGAGGCGAAATCCTGAACGATGGGGGCGCCGCCGAGAGCCTGGCGCTGGCAGATTTTAACACGAGCATGGGGGACGCGGACGATCTCGTCCTCGGTCAGTCTAGTAGCGGGAGCGGACTCGGGCATGAGTGGCTGCAAAATAACCGGTGCGGACTTGATACGGCGCGATTTTAATGACTTAAAAGTTTGCCATTGCTTAAAAGTATTGCTTAAACAGACGCACGGCATCGCTCAATCTCCCTTGCAATATTCATGATTTCATCGTATAAATCAACAGAATCGTTGGTATCAAAATTATAAGCTTGCGCTCGAGCGAAGGTTGGTGTCTCTGAGTTGAAAAAGTTGTTTTGCATTGTTAGTCGTCTGCTCCACTATAATTTCTTCTGCCACACCCAATTTCCCTGCTAGATAAGTCGCGATTTCGCGAACATATCCTGGTTTATTTATTGTACCACGGAAAGGCTCTGGAGTCAAGAACGGAGCGTCAGTTTCTAACAACATATTTTCTAGCGGAGGTAAAGCGAGCGTGGTGTAGGTAGCGAGACCATTGACACCAATATAGAAGCCCCGCTCGAGAGCACGCTTTAATTCCCTCTTATTACCGGTGAAGCTATGGACGACACCCGTGAGACTAGGGAAATTGTCTAGTACGCTCCAAGCGTCGGTGAAAGCCTCGCGAATATGGAGGGAGACGGGGAGGCTGAGGTCGACGGCGAGCTGCAACATGCGTTCGAAAAGCCGAAGCTGCTGAGAGCGATCGTAGCCATCGTAGTGATAATCAAGGCCGATTTCGCCGATAGCAACGAGCTTGGCATCAGAGGCGGAGCCGAGACTGCATAAGAAGGTTTCGACAGCAGGCCAATCAATCGGCTGGCTGGCGAACTCGGGGTGAATACCGTAGGTCCAGAAGACATCGGGGTGTTTCGAGGAAAAATCGTGGGCGTGCTGGGAATCAATCGGGTCGGTGCCGATCACAATGACTTGACGGACGTTGGCGGCTGCGGCGGAACGCAGGAATTCTACCGATTGATCTGGGGTGAACCACTCGGAATCATGGAGATGGCAATGGGTATCGATAAGATAGTCTGACATGAGGATATTATATCATAGAACTTTGTTCTAGAAATAATTGCGTCAGCTCGAGAAAGAAGTTTGGCTGCGGTTTATTTGAGCGTTGATTTTACAGAATAATTATGCGTTTTGCGCAAGGAGCTTGGCACATTGACTTAGTCTCAATGTGTGATATAATAATGGCACAGATTGGTGCAGTATTAACACTTTTTCTGATATAATACAAATCTTTATCTGTAGATTCTACGATAGCTGGGGTTAAGTCCCTGCTAAGTGAAGGTTTGTGAGGGCACATTAAGAAGATAAGAAGTTGGCGCAGACTAAAACATTGCGGAAGGAGGCAGAATATGCTATACCTAAAAGTGATCTTTGCGGGGGTCATAGCGGTGGGGGCGACGGTCCTGGCAGTGGTGCTGGTATCACGGTGCCATCGATATTTTGCGATGCAATACCTGAAAGAGGAAGGCCGCAAGCTCTACTTCTGCGGACACGACCTCGAGCAGATTATCGAGAAACGGCTTTTGCCGCATCTGGAAACGTACCTAAAATCAGATATGTCGCGGCTCAACGCTATCCTGATGATGCTGGTACTGCACGACAACACCACGGCGCGGATTGGCTACTACGAGTATACCGATAAGGGGCAAACTTATTGCCACGCTTGGGCGGAGTTCCGATATATGAGGCGCTGGTACGTGTTCGATCCAAGTTGGTGCGAGAGTGATGGTCTGCTGACCAGGGGAGAATTTGGCCGAGGTAATACTCACAAAACAGAGGTAGCGAGCTACGAAGAGTTCTGGCAACAGCCGCTTTCGGAGCAGTTCTATCGCAAGATGCAGCATATCAGCACCTCACATCTGTTCTACGAGATGTACCTGTTCGCCTACAATTCTGAGCGTTTACAGCGTCTCGACGAGAACTCTGGGTTCAAGTTTATTCCTTTCTGGCAGATTGGCGACCGCCCGCTGACGATGGAGATCTTCCGTATCCTGATGAGCTCGACTGAGTACCGGGCGCCGACGAATGCTGAGATTCTCCAGGCTTTCCGAGGCGGAAATGCGTTTTATGCGGAGATTCCCCGCCTGTAGCCAACTTCTTAGAATCCCCCACCTCACCGTGGGGGATTTTTGCGGAGGTGGATCATGAGGTGCAGTCTGCCTGAGGCGCTGCGAGACGAGCCTGCTGGAGCATGTTGGGGTAGCAGGCTGGCTGAGGCGTGGTGAGTTAGGTAGCAGAGCGGGTCGGCTTGGATACGAGTAAGCGCCCAGCAGGGTGCACTGGCTGGAGTGTGATGGAGTTTTGCGTGCCGACTCGAGACGGCGTAATTGTGCGGTCAGGGCTAGTCTGTGGTATAATGGAATGAGGAAGCGAGGTCAAATCCCCTTCTTGAGCGGACATGGTTGCACATTTGTAGCGCAGGATGTATGCTGTTCTATTTGCTTCGCACCCGTAGCTCAGTGGATTAGAGCATCTGTCTTCGGAACAGAGGGTCGTAGGTTCGAGTCCTATCGGGTGTACCACGTTGAAATTAAGGTGTGTTTTAGGTCTTCTGACCTCTGTAAATCGCAGGTTCGAGCCGTTTCTTTAACTTCTTTAGTTTTAGAGACGGCTTTTTTGATTGGAATTAAATACTTGCTAGGGGTAAATACTAAGGTTCGACCAGACAATTCCATTTTCTCGCCTAAAGTCTTCATTACGTATTGCTTGCGGTTCAAATCGTCACTATCAAAGTCGTTTTTGGCATATTTAGCAAAGATAAAAATATCATTTGCTACCTTTCGCCAATCTCTAGCAGCAGCCTCTACGGTTGTCATTGATGTCTCTAATGCAGCAATTTGATTCTCTAGACTATGCGACTCACTAGCAAACCATGCGTCATCGGTAATTTCGCCCTTGTAACGCATTCTACGAAGATTATTAAGTTCGTTCTGAACCCTATCCCTTTGGGTTCTCAATTCTTTAATCTTTGATTCCTGAACTTTAATCCTAGCATCCTCTTCTTCGGCCAAGGCTTTCTTAGCCAAGTCGAAGAAGTCTGGGTCAATAGTGTACTTGCTGAGTTCTGCTTTAACCTGTTCAACTAATTCTTTTTCTGGTAGGTTAATTTTCTTCTGTGGACATTTAAAATCTTTGCATTTACCACTGCAGTGACAATAAGTAAAAGTCTGAGTTTTGCCATTCTTATAGGTTTTGTGCTTGTCCTCGGTAACAATTGCATATCCACAATTAGCACACCTGATGAGACCACTAAAGATCCGCTTATTTACTTCTCCGCCTTTCGGTCTAGTATCTCGGCTGGATGGCTCTAGAAGTTGCTGTACTCTATTAAACTCTTCTTGTGTAATTAGTGCAGGGTGGTTTCCATTATATTTTTTGCCGGCATAAGTAAAATCTCCAGTATAAAACTCGTTTTTAAGTAAAGCACGAATACCGCCATGAGTCAGCGGTCTACCGCCACTTTTTCTGCGTTGATGTGTGCGTAGTCCTAATTTTTCGTCCGCAAACCTAGTTAATTCCGCAACGGTTGTGGTGCCAGTTAAGAATTTATCAAAGATAGCACGTACTTTGTCCCAGGTTTCCGGGTCTTTTACGATAGTTTTATCGTATCTATCATTAACATATCCAATTGGAGGTACACATGGCATCCAGCCTTTCTCTGCTTTAGAAACCATGCCACGACGTACGTTCTTCATCAAGTCTTTACGGAATTTCGCATCCATACTAGCCTCTACGTCAAACATGATGTCATCATCCTCACAGTAGTCTCGGCTCTCGGTAACAATCCAGCGAATTTTCTTGTCATTAATCATTTGGTGGATGTATCCGCTGTCCTGTGGATTGCGGCTCAGTCGGTCTAACTTCCAAGCCATAATGCCGTTAGCCTTACCAGATTCAATGAAGTCAATCATTGCGTTAAAGCCGTCACGAATACCAGGTTTACCGCCAGACTTTTCGTCTTTGAAAATCTTAACTAATCTGTAGCCTTCTCTCTTGGCTTTCGCTTTGATTGCTTTAATCTGGTCTTCAATTGACTGAACCTGTTTGCCAGAGTCCTCTGTGCTTTTACGGACATATCCTGCGTAAACGGCTTCAGTCTTATCAATGTGGGTAGTCATTTTGAATTACCTTTCTGACATTGACTAATATATACTATCATTGTATAGTATATATAGCCATAAGTCAATTAATTATCTTTTGAGTCTAACTCATCTGCGTGTTCTACATAGTACTTCTCCTCTTCGGTTAAATTCGTAATGTCAAAACTAATCGGCCCCGGGTCGATATTTTGAGCCGGCGATTTAGTTGTATTTGCTGTGTTGACCTGTGGAATAAAAATCTTATTTCGTTTATCGTTAGGGTCTTTTTCTTCATTAATTAAGCCATTTCTTATCAGTGACGGGAGATGCTGTTTTCTCCAATAGTCCTGCTTGGCCGATACACCTTTGGTTGCACAAAACCCTAATAAGTCGTTCATACTAATTCCAATTGTCGCCGAGTCTCGGTCTTTTTGCTCGTTAAAACAGGGTAACACAATGTTTTCATAAAAATCCAGCGTTTCTGGTGAAATGCCATATTCCTGACTGCGGTTTAAATGTTCCCATACTTCAAATGCGGCATCTACGTCTTGAATTTTTGCCACAATATCATCGCCCTTACGTTCTCTTGTGGGTGCATTCAGTAATGCGAATGCCTTAATTAACGAATTTAAATGTTGAATATCTCTCTGATGCCTTGGCTGTAACTTACCTTTAATTGTTGCTTTGAAGCGTTTTTCCACTTCGAAAGTTTTAGGGATAATAATATTCTTGATATGTAGACCTTTAATATATATGATTCTGTCAATCAATAGTTTCCGTTCAGGATTACCATCTAATGTTGCATTAAAATTCGTCTTATCGTAGGATTTTTCCTGCACTAAATCAATGCCGGCTTCGATTTTAGCCTGTGAAGTTTCTGGGCTGATAATGATTGCTCTAGTTCTTTCTTGCTCGTCCATTTGTTGGTTGGCAGAACAAAAGAAAGTTGACGGGAAACCACGTAAGATGCCCTCCTTTGCATTATTGGTGCCGGAATGGGTTCGGTTTGTGTTCAAGAAAGTAATCTCTTTCTTATCATGTGAAAGTAGCGGCCTTAGGTTCTCCTGAAGTTGATAGTCCATTTGGTCTAGGAAGACAAGGATTTTACGCTCTAAGTCGACAATCGTTAATCCGTTTTCGTCTGTGACTGATAAGTCCTGAGCATAATAAAAAGCCGTTGGTGTGATTTTTCCGAAAACCTTAACGTCCGTTTCTGGAAAATAGGCCAGAACTTGCTGAACAAGGTAACTCTTTCCGCTGGATGATTGGGCGGTTAAAAAGATATTCATTTGGTCTTCGTCTGTATATGTCGACAACATGCCTAGACACACAACAACTTTATTAATGTCATCAAATTTAATCGTAGTGCTAAGAACTTCAATCAAGTCCTTAATAGTCATCTCGGAAAACTTGCTTACATCAATTGGTGGTGCTCCTGCGATTAATTTAGCCGTTTCTAATAACTGCTGTGCTGTATAACCGGCCAAGTTTGCATCAGTCAAATCAGTATGTTCGCCTAGTTCTTTTGGAATAGCAACCTTAAATACGCTGACATTTGGATATTTTTCCGCAATGCGTTTACCAATCTCAATGGTAGATTCTTCGCCGGTTTCATCGTTGTCTAGGCAAATATAAACTTCTCGTCGCCCCTTGAAGCACTTTTCAATCCATTCGTTTTTGAAGGTTGCTTCACCAGCAGTACCGCAAATAACCGGCATTTCGAAGTCCATTTGTTCCGCAATAATTCTATCGAGTTCTCCGCCACAGAGTAGTACTGAGTCGGAACTTGATTGGCTTAATTCTAATCCACCATATACAGCTGAACCGCCGCCAGATGGCCACGCACGATATTTAGGCTTGTCTGATGATTCTGGTAATTGTCGAAGTTTAATTAGACTACATTGTCCATTTTCAATAATTGGAATAGTTAGCCACTTTTTCCCATCAAACTCACCATAGCCTAATTTATGTTTATCAATATTTTCATCAGTAATGCCACGTTCTTTGAAATATTGGCGATATTTATCAGGCAAATCTCTATGACAGTTGTCGGCCATTCTGAGCGGATTCATCTTTTTTGGCTTGGTGGGCTTTGTTGTCGGCTTTTTAAGGGCAGGCTCTGGAAGGTCACCAAAATGTCTTTTTAATGTAATTAGGTTGCCTTTAGCACTACACTTATGACAATAATATTGTCCAGTCTTTGTATCGATATTACAATGAAACTCCTCTGATGGTCGTTTATCGTCATCGCATCCATTGAACGGACATGGAAAAGCGATTTCTTTACCACCCTGCATCTCCTTATAATCTAGGTTCTTGCTTTGAATATACTCTAGGACTTCGCCTGGTTTGGGATCTTCCATAGTATGTCCTCTCTATACTGGGTCTGGATACATCGTTTTGACAAGCGTGGCTAATTTCTTTAACTCGCAAGCCGCAACTTCTAGTGAAATATCTTCGCCGAACTTGTTAGCATAAGACTTCTGAAACTGTCGCAATAGTTGGTCTGAGTATTCCACTAGAGTATCCTTTCTCCCCTCGAATTAAAGTTTATTTAGGAAAAGCCGCTCGACAGATGGCATTGGGTCAAGCGGCTTTTCTTGCCATCTGACCCCAGTATAGGCCTCAAAAATAGACCGTACAATATCAACCCAAAAGAAAGAAACTATTTTGCTAATTTAACAGATTAGCGACGCAACTCGCCGCAAATCTTAGTTTTGGCCATAATAATTTTCGATTTTGTTTTGAATTTGTCTTAGTTCGCTTTCTCGTAACTGGCCTTTTGAGTAGACTGTGATTTCTTGAGGTTTAATGTCTGCAAAAATAGCCAATTCGTGACGCAGGATATTGTCCTTAAAAACAGTTGGTAGCGAGTCGCTAATTCTTTTACTTAACTTTGTTTCGATTGCATTTTTGCCAAAGGGGATATCTAGGCATCCTTTTGCTGCTACGATATTCAAAACATCTGCAGGTCTGCCAGTTTGCGGAATTTTCAGGCGACAAAAATCAGAATTTAATATCAGGCTGCCTTTTTCAAAATGTAGGTTAACGTCATAAATTATGTCAGGGATTCGTGGTCCTATGTTTATAAGTATATTCCCAGTTGTTTTTCGGTTAAGGGTATTCATCATTCTTTGCATTCTATGGGCAGACGATTCCGTATGACGAACTTGATATTCCTTGCAGATGTCTTCTAGTTTCTCAACGTTGATATCAGTGTAAACATATTTGAGATTGTATTGCTCGTCTATGGGCGACAGCGAAAGGCTGTATGGTTTTCCATGCATATCAACTATGTAATACTCAGCGACTTTACTACGTCGTAAGAACTCCATGACAGCATACCAACTAGCCAAATTGTCTTTAGGGATTTCTATCGGGATGTTAATCGGTAATTTTCCGTAAGTTAATTTGTCTATCAAATTTTGAAGTAACTCTATAAGTGTATCCGTAATTGTCTTTGCCATCTTACCTATATTATATCTCTAGACGGGGAATGTTTTGTCATTTTGTCTGTTTTGTCGAACTTTGTGGTTCGGGATACGTTATTCTTTGCCGACCCAAGCCCATGTCTATTGGAGAGAGACTGGATTTTCAGTATAAAAAATAAGCGGCCCATCGTGCAGTATAATCAGATTATGGCACGTAAAACGAAATATAGAAAAGACCTAGCCGACAAAATCGTAGAACTGGTTGGCCAGGGCTATTGCCTTAAAGATGTGGCCTATTTTTGCGGACTATCTGACCGCACTATCTCTAGATGGCGAGAAACGCATTTGGATTTTAACGAGGCCTTTGTAAAGGCTACTCAACGAAGTGTAGAAAATATTGAGGCTATCAGGAGGCTCGGACATCGCACTTATCAGAGAAAAGCCTACATTTCCCCGAGTTATGGTCAGAAGCCTCTCATATCGCCTATAAATCGCCCACAGCGGCAAGATACGCCACCTAAGAACCCCACGTGGATGGGGTTGCCTATCAAACCGAGACCAATACCTTGGCGACCGACACCTCACTTCTTAAATCCCAATACTATGCGTGTTGAGTGGATTGAAAAAGACGAGCGATATGGTTTGGTACTTGGAACCTGTCGGATGGAAGTATGGAAGAAGAAGCACCAACCTAGCAGCGATACATTTCTTGGGATAGTAATCTAACTTATATTTTGACCATTATTACTCTGTATATAGTTTTTCAATGTATCATCATCCAATGAGGCACGAATATCGCCCCGACCAGGTCTCCAAAACATACCATTTTCATCTGGCAAAGCAATAATCTCTGAACTTGTTAAAACCTTTGCTAGACATAGTAATATAGTTAATGCCGAAAAAGCCGATAGGAGGTATTTTATCGTGGCAAAATCTCCAATCGTTGCCAACTTATCATGCTTCAAATTCTGGTAAGCGTTGTTCCAGGGGAAGATAGGTATTGCACTGTCTGGCTTTACATCGGTCTTCCGAAACGGAAAATAGACAAGATTGTCATCTTGCATAAAATGCATACTTGGAGCGATTACAACGCCAAACGTGTCCTCTATGCCCGGAATAGATTCTATACAGTCGCCGTCAAAATGGCGATGTTCATCTGTATGTCTGCCAGACTCTCGACAAATTGTCTTTGCTACGCTCTCTATTTCGGAAGCAATTCTCAAAATTAAATCAGCAATATAGATTGATGATGTATCTATCTGGTCGTCATCTATCACGACACCATTCTTAATACAACAAACTTTTTAGAGTGAATACGATTT
>CAZDQY010000009.1:0-32050 GCA_964508115.1 uncultured Candidatus Saccharibacteria bacterium
TACTAATACCAGTTGCCGCGATAGCTCAGTGGTAGAGCACTTCCATGGTAAGGAAGGGGTCCCGAGTTCAAGTCTCGGTCGCGGCTCCATTTTTGTTGGCGCTAGCCAATAAGAACGCGCGACTGAGACGCAGGACTCGGGACCGAGGTCAACGCGGTAGGAGGCGAGCAAAGAAAATGCTCGCATTTTCTTTTGAGGCGACGCCCCGCGGAAAGAATTTTCTTTAGAAAATTCGCCTATCTCGGTCGCGGCTCCACGAGGAGAAAGAAAATAGCGAGCTTGCTCGCTCATTTTATTTCGACGAGGGAGCTGACGACCCAATCGTCTCGCGGCTCCATTTTTGTTGGCGCTAGCCAATAAAAAATGCGCGACTGAACGGCAACCACCCTATGTCTGCTATCATGCTTAGCTTCCGCCGAACCTTTACGAATATGCTATAATTAAGAGAAGTAATACTAAAGTGGAGCCGATCAAGATGCAAAATTCCTATCAACGTCTCGCCGAGTTGCTTCGTGCTATCCCGGCTTATATCGTTGACGGTCGGCTTAGTAAAAATCTCATCGCCGAGCTCGCCCGCAAATACGACACCGATTTACTGAACCTACTACTCTCCGACGGCGTCATCAGTGGTCTATTCTTCACGCAGACTACATCCGGCCCAGTTTTCAAGAAAGATATTTTCCTAGAATTTATTTCGCAAAAGGAATTTTTACCGGACTCCTATACGGCTTTCGCACAAAAAATTGGTCTCGCTTGCCAGCATCAGCAGCTCAGCGATGATCAGCGCGTTGTTCTTGAGTGGCCATATAAAGATTGCTTGCTTGAAGGCGGCCAAGAACGCGAAGAAAAACGGCGTGCAGAAGTCTTTTTTAACGAAGTCCTCGCCCCCGACCAAATCACAACTCTGCTGGAGGACAAAGTCTTCGTCGACTGGAAGCGTCATGATGCTGCTGGCGAGCACGATCTCGACCAGCTCAGAGCCGAAGACAATCTTATCATTAAGGGTAATAATCTCTTAGTCTTGCACTCGCTCAAGAAGCGTTTCGCTGGTAAAGTCAAGCTCATCTATATTGACCCGCCTTATAATACCGGCAATGATTCATTTAAGTATAATGATCGTTTTAACCATTCCACTTGGCTCACCTTTATGCGGAACCGTCTCCTAGCCGCCAAAGCTCTCCTAGCTGACGACGGCTTTATCTTCGTGCAATGCGACGATAATGAACAGGCTTATCTACGCGTGCTGATGGACGAATTATTCATCGATTCCAAATACGACTTCGATAGTACGATCGTCGTCAAGGTTAGCCCGCCTAACGGTGTCAAAATTGTTCATGCTGATCGGAAGATCCTCAAGGAGAAAGAATTTATCCTAGTATATAAGGGGCGCACCGCAAGGTTTAACCCGCAATATATCGAGAACGCCGATTATGACGAACACTACAATCTCTATGAAAACCCGGACGGCAGCGTCGTCCCACTCCGTGCTAAGCTTCGCGCCGAGAAACTGGACTTTTCTATTGGTAGTCAGCAGTTTCTCGATTGGGTCTATACTCATGCTGACCATATTTTTCAGCCAGTCGCCGCCCCTGCACTTATTAAAAACCAGCCCAAATATCAAGCGAAACATGTCCAACCGGTTGTAGAGATGCCCGGCTACTATGCTTATGATGGCCACCAAGTGCAATATCTCGCGAAGTCAGTCAAACCAACCCTAACCGGCAACAAGATTGCTAAGCTCGCCTGCGATCTCTGGACGGACATTTCCTTCAACAACCTTTTCCAGGAAGGTGGCGTGAGCCTGCGCGCTGGGAAGAAGCCTGAGAAACTTCTCGCCCGCATTATTGACCTCACAACTAAGCCCGGCGACATCGTCCTCGACTATCACCTAGGCTCTGGCACCACTGCCGCTGTCGCACACAAAATGGGACGCCAATATATCGGTATCGAGCAGCTCTGGTATGACCAAAATGACGCCGTGGTGCGTCTGCAAAATGTTATCGACGGCGAACAAACTGGCGTCTCTAGGATAATGAATTGGCGCGGCGGTGGCTCTTTTGTCGCTTGTCATATCAAGAATGACGCTAACCAATTCCGCGAGAAAGTTTTGCTAGCAGATGATAATAATATCAAGACGCTACTTGACGAAGCTCTTAAGTCTTCCTTTCTGTCCTATCGCATCAACCCTAAAAAATTCGATCAAGATGAGTTCGACCAACTATCTTTCGCCGATCAGAAGCGTCTGCTGCTTGAACTAATTGATAATAATGCGCTCTACCTTAACTATTCCGAGATGAATGATTCCGCCTATCATATCTCCGAGCCAGACAAGAAGTTTAACCGCGAATTCTATGGAGCATAGGGAATTATGCCTATTGACAAAGGTGGAGAATTATTGTGTGATAGATATACTTCTGGCGACCTAGCGGATCAGAAGCTCCCAAGTATACCTAAGCATATCACTGACAATCTCGCTCATACCCTGCGCCCCTATCAAGAAGAAGCCGTCCGCCGTTGGCTACATTTCGTCGAACGTCCGCATGGTGCGAATCCTATTGAGCTTCTTTTTAATATGGCGACCGGCTCCGGTAAGACCACGATCATGGCGGCGCTCATTCTTGACCTCTACCATCGTGGCTATCGGAATTTTATCTACTTTGTCAATAGTACGAACATTATTGAGAAGACACGTGATAATTTTACTAACCCAGCCAGCAAGAAATACCTCTTCTCCACGCCGATCGTTATCGACGGCAAGCAGGTCGAAATACATGATATCGCAAGTTTTAGCCAGGGCGCAACTAATTCTATCAATATTATCTTCACCACGATCCAAAGTCTGCATAATGAGCTCAATGTTCCGCATGAGAATCATCTAACTCTGCACGATTTCGAGCAGCAAAAAGTTGCCCTCATTGGTGATGAGGCGCACCATAATAATTCCCGGACGCTTCTAAACAAGGCTGACCTTGCGGAAAACCGTAGCTGGGAAGCAACCGTTAGCGCTATTACCCGTACCGCGGAGGAGCCTATTCTCCTCGAGTTCACCGCGACGATTGATCTCGAAGATTCCAACATCCGGCGCAAATATCGCGACCGTATTCTCTATCGCTACGACCTGCGGCACTTTCGCGCTGATGGTTATAGCAAGGATGTGCTAATCTATCACGTCGACTCTGACGTCGAGGCCCGCATGCTGCAGGCTATCATCATTTCTCAGTATCGTCAGAAAGTCGCCTTGCGGCACGGCATCTGGCTCAAGCCGGTCGTCCTCTTCAAATCGCGTACCATCGCCGAAAACAAGCAAAACTACGAGAGCTTTTGTCAACTGATTTCTAAGCTCACACCAGAGCTTTTAACGGAGCAGAAGTCGCAAGCTAGCAGCCTCCTTGCCGAAGCCTTTCAGGGTATCGATCTCAGCCTTGCGGATCTCGCCAGCGAACTTAAAAATGATTTTCTAAAAGAACGCCTTCTGCTCGTAGATGGCAATACGATTAGCCGCGATAAACAAATCAGTCTCAATTCGCTCGAAGATGAGGATAATGGCTACCGTGCTATTTTCGCAGTTGACATGCTAAACGAGGGCTGGGATGTATTGAATCTCTTTGACATTGTACGTCTCTACGATACTCGCGATGCTCGTAATAATCATCCCGGCAAGACTACCATGCGCGAAGCGCAGCTCATCGGTCGCGGTGCTCGATATTATCCGTTCATCGTGGGTGATACAGGACAGAAATACATTCGCAAGTTTGATAATAACGAATCCGAGCCTCTGCGCCTGCTTGAGCAGCTACATTACCATTCGGCCAATAATCCAAAATACATCCAAGAGCTTCGGCAGGCGCTTATTACTTCCGGTCTGATCGACGAAGACTATATCGAGCGCACCCTCCACCTCAAAAATAGTTTTAAGCGCTCGCAGATCTATCGCGACGGCGTCGTCTATTTCAACGAGCGAACGCCACTCCCCATGCTGAGTGGTCTTCAGGATCTAAATGATAGCCGCCAGACGTTCGCTGTGCAGGTGCCGAGCCAGCTCAGTGTAATCACGGCGATGTTTGATGAGCCTGCGTCGCCCGCAGTGCTAAGCGGCCCATCGTCAAATGCGGCAGCGCAGAGTGCTATAGACCAGAATCCCGCAGCGTCTGCGTCAGCGAATGTTGGAACATCTACATCGTCAAAACCTGCAGTGCCTATCACTACTACTCAGTATCGTTTCACTTTCGGCGCAGAAATTGATAAGAACCTCATCCGCTACGCCATGTCGCGCAATAAAGCCTTTCGTTTCGACCAGCTTCAAACGCATCTGCCGAACCTCCAGAGCGCCGACGAATTCATGGACCAACTAGGCAAGCTTTCTGTCGCTGTCTCGGGCGTGGATCTCCAGCAAGGCCAGCTTACCGCCGAGCGAAAAGTCTATATCGCAAGCAGCGTACTCAGCCAGCTCGAAGCACAAATGGTTGTCAGGACGGCCGGATATATCGGTACTAAGACTTTCCGCGCACAGGTGCTTGCAGAACTTTTTCCGAGCCAGCTCAAGCGTAAATACTACCGCCGCCAGCACCCCTCTGACCATGAATATGGTCTCGCACAGACGCTGCCCGATAATGTAAAATATGCGCTCTTTATCGCTGACAAACCTTGGTATATCTACGACGAGAATTACGACGCCAACACCAGTAAAGCTCTCGTCCTTGCCATTGATGATACGATAGACTTTCTCACCAAGTACTGGCAAGATATCTACCTTTTGCCGAACGTCAAAAAGACCCCGCTTTACACTTTTGAAAATGGTCGTAGTTTGATGCCAGACTATCTACTCATTGCGCACGACCTAGAGCGTAATCTCCGCTGGCAGATCTTCTTAAAAGCAGAAGATGCCAAATCATCTCACAGTAATCATTGGCAAGACAGTTTTTTGTCTCAGATCCAGACTACTATTGATGACGAAACGGGTCATACCAATATTATCGGGCTATCATTTTACGACGAATCGGACGCCAAACGGAACTTCATTAGTAGACTGCGCCATCTGGCGAGTTCTGGAGAATTTTAGGGGAGGCTACTTTAGCTTGCGCGCGACTTTCTTGGCGCCAAAAGCGCCATTGTTGAGCAAAATCGTTAGCGGTGCGACTAGTAGCGGCACTAAGAGTATGGCCAGGATCCGCCAATTCCACCCTATTACCCAGACTGCATGTTTCAAGCTGCCGAGGTTTAGTGCTAGAGTCTGTGTCAAAGCCGTGGCGCTTGTAAGGTTTATAGCTAGTACTAGTAGCAGCCCAACTGCCAACGCAAAGCCACTAGCAAGTAAACTTATGCAGACTAGATACACGCAGTAGATCTTCCGGATGTCCGACTTCGTTGCTCCCATTGTGTGGTACAGCGAGACTACCTTTGTATTCTGTGCCAGGACTCGTGTATAGGTAGAAGCCATTACTATAATCGCAATGACGACCAGAACTATTGTCGCTACATCTAGAATCTGCCATATCATCTGATAATAGTGCTCCTCGTCGATTACGCCAGTGCCGAAGCCCTCACCAAAGGTATCCATCACTCTATATCGATGTGCTGCTGGGCAAGTGTTGGTGTCTTGCTGGGAGATACTACATTCGTTGAGTGGGTCATGTGCATAATTTGCGGCTGTCTGCATACTTGGGAAAGCCGCCCAGATTTCACCCGGCGTTTCGACTGGTGCCAACATGCTAAGATTGGTTTCTACATCCCGCACGATGAGTGGCAATAAGCTAGATGAACCCGTCTGCAAGGCAATACTAAGCAAAGCATTCAGTCCGATTACTTCAGAGTTGTTCATATTAAAACTCATATTGCCGGGCGCTAAGTCCAGAATATAGTATTTGACATTGCTATCAGGCAACATTACTATTTTACCCTTCACCTCACGATAAATCTTCTGCACTAGCTCTACATTCTCCGCCACCGCCTCGGCGTTCGTCGCATAATAGCTTGTCGTAGGGAGCTCTATACCTGCCAATACTGCTGCCATATTTATCGGCAACACCACTGGCACAGTGTCTTGCGGAGGCGTTTTCTCGACCGTAAAAGTCTCCGCTGGGAGCGCATAAAATGTCGTTCCCGCTACGCTGTAGGCTTGCATTGGTAGTATTTCGCCGTCATATTTTTCAACATTTGCCTTCGCCTCAGCGAGCCAAGCTTCTCTGTCGCATCGTTCATGCTCGCAAACGTAGCTGTCAATCTTCGTCCGCATTAAGACTTGGCCTTTCGTGACGCGGTTAATCTCGCCGTATCTAACATTCTGACCACCCTGCAAAAGTAATATCGCAGCGATAATTACGCTAAAAAGTATCCCTACGATGATCACTACTTTGAAGTTTTGTCTCTTTTGCGCAGCGATATTCGCTGTCCCTAAACGCAGCAAGTCTGCCATTCGCATATTCTTTATTCTTCCTTCAGCTTCTTTGCAATGTTCTTACTCGAAAAGCTTCGTATTGAGCACAGTAGCGATAGCGGCGCGATCAGCAGAATCGTCAAAGCTACCGTCAGGAAGCGCCAATCAAAGCCAACCATATTCACCTTTGGCGCAACATCTAGATAATAATAACTTTGCAAGGCTTGGCTGATTTTGCTAGCGTCCATCAAGGCTATTACTCCTGCTACCAGCAGCGCCAATACGACACATAGCCCCACCGCCAGTAAGCACAGCTGCAGCATATAGCAAAAATAAATGAGCAATATATCACCCGATTTCGCACCAAACGACCGGTATAGGGCGATTGTCTGCGCTTCTTGACCAATCAAATGACTAAAAGTCGCCGTCGCGATCCATACTGCGATAATTAAGAAAACTACTTCCACTATCATCAGCAGCCATTCCATCGTGAAAAAACCAGCCGCCACATCTATAGTATTGCTAAACAGTCCATAGGTTCGGTAATCTCCTGTAAAAATATCGTAGCCAAACTCCGCTCCATCTGTAAAGTAATCGCGATATTTCGAAGCGTTAAACGGATCTGCAAAAGTCGCTACGGTATATGTCTCGGGCCAGTCGCGGTTCGAGAGTGTCGTCATCGAGGTCGGCTCTTCGTCGTAAGCGACACGGTAAGCCTCGCGACACTGTTCCTCGACGCGATCAAAGAAACGGTCTACTCGCCCTGACCCGTCATCAACCAAGAAACCATAGTCTACATTGGGGCTGCTAATGAAGCTAAAAAGGAAATTAATTAACGCAGCGTTTGGTACGGTCAGCGCACCGGTTCTTGTATCCGGCAGTACTCCCACTACGAAGTAATCTGGATTAAGATTTGTCGGATCGTTCGCGTACCTCTCTTGTACTAAGACCGGCACTCTGTCTTCTGGGACCGTTGTCAAATCCACCATCAAGAAGTCCTTTATCGCGCCAACGTCAAACACTTTATAAAACGTAGGATTATAGTTATACCTGCTTCCAGCTTTCGTGACCGTGTCAAACCGGTAGGTCTTGAGGCTACCAACTACCTCACCATCATACTTTGCTATCCGCGCCGCTACGATTCCAGCAGTGTCTGTCAGCACTTCAGACGATCCGCCTCTGCCACCTTGTAGTCTCACGCTGTCATCCACGAAACGTGTCTCAACATAAGTTTTACCGCCCAGTTGTGTGGCTGATGCATCAAGCACGCTTCGCTCTAGCCCAGAGAGCAAGAAGTTCATCAGCATGATCAACGCAAACAGCACCGATATTGACACTACTGTCATGATGCTGCGCTTCTTGTAAGCAGCTATACTCTGGAGACTGATATGCCAAGCATCACCTAGACGCATGCCCATTATTTAGCCTCTGTCTCCGTAGTGGCTGGCTTAGTATCGCTCGTCACTGCACCTTCTTTGATCTGAATCACCTGTTGCGCATATTCTTCTACCATCGGATCATGGCTCGCCACAATTACCGTCGCGCCTGTATCCTGCCAGACCTTCTTGAGTAGCTCGATCACATTTCGCGCGTTCTCGGGGTCAAGATTGTTCGTCGGCTCGTCCGCCAAGATAATCCGCGGATTCATGAAAAGGGCTCGCGCCACGCACGCCCGCTCCGCTTGCCCGCCAGAAATTTCCGCCGGCTTACGCTCTAAGACCTGCTCTATTCCTAGGCTCGCGGCCAGTTCCTGTGCTCTCATCTCGCGCTCAGACTTTGCCATTCCTGCGAAAATCCCCATCAGCGCTATGTTCTCCTCAACCGTCAGCTGTGGCTGTAAATAGAATCCTTGAAAAATGAACCCGACTTTGTGACGAAAGAAATCCACCCGCTCTTTTGACTTCAAGGCTGAAATGTTCTTGCCGTCGATAATCACCTCGCCGCTCGTTGCAGGCTCGATCCCGCCAATGATATTCAACAGCGTCGATTTGCCCGAGCCGCTCACTCCGCGTAGCATCACGAAAGTGCCGTCTTCCACGGCGAAATTCACGTCGGTCAGTACCGGCTTTTTACCATAAGATTTGTTAATATGTTGTAAGCTTAATGTCATAACATCATTTTATCATATATATATATATATATATTGGAAGTCTTTATGAAATAAATTTTGCACCCAGCACAATAACTAGGTACCTTCTCGCTCTAGGATCTCGAACAATGTATTATACTGCTTCCGATGCCGCAGCATATCTTCCAGCCGGGGCTTTGCCAGCATCTGCCTTAGCTTGCGCCAGGGGATGTAGCGGAGCTCAGATAGCTCCTCGGTCTGAATAACAAAGTCGGAAAGCGTCTTATCTGTGTGTACTAGGTAAACGTGCTCAAAAGTATTATTGATAAAATCTGGCGTCGGATGCGCACTCGTCTTAAAAGTACCAATGTGGACCAAATCTTCCGCAGCGACATTCATACCGAGCTCCTCCTTAAGCTCACGCCGTGCGGCGGTCAATGCATCCTCGCCCGCCAGCACATGCCCGCCGCAAGATAAATCCCACATGTTTGGATAACTGTCCTTATCTGCAGCACGCTTTTGTTGTAATATCTCGTTCCGTTCGTTCACTATGAGCACATTAATCGCAGCATGCCAGTCTCCATCTCTGTGCACAGCGCTCCGCGCCTTGGTCATGCCCGTCTTATTGCCTTCTTCGTCTAATAAATCAAAGAATTCTTCCGCCATTTTTCCTCCTATTTCTTTGGTACTTCTGTAAACTTACCTGACTCTAATCCATCCAGCCGATATGGTCCGAACTGTACCCGGTGTAGCCTTACTACCGTATATCCCAACGCACCAAAAGTCCGCCGAATCTGCCGATTACGCCCCTCGTGTAGAGCTACCTGCCAGTCCTTCCGTCCCTCATCTAACCGTTCTAGACCCATCCGCGACACTCCATCGCCAATCTCGATCCCGAAATCCGCAATCTCTTGCTGATGGAGCGGCTCTAGAGCTCGATCCAGCTCCACTTCGTAGAGCTTCGTCTTATTATACTTCGGGTGGGTCATTTTGAACGCAAAGTCGCCATCGTTCGTCAGCAGAATCAGCCCCGAAGAATCCTTGTCTAGCCGCCCGACTGTCTTCAGCTTGTGATATTTCTCCGGCAAAAGCTCGTAAATCGTCGGAAATTCCCCCTGGCGCTTGCGCGAACAGACATACCCAGCTGGCTTATTTAGTCCTAGATAAATATGCTCTACGCTGCTCTCGACAGGCTTATCATTACATAATATAATATCATTCTTATCAACTCTCGCCCCCAAGACCGCGGTTTTCCCATTCGTCTGTACTTTACCCGCCGCTATCAAATCATCTGCTTGTCGTCGCGACAAGCCCAGATGTTCTGCAAGATATTTATTCAGACGAATCGGCTTTTCCATATTCTCACTTTAACAGTTTATCGCACGCCCGTCAATCTATAATTGCGGGCCTAAGCTCGCGTCATTCGGCGAGAAATTCGGTGCACGGTTCGGCAGGGTAGAATTCGCACCATCTGGAGTAGGTGCAGACGCCACTGGCGCAGTCGGTGTAGAAGTAGGTGCTGCCGGTGTGGCCGGCACGGGCGTAGATGTCGTCGGAGTAGACTGCGTAGCAGGAGCCTGCGGCGCTGGTGCGGCTGCTGAAGCTGGCGCGGGTGTCGAGACAGGAGGCACCGGAGTGGTAGAAACCGTCGGTACAGCTGGCTGGTTCGCAGTATTAATGCCTGTCGCAACTGAAGCTGTCGCTGGGGCAGGCGCAGGCTCCACGGCTGACGCACTGGGAGCCACTGGCGCTGTGGTCGGTGCCGGCGTCGCAGAGGCTGCAGGCGTAGTCGGCGCTGTCGCTGGAGCTACAGGTACGGCTGGTGCTGCCGCTGGTGCGCTCGGATTGATCACTCCATTCGCGTCGCGGTCACCCAGTACTTCGTGCACCACGTTCACTACATCTTCAATCCCGACCTGCGACTTCACGATATAGCGATCTGCGCCGAGATTCTCGCCTCGCTCACGCTGGTCCTCAGATGAGAGCGCCGTCATCATGATGACCTTGATATTCTGTGTCTCTGGAGTCGAGCGGAGAATATCTAGCATATCGAACCCCGAAATCTTCGGCATCATCACGTCAGATATAATCAAATCTGGCCGTTCACGCACCGCCACCGCCAGCGCTTCTTCGCCATCATGCGCACTTACCACCGCATAGCCCTCGGCAGTCAAGCGAATCGCATAGATCTCGCGCAGACTATCATCATCTTCCACAATCATTACTTTGCTCATGTCTTCTCCTTATTGTTGATTAGGGGTTGTATTATTTGGTATATTTTGGGTCGGTTGTAAGACTTTACTCTTGCGTGCGAAAATCTGAGGCTCTTCTGTGGTAGGCTGAGTGGGTGTTTCTTCCGCCATCCGACCCTGTGCCGACGGCGGCAAATGGCTCGGCACATCGCATAGATTCACCGTCTCAACGGTCGGCGCCGTCGCCGGTGTGCTATCTCCCAATATCTTGTGGCTCTTAATCATTTCGCTTCCTTCTACGCTCACCGGGCTCGCAGCCGGCATAGCCTGAGCTGGGCTACTCGGTTGTATCTGTACGGTTGAGCCGCCCGTCACCGTACGCTCCACCTCGTTCGCAGGCTTCGCGTTCAGAGTGAGATTAGCCGTCCCCACTACTGGCGCCACGAACGGCGTCCGCACCATCTTCTCATTCCCATAGGCAATCCTCATCCGCTCGTACTCCGACTCGGTAATCCGCGGCAATGACACATAGAACGTCGAGCCATGTCCGAAATCACTCTCCACCCACACGCGACCGCCCATCGCCTCTGAACGCTCCTTCACGAGGTAGAGCCCCAGCCCCGTCCCGCCAATCTGTCGCGTCTGCGAATTATCTACGCGGTAAAACTTCTGGAAAATGTGCGCAAGGTCATCCGACGGTATTCCGATCCCTGTATCCGCCACCGAGATTACCACTTTATCTGCTTCGCCCTTCACATTGATCTTAATCTCTCCGCCCTCAGGAGTATATTTAATGGCGTTTCCTAGTAGATTATTCACAATCTCGCGCAAGAAGTCGTAGTCTACCGCCATATAGATCTTCTGTGTCAACCGCTTCTTATCTGAGTTCTTGGTTGCTGGCACTCCGCCGAAGCTGTAGCGCAGTTTCTTTGCTTCGATTGCTTCCATCTGTTCATTCGCAATGTAAGCCACCGCCTCTACCGCGTCCACTGGTATCATGTGTATCTTCGCTCGATCATCATCAAATTTCGTCACGTCAAGGAGATCCTTGAACAATCTCCCTAGATGCTGACTAGCTGCGTGCGCTGCCTCGAGATATTTTTTCGCGCGGTCATCAATCGTCGCTGTTTGCGGATTCAACGCCAATCCCAGATACCCCTCGATCGAAGCTACGGGCGTCCGCATCTCATGGCTCGCCGTCGAGATGAAGTCGGCCTGTTCGCGCTCTTCCGCCACCTCTTTTGTAATATCCCGAAACGTCACCAGCCGGTCCGCATTCTCATCCCCAGTCGGAATGCACGCGAGGTCTACCGCGATCCGTTTCTCGCTCTGCGCCGCCACTAGCACATACCCTCGCGTGTTTAGCGGGCGGTTCAGCATCAAAGCTGTATATAGCGGGTTGTCGGTTGGCTCAATCGGTTGCTGTTGAGCATCCTCCAGGAAGATTACTAATTTGTAATCCAGCCCAGTTACATTATCCGCCTCGCCGAACCCTGTCATCGCCCCTGCAGCTGGATTAGCAAATTTTATCATGCCTTGCGGGCTGATCACCATTACTGCCTCTGTAATGAAGTCCAGCGACCGCTGCGCCAGCTCTGCCGTATCCACGCCACCGAGCGCCTTTTTTGCTTTCTTTTTCCCAAATAAACCCATATTTATCACTATTTTAGCACAAGCGCACTAAAAATGACAAAAATTGATTTTTAGCACAAGCGCCTGAATGTGTGATATAGTAGGATTATATGAACAAGGAAGTTATTTATTTGGAGCCGGAAGATGATATCACCGACATCTTGACTAAGCTCCAACAGGCGGAACAAAAACTCGTTGCTCTCGTCCCCCCTAAAAAAGCTTCAATCTTGCGCAGCGCAGTCAATATGAAGCTCGTCGCGCGGGTAGCTAAAGAGTGCGACAAAGTTGCCGTGATCGTTACTGCCGATCCTGCAATTATCAAAATGGCCATGATGGCCAAGATCCCGGTCGCTAAGACCCTTCAGTCGCGCCCGATCGTTCCTACCGAGGAAAATGTCAAAGATGCTGAGTCTGGCGAGCAGATTATCGACGAAGATCTCGAAGAAGACCCAAAAAAAGCTCACAAAAACGATAAAAACGGCAAATTCGCCGCTAAGGCCCCAAATTCGCCCTCCAAGACCTCTTCGGTCGAAAGCGCCGATACACTCGACTTGAACGAAGAAACCCTCCAGGAGGGCTCTAAAGGCCCAGAGAAGGGAAAATCCAAGAGGAAACAGCCCAAAAATGGTGAAAATGACTCTTTCTTCCAAAAATACCGCAAATGGATCTTCATTGGCTCAGGGGTAGCCGTAGTGCTGATCGCCGTGCTGGTCTGGGCTTTCGTCTTCGCTCCCGCCGTTAAGATTACCGTCGCTATCAGTAGCACGCCAAATAACTTCTCTGAAAACGTCCGCTTCACTACCGACCAGAACGCGCAAAATCTCGAGGAAAATCTTCTTTTCGCCGAGAGAATCACCCTCGAGAATACTTACAAGACCGACATCGCCGCTACCGGTAAGGAAGACCGTGGCGATCGCGCCGAGGGCCGCATCGCCGCTACCTATACTTTTAGCGGCCAAGAATGTCTCAATGGCTGCGCTTTCTCGCTCAATGCTGGCGGCACCATCACCGCCAAAGATAGCCGCAATAACGAGCTTCAGTATATCATCCAAGAGACTCAGACCATCGAATGGACCAGTACTGAGGTCAATCCGACCTGTACTGGCGGTACTATCCGTATGACTAGCACTGGTATCACCTGCACCCTTAGCGTGAGCGCGCCGATCAAAGCCGCCGCCTCTGGTACTGATTACAATATCAACGCTGGCAGCCGCTGGAACGCTTACGACGGTGCTTCGCTCGCCAACGTTAATGCTATCTCTGGTGGCACTACCAACATGGTGCGTATCATCAGCGACGAAGATGTCGACAAAGTCAAAGAAGCCCAGCTCGCCGAGCATACGCTTGAGGGTAGAGAAGACATTATGGCCGATCTCGGCAAAGATGTCATTCCGATCGAGGCCAGCTTCAAGGGTGAAGTCACTGAAGTGAAGACCAGCCCTGACCGCAGCGAAGAGATCGCCGACGATGCTAAGCCTACCGCCGAGGTGAAGGTTGTTTATTCGATTTACGTCGTCAACAAGAACACTATTGACGAGTACATTAAACTCAAGACTGAAGTCGCCCCTGACCAGAAGATTTATAGCACCGGCGAGCCGTACTTTGAGCGCTTTACTGACATCGAGAATGAAGCCCGCCTGAAGTCTACCGTCGACACTGGCCCGACCGTCACCGAGAATGATATCATCGACAAGGTCAAAGGCAAGAAGACTGGCCAAGTCGCCTCTATTCTCCGCTCTATCAATGGCGTCAGCTCCGTTAATATCGAGACTTCCTTCTTCTGGGTCTGGTCTGTGCCAAACGATACCAGCAAGATCACTGTCGTATTGACGGGGGAGGATGGCGCATGAAACTCATCGCCCTAGACGTTGGTAGTAAACGCATCGGCGTTGCTAAGGCCGACTCCTCCGTTCGCATCGCTATTCCTTACAGCGCCGTAGAAGTGGACGGTACCGAGTTTAAGAAAATCGCCTCGCTCGCGCGGGCCTGGGATATCAATAGCTTCGTCATTGGTCTGCCGCGCAATTCTCACGGTGAGGAGACTGAGCAAAGCCGCTACGTTCGTAAATTCGCTCAGCAGCTCAAGCGCGAAATTGAAGGCGCTAGAGTCTGCTTCCAAGATGAATCTCTGACCTCTGTCGAGGCTGAGAAACGTCTCAAGAATCGTAAAAAAGGTTATAAAAAAGGTGATATTGACTCGGAGGCCGCTGCTATTATCTTACAAGATTTTCTCGAACAAAAGACCGGTAAGCCCACTACGCGGGCTGCCGCCGCTAAGCATAAGACTGTAAAGGGCGCCAAGTCGCATCGTCTCGCTACGGTGCTGATCACGCTCGCAGCCTTCATCGGTATCTCTGCTGCTGTCGTTTATGGCTACTATCGCTATAACCTCCGCCCAGTTATTGAAACCAACGTCAGCTGCAAAGATTCCAGCTCTACCTCTGACGGCGACATCTGCGCCACTACTAGTTTTACTGTCGAAAGTGGTTCAAGTGTCGACAAAATTGCCGCTAGCCTCAAGGAGGCTGGTTTGATCCGCGACCGCCTCGTCTTTCAAGTCTATGCTCGCCTCAATATGGGCAACAAATCTCTCAAGGCCGGCGAATACCAGTTCTCTAAGGTGATGTCGGTCGAGGAAATCACCGACGCTCTAGTCAAAGGCGGTACTGGTAATGTCTTCAGCTTGACGATTTTTCCTGGGGAGACCATTCGCGAGATTAAAGCGAAGCTCGTCAATCAGGGTTACACCACAGAGACTGTCGACGCCGCCTTTGCGAAAGAATATCACGACGAAGCCTACGACTGGATTTTCGAGGGTAAGCCCGAGAATACATCGCTCGAAGGCTATATTTTCGGTGAGACTTACGAATTCTACATCGACGAGAATGTCGAAGCTATCATCGAGACCACTTTGAACGAAATGGCAAAAGTTCTCAAAGAGAACGATCTCCAGGCGAAATTCGCTGCACAGGGGCTTAATCTCTATCAAGGCATTACGCTCGCCTCTGTCGTCCAGCGTGAAGCTAATAATGCTGCCGATTGGGCTAAAGTCGCCAAAGTCTTCTATAATCGCCTCGCTGGTGCCGAGGGCGGTAAACTCGGCAGCGACGTCACTACTCAATACGCCGTCGATCTCGCCGACCCGAACCGTGAAGTCTATACCGACAATGCCATGGCGCTTGAGATCGATTCTCCATATAACACTCGCAAATACCCTGGTCTTCCATTCGGGCCCATTTCTAACCCTGGTCTCGAGGCTTTGCTTGCCACCGCTACCCCTGATGAAAGTGCTTCCGAGTACGTTTACTTCTTGACAGGAGACGATGGTTTGATGTATTATAGTAGTACTTATGATGAACATATGCAGAATGCGGCCGATCATTGTCAAGAACTCTGCAACGTGTCATTATAGGGTAAATTAAGGAGTTAGTATATCACGATTTTGGGGGCGTAAGCCGGTGTGGAGCTTACGAAAACATTAAATTATGAAAAAGAAAGCAAAGAAAAGCGGTTTTTGGGGGAAACTCGGGCGCACGATACCCTATATCTTGTCTGCAGCCTTGATTTTTGCAGTCGCGAAATTCGGCTCCGATGACAAAGACGGCTTTGGCAGCGCCAGCCTCAATATGAGCGCCATGGCCGCCAGCAATAGCGTCTCTGCTGACCAGCTCTCTGAGCTCTACGTCGTAGCGAACCTCTCCAGCTCGTTTAGCCTCGCTAGTACCGACTCCGTCTCTAGTAACTACGTTGCCGCCTCTGTTTTGAAAGAGATCAGCCAGACCAGCACTGACAAGATCGAGAAGCCTGGCTACGTCGCCGTTAGCTATTCCCCAGGTATCGAAACCTACATCGTCGCCGACGGTGATACGATGGAATCTATCGTGAATAAGCTTTCCATCGAGTATCGCACTCAGCTGACCACTGATCTCATCCGTTGGTCGAACGGTCTCAAGACCACCGATGTCTCGGTCGGCCAGGCTCTCTCTATCCCGAAGACTGCCGGCATTATCTATACCGTTAAATCGGGTGATACCCCTGAGACGCTCGCTAGCCGCTATGGCGCCCAAGCCGATCGTATTATCTCTTATAACAACCTCGAGGAGACCGGCTTAGTCGACGGTATGTCTATCGTCCTTCCTGGCGGCAGTCTGCCTCTGACCGAGCGCCCCGAGTACGTCCCGGCATATGTCTATACCTACTACGGTTCTACCTCTGACCGCCAAGATATGCGCGTTGTCTACGAAGCCGTTAGTGGCGGCTACGACAACCGTATGGTCTGGGGTCAATGTACCTACTATGCTTGGTGGTGGCGTGCCACCAGCCCTTACAGCCTCGGTCCGCTACCTTCCGCGCTTACGGGCGATGCGAAATATTGGGCGGTTAATGCTAGCGCTCTCGGCATGCGTGTCGACCACACCCCAGAGGTTGGTGCCGTTTTCCAGACTACTGCCGGCTGGTATGGTCACGTCGGTGTCGTCTTGCGTATCCTCGACGACGGTTCTCTAGTTGTGCGCGAAATGAACTACGGCTATCGCCTCAATGTCATCACCGAATCTACTATCCCTGCGAACGTTGTCGGCAACTTCACCTATATTCACTAATACCGTCCTGCCCGCTGATCCCACCTCTCTGGCGCATTTCCCCCTAGACCTTGGTCATATCCACCTTTTCACAAAAACCGCTAGAATCGCCTCTAAATGTCCTTAGAATGCAAAACTATAACCAGAATAGCATATCTATGTAGTAAAACTGCTGAATTTCACTCCATTTTCTCATAATCAAGTTTTATGCTATAATAAAGCTATCATGTTTGTAGATACCGCAAAAGTCAAACTTCAA
Source organism: uncultured Candidatus Saccharibacteria bacterium (assembly GCA_964508115.1). Taxonomy (GTDB): domain Bacteria; phylum Patescibacteriota; class Saccharimonadia; order Saccharimonadales; family Saccharimonadaceae; genus Nanosyncoccus. Next base: position 17,105 of record CAZDQY010000009.1, read on the forward strand.
GCCGGCAAGGGTGGCGATGGCGCCGTATCTTTTCGCCACGAGATTTACATCCCGAAGGGCGGTTCCGACGGTGGCGACGGCGGTAAAGGCGGCTCAATCATCTTTAAGGCCGACAAAGACACGAACACTCTCCTTGACTTTCGCTACAATCCTGAGCTGACCGCTGAAGATGGTAAGAAAGGTGCTGGCCAGCGCTCCGCTGGACGCTCCGGTAAAGACCTCATTGTCGAGGTTCCTATCGGTACTATCGTCAAACGCGACGACCAGGTCCTTGCCGACCTTACCGTCGACCAGCAAGAGGCGGTCATTGCCAAGGGCGGCGACGGCGGCTTCGGCAATGCTCATTTTAAGTCCTCTACGCGCCAGGCTCCCTTGATCGCCGAGGTTGGCGAGCCGGGCGAAGCTTTCGAGGCTACGCTTGAGCTGAAGTTAATCGCTGATATCGGTCTGGTCGGCCTACCAAACGCCGGCAAATCCACTTTTCTCTCGGTCGTTTCTAACGCCCGCCCCGAGATCGCGAACTACCCCTTCACCACGCTCACTCCGCAGCTCGGCGTCGCTACCATCGACGACTACGACCTCTTGATTGCTGATATCCCAGGTCTCATCGAAGGTGCCGCTGAGGGCAAGGGTCTCGGCCACGATTTCTTGCGCCACGTCGAGCGCACCGCCGTTTTGCTCCATCTCGTCGACGTCTATAACGACGACGCCGGCGAAGCTTACCGTGTCATCCGCGGCGAGCTCAGCCGCTATGGCGACCTCGGCGCCCGCCCTGAGATCGTCGCTCTGACCAAATGCGAAGGCGTCGACCCCGAAATCATTCAAATGCAAAAAGATTCCATCCTCGCCGTGAACCCCGCCGCCCAGATCTTCGCCATTTCTGCCCAGTCTGGCCAGGGGATCAAGGAATTACTGCGGGAGCTAGTGAAGCTGAAGGATACTGTCTCTACATCCACTGATGTGGCTCAGCACGCCACTTCCGCAGCTCAAGCGCTCGTTCGTGATGCAGCCACGCTCGACGCGCAGAGCGAGGCCCCCACAAAGACGGGTGCCCGAGAGGCCCCCCAAGAGGATAGTCAGAACGGAGGAGAATCATTAACGGGCGCCGAGCTCCCCGTCATCACCCTCACCTCCGAGCAGCTCTCGAAAGCTTGGAAAGTCGAAAAAGAGGGCGATAAATTCATCGTCACCGGCCCGAAAATCGAGAAATTTGCCCGCCGCACCGACCTCAACAATTACGAATCCGTCAACCGCCTCCGCGACATCCTGAAGAAAATGGGTATCCGCGCCGAGCTCACCTCCCAGGGCGCTGCTCCCGAGTCGATCATTTCGATCGCTGGCAAAGAGTTTACTCTAGTCGAAGATTGGTAGAATCATCCAGCGCTAGCCGCACCAAACTTGCCAAACTAAGCTCATTTTTCTTGCCATAACGTTCAAAACAGCGTTATAACCATTGACATTTTAAGTAATCTGTGGTACAATAGAAGTATAAGGTCGTTCCTAGCTATTAATCTGTACGCTAAGAGAGCCACACCTCGTATTTTACAGCTAGGAAACGTCAAAATCTTTAGAAAAGAGGTTATTTTAATGGCGACTATTAAACTCACCCCTGAGCAGGCTGCCGAGAAGCTGTACGCTTCCTATACCTACGAGCTGAAGGATGGCGAGATGATCGCCACGCCCAAAGACGAGCCTGGGGCCGAGCCGTTCCGCACGGCTTTCCCGCAAGAGCTCCCCATGCGCGGCGACGGCAACCCGTTCATCCCCGGCGACACCGAATGCTGCGACGACAGCGCGAGCACGGTCTTCGAGCTGGACTACGTGATTGCTACCGGGCGCTCCTGTGACGACTACGCTATCTACGTGGCCACCGGCAACTTCTACGAGAAGCCTGACGACGGCGGGAAACCCATCTTCCGGCTGCGCCACCCCGACATCAGCACGCACACTATGCTGGGCGTGCAGTACAAGGGCGTCGCCGAGCTCCCCGAGCTGATCACACCCGAGAGCGAGCTGGGCCAGAAACTGCATGTGGTCGCCGCCTGGCGCGTCAACGATGACCCCGCGCGTTATCTGTGCACCGATTACATTGTGTTGGCGCACACCAGAGAGAACTTCTTCCTGAGCAGTCGCAAGATGATGTGCGGCTGGATCGCAGCGGAGCTCTCCGCCGGCGAAGTCTACGCCAACACCTACCGGGCCGTTCGCCCCATCTACCGTGCCTACATGGAGGACGTCCTCCTGCCGCAGTGCGAGTCTCAGCAAAATGACGACATCCACTACGAGTTTGGCGAGGACGCCTGCGAGTGTGTCAAGGGCGAGGGCGAGAAGCGGCATGTCCTCTTCCACTACGCCTACACGCTTGAGGGCGCCCAGGAGATGGCCTGCGACAGTACCAAGCCCAGCCACGGGTCGCCAGCCTAACCCCTGTTTCCTTAGCACTCACCCCGGCCAGCAATGGCCGGGGTGTTTTAGCATCACTGCCCACTTGAATGTTGTAATTTTCACAACATTGACCCACATTTTTTCACGAAAACCATTGACGTTTTGACGAATTCAAGCTAAAATAAACATAAGCTGGTACGCTCCAGGGGTTCCATTAGATCTTGTCTAGTGGAGTGTGGAGATGAAACTAAAGACAAACAGCGGATTAAAACAAAAAGTATTTGTGCCCCCCAGGGTGGGCGCGCATCAGCACAACTGACCTCGCAAGGGGTCAGTTTTATGTTCGCTGTCCTCAGCTCGTCCTTTCATACTACTCGGTCGACATTTCGGCCGCCTAACTAGCTTTATGACCAATTTCATCATTGACATCTCAGCGTAAGTATTATACAATATCACAGAAGCTACGCACCTAAAAATCATTATTGGAGGAAATGCCCATGAGCCAAGCCAGTATTCCCCGCGGCCCCAGTCCGTCCCATCGCCCTGATGATCCTGAAAAGCAGCTGCGGCAACTCGCCAGCGAGCTGTACGACCATTCCGAGAGCGTCGTGAAGCTTCTCAATATCGCTCACATTGTCGCCTTTACCCTGCCCTGCATCGCACTCGCGACGTCAAACAACTTCGCTCTGGTCATCGGCGGATTCGCTATTCTTTGCATTATCGACAGCCTGTTTGGCCAAGAATTCAAGCACCTTGCCGAGCTCCTGCACGTCACGCCGAAACGCGGCTTTCTCGCGCCGCTGACCATTTCGGCCTACGCGTCCTTCCTGCTCACCGCGTTCATCAGCCCCGTCATGAGCCCAGTACTCCGCACGTTGTTAGACTACAGCGTGATCCTCATCGTGATACTGGCACTAGACGTTCGCCTCGCCGCCAAATGCTGCGAACGCTATCCCAGAGGAAGCTGACGCCGAGCACCCTCCGCCTGCCATGAAATCTTCTGAGTCTCGTTGTCCCTGCTCTGTCTCGCGCACGGTATCAAGTGCCATGCCAAGTTTAATCCCGTAGCCGCACCTTAGCCGCTCCCATGCTTCATGGGGGCGGTTTTCATGCTATAATATAGCTAGAGACCGTTTCGGAAAGAGGTGAGATATACCATGAAGCGCCGCAATCGCTATCCTAAGCCCGGCGTCCACAATTCTCACGCCGTCCACATCCGTTCCATCACCACCAAGCAGAGCATCTCCCTGGGTGAAGGCATCGTCATGAACAGCGGCTGCCCGAACCACGTCGTCGTCAACGTCCCTGACAAAGCCGATCGACCTGCACCTTAGCCGCCTCTTTACAGAGGCGGCTTTTTATGCTATATTGATGACAGTTATGCCAAAGATTAAGTTCACTATTATCACGCTTTTCCCCGAGGCGCTCCAGCCTTATCTGGACAGCTCGATGCTATTCAAAGCTCAGGAGCGGGGAATTATAGAGGTGGAATATGTGAACCTGCGCGATTTTGGCCTCGGTCCGCACAAATCCGTCGACGATACCCCTTACGGCGGTGGCGACGGCATGCTTCTGCGCTGCGAACCGGTTTTTGCAGCAATCGAGAGCATCAAAGCGCTCAGCCCTACCGCAGAGACCATTATCCCGACCCCTGTAGGGCAGACTTGGAATCAAGCCCTTGCCCGCCAGTTCGCCGGTATCGACCCCTCGACGAGCCCCGTAGAAGCCTCTCAGGAGCCGCAGGAGGCCTCTCTGAGCGCAGACCTTGCTAATGCCGCGCTTATGCCTAAAACCGCCTCAGAGGCTGAATTTGAGCCTCTAGGGCGCAAAATATCAATGTCTACCACATCAGAATCGCCAGATTTCAAGCACTATATCATACTCTGCCCGCATTACGAGGGCTACGACGAGCGTATTCTCTCCATTATTGACCACAAAATCTCCCTCGGTAGCTACATCCTCACCGGCGGGGAATTGCCCGCCCTGATCATCATCGACTCCATCACTCGCCTGCTCCCAGGGGTGCTCGGCGGCGCTACCTCGGCCGAGATTGAGAGTTTCTCCGAGGGCGACAATCTCGAATACCCTCAATACACCAAGCCAGCGGAGTTCCGCGGCATGAAGGTCCCCGAGGTGCTGCTCTCCGGGCACCACGGCAAAGTCGCCGAATGGCGCGCTGAGCATACTAAGCACCAGGGCAAGAAGTAGCTATTAGCATCAAAAGCGTACTAGCCTAGTACTTTATCTGTGCAGATGCTAGTAGCACTGTTAATATTTGTCGAAGCTCCACCCCTGTAAAGCCATGAGAAAATGCCAACAGCGGTGTTGGCATTTTACATTTTTGCTATTTTCTTCATGCTAGTGCTTGGTGTTTTGAGAGAAAGTATGATACTCTAGAGAGAAGAGCGAGAGTGCTTGCAAGAAAGTTGGTAAGGCCGATGACGTAAAATCAAAACCTCATACCGCTTAATGTTTTAAAAGAGAAAGATACCGAATATGGCGAGACGAAGAAAAACAACTTGCGACGTCTATTCTGACGAAACGCAAGAAATAAAAGTGATTCTTAGTATAAAACCTAAGAACCACTAAATCTCACTTATATTCCTATCTTACCACTAATAAACCATTAATGCAAGATGCCATCGCTCTTTTTGGAGCTTTATAGAGAACGACGCAACGTCTACTTGGCTATGCAGCGGATGGAGTAGCCACTATAACGATCGCTGGTAGCCTGCAAGTTAAAACCGCCTCCGCTAAAACTTAGATTATAGGCACTACCCACGTTATAGGTTCTAGTAGACGACCAATAGTATCCACCATAGCCAGCTCCATATATGCCACTAGAATTTGCAAGTCCTGCAGTTGGAAGGTATGCGGGACTCTCGCGGATAGTCGTTTGGTTCTTACCGCTAAAGACGGTTTGGAACGATTTAGCGCCAGAATTCGCCAGTAGCTGCCACCCTTTAGGACAAATGCTGCCCGAAGCATCACCATTAGCCAATGTCCCGCCAGTTCCGGCCGTGGCTGCATACCAGTTGTAATAATTACCCACTGCATAGTGTAGATCCACGCCAGGCGTATCATCTGTTATGGCTGTATAGCGATCGCAGGCAGACGGATCTTTAGTCGCCGTACAGGAATCCCAGGATGATGTAGCTTGATTTATAACATATTCTCCAGGGTTATATGACTGTGCGATACCATTGCTATTGTCTACCCAAACAAACTCACCATCATTGAGCGTTGCTACCACACCAGTTGTCCAATCGACAGTAAGATCCGTATCTGCAGCCTTAAGACCACTCGCCGGGATATCTAGATCCAAATTTTGCGTCATCATACACTGTGCGCCGATTTTAGTAATCCAATAAGTTTTCAATTCAGCAACCCCGCTCGCCCTTCTATCATCTACGAGCCGTCTAGCCTCATTTGTCGTCATGCCACTGCAAGCTCCAGCTTCGGCGAACTTTTGCATTGACATTACCACGACCTTTGGATCTGCCACCAAGCTTAATTGCACTTGTGTCTTGTAATGCCCTGAGCGCATACCATCACTTGCTTTTGCCCCAAAATAGAGCTTATAGTTCATGTCGGTATGAGTATTAGAGGTTTTGTCGTAAATTGTATCTGCGCCGGTATCTATTGGCTGAGAAGTCTCAGTCGTACCAGACGGCACGGCTTTGTAAGTCAGCGTATCTGGCGCCGTAGTAAGGTCGTCGCCTTTGGTGAACGCGTATCCCCATTGTCCAGCTGGAATGTTTGACCCGACTGCTTCGCTGGTCAGTGCCGTGATGACACTTCCCTCTGGATCATCCATGTTCACCAGCTTATTAGTGTAGTCTGTACCATCTGCTCCAGTCGAACCTAGTGCATTAGCATAAAGTTTATAACCATCCTTAGTATCCACTGCCCGCACCATAAAGTCATAATCCCTAAAGGTTGCTTCGGTCGTACTGAGTTTAGTTGCTGGGACTTCGTTAAATGCGTCGTTCGTACCGTTCATCATGATGCCAAGCTCCATAGCACAAATACCCTGATCATTCGCAGTCGTTTGGCATTCATCATCAGAAACAGCATAGACTGCCTCTGCCTTACCTGCTGCCGGGCTCACAATAAATCCTAATGTGCCCAAGAGAGCTGCGCCACAGACAGCTGGAACGAGATAACTAGCTTTGCTAGCCTTGTTAGTGTTCTTAGTGTTCTTAGTAGAAAGGCCACTCACTACTAAGTCCAGATGTTCACTAAACCATCGATAGAAATAAGTACTTTTACTATGAAGCATATTGTTGTTAGTAGTACTAGTATTCATATTACCACAGTTGCAATCTGTAGTAATATCACTAGTGTTCTTACTAGTACTACTTGATGTAAAAGTTGATGGTTTATGCTTTCTGGAACCTAACAAAAATCTAGTTCCAGCCAATTTATTGTGACGCATGTATTGGCTCTCCTTTTGGGTTGGTTTTCTTCCACCTGCATTCTTCTGCTTTAGATTGATAACGGTATTAGCAACTTTATGGGGGCGTTCCGGACCTTACGAGGGAGGAAGAGGTGCCGGAGACCCGTGACGACGGGATCGACGGACACCGTTCCCCATGAAGTTCGCTAAACCGTTATCAAACCTTAGTCAAAAGAACAACTAGGCAACCCGCAGCACCATACAAAAATGGCACCACGAGGGTGTCTAGAGCTTTATAAAATCATAGCGTGTGAACGCACTCATCTATTCGGCTCCCCTCATGGTGCCGTTTATATAGACGAGTCCGTATAATCAAAACTCACGCTATAACTAAATATAAAACTCTAGACACTTCCATTGTACCTAACTTCCTGCACTTTGCCAAGTCTAGATTTTCCATAAAATTTATGGTTTTATAATAGACCGTATCAACTTTAGAAGTTGCCTTAGCCTTCTACTCTTCTTCGCGACGATACACCGTCAGCCTTGCTCGCGCATAAGTATGCGACGATGACACGCGCATCCCAGTGAGGGGCAGTTCCGTTTCTTCTGCCGGCGTCGATAAGATCAGCACGCCGTCATCCCGCAGTAGGCTCGGTAGTAAGCCCAGCCCCGCTCGGTCGATTTTATCGTACGGTGGGTCGGCGATAATTACATCAAAATACCCTGCAAACTCTGCCCGTTCCGCAAAATCCGCTACCTTCTCCACGAAACTTTGCGCCGTCGCACTACCATTCTCGCTCACGATAGTTAGGTTCTCTCGTATCGTCCGTGCGATTTTTGCGCTATTATCTACGAACACGACTTCAGCCGCTCCGCGGCTCAGCGCCTCTATCCCCAGCGCCCCCGATCCCGCATAGGCGTCCAGCACGCGTTGACCCTCGACGTTTACCATATTGAACAGCGCCAGCTTTTCCCGTGCACCCATCGGATGTGTCAGGGAGCTAGCTGGAGATCGTAATGCCCGCCCACGGTATTTTCCCGACACCACTCGCAGCGCAGAAGAAACACGCACTGTAGAAGCCCCGTCCCCTCCTAGTCCATGCCATATTTTACCCATTCTTCTTCACTTTCAGCCCGTATGCTTCGACCGCCGCCGAATACCACCCAAGCGCGACTGCTCGCACTATCTCTGGCAGTAAGGTGTTCTTTGTGATAAACGCCAGCTCCGTCGTCCAGCCGTTCTCAAGGAAACGCCGGTAGAGGTCGAGCTTCCGCACACGGTCAAACGCTTCGCAAAACATCTTCTCCGTGTCCAGCTCTCTTAAGTCTTCTGGCGCCAGCTTCACGCTGAGTGCTTTCGCCGATAACGGTGCCGCTATCATTAACACCCCATACTCAAAGGCAATATGCTTCGACATATGTCCACCCGCACCCCAGTAGAGCCAGTTATTGCGCATCGTTTCTGGCAAGTTGCGCCCGTGCATCAGTCCCTTAATTGGCTGCCCGAACACCCGCATGAAGTCCTTATCCGTCATCAATTCGTCTTTCACATCAGAGAGCGGAAAATGGTGTGCTGGCGTCAGCCCGTCCACGATCGCGTGTTCCATCCAAGCCGCCTCAAACGCCGCCCGCACGTGATTCTTATCTTTGAGCGCCTTTACCAGATTCCAACGGTGGTCTAGTATCATAGTGATTACCGATCGTTCGTCGAGATTCTCGTGCCCAGATTCGTTTGCAGGACCAAACTTGCTCAGTTTAGCATCTAGTCTCTCTTGATTATCTTTAGAATTATGTTTAGTATAAGCATCGAAATCTTCATCTGTCAGCATGTATGACGGCTCGTCCACCCCTGGACTCTTGCGTTTCAGACCATCTGGCCCGCGTGACCCCTCGAAGTGAATAATCTCTTTGCTGCTAGGGAAATACTTACCTCGTGGCAGATTTTGCCCCAAACTAACTCGCGCGGCTTGAGCTAGTTTTTGGTGCGTACCAACCATTTTACCAGAGAACTTCGAGTTCTTCACTAAGGCAATTGTAGAAAACATTTATCTTTAAATTATAGCATATTTTGTCGAAAATCGGCAAATTTTCTTCTCGGATCAAGCATGAACCGACCTTCCGATCAGGTATGAGCCAATCCTCAGAGCAGGTATAAGCTAACCTCAGACCAGATATGAACCGGTCCACATAGACCTACGCACCTTTGCGTCGGATCATTATCCGCGAAGGGTCGCTAGTTCAGCGTCGTAATTTGCTGATATTTCTTGATTCGTTTCGCTAGCTCGGGGTAATCCTGCAGGCGTTCTGGTCGCTTTGCGAAGCTCGCCGCGTGTTGGCTTGCCGCCGCAATCATCCGTGTGTCAGATAAACTTGCTACTTGGAGGTTCAGCTCGCCGTGCTGCATCGCTCCGTAGATTTCTCCCGGACCACGCAGTTTTAAGTCCACCTCTGCTAGATAGAAACCGTCCGTCGACTTTTCCATCTCTCTCAGCCGCCGTGAAGGCCGGCCCTCGCCCGTAGTCAAGAGGTAGCAGCTTGCCGGCTGATCGCCACGCCCCACGCGTCCTCGTAGCTGATGCAGTTGCGCTAGACCATAAGTCTCGGCGTCCTGAATCACGATCATGTTTGCGTTCGGCACATTTACACCCACTTCTACCACCGTTGTCGACACGAGAATCTGAATCCTATTCTTCGCGAAATCCTCCATGATCGCGTCTTTCTCTGTCGGCTTCATTTTACCGTGTAATAGCCCGACCTTCGCCTGCGGGAAAAGCTCAGCCAGCTTCTTCGCCTGTTTCTTCACCGGTGTCGCCGAATTAGCTACATTCCCATTCTCATCAATCACCTTGCAGATCCAGTAAATTTGCTGCCCCATACTGAGCATCTCCCGCATCGCCGGATAGAGTTCGTCTTTCTGCTGCACTTCATTTAATATCCGAGTGTTGATCGGCTGTCGCCCAGGCGGTAATTCGTTTAGGATCGATACGTCTAGATCGCCGAAGATCGTCAGCTGCAGCGATCGCGGGATTGGCGTCGCCGTCATCGATAGCAAATGCGGCGCCAGATCGGCCGGGGATTTCAACAATAGTTTCTGTCGCTGCCCCACGCCGAAGCGGTGCTGCTCGTCAATAATACAGAAAGCCAGAGAATGAAACGCCGTGTCATCAGTCAGCAGCGCATGTGTCCCGATGATCAGATCTACCTCGCCATCGCGAATCTGCTTTTTGAGTGTCTTTTTGCTCTTCGTCGCCCCGGTCAGTAGTGCCACCCTTGGCATTTTTAGCTTCGGTTGCTTCGCCTCAATTTTCCGGAATAGTTCCGAAAGCCCTTCGTAATGTTGCGTCGCCAGGATTGCTGTCGGCGCCAACAGCGCCACTTGATGTCCTTGGTGCACGGCTTGCGCCGCCGCTAGAGCTGCCACTATAGTCTTACCTGAGCCCACATCGCCCTGCAAGAGCCGGTTCATCGGCACGGTCTTTTCTAGCCCCTGTAAGATATCCCACGTCGCTCGCCGCTGGGCGCCTGTCAGCTGGAACGGCAGATTCTTCACGATCGTCTGAGTTAGCTTCGCATCGAACGGTAGCGAGATTGCCTTGAGCCGCTGGTTTGCCTGCTGGTTTAGCTTTGCGGCCAAGATCAGCTCGAAGAGTTCCTCGTATGCTAGATATTTACGTCCTCGCTCCGTATCTTTCACATCTTCTGGGAAGTGCATCGCGAATAGCGCTTCCGCTCGCGCTCCTGGTGTCAAGAAATCCGGCGCGTCGTCTCCGCAGGGCAATAAATCTGGTATCTTCGCGAAATCTGCCCGCATCCCCGCGATAATCTTCTGGAAAAACTGTGGCTTTAGGACACTTTTCGCCGAGTAAATCGGCTGGAACTTCGCTACCTCACCTTCTGCCTTTACGTCTTGGATCAAAGTCGCTGACGGCGAAGTTAAAGTATATCGTCCGTGCCTCAGCTCGTATTTGCCCATAAAAAAATACTCACGCTTCGTGTCAAATTGCTTCGCCCGGTAAGGCTGATTGAACCAAATCGTCCGGATTGCCCCCGTCTCGTCGCGAATCACTCCTTCAGTAATTGTCAAATGCCGCCGGCTTGTACGCGCCGTCTTCAGATCGCTAATCCGTCCACGGATTACTACGTTGCCCGGCTTTAGCTCCGCGATTGTCGTCGCTGTCTGATAATCCTCATAGACTCTTGGTAGGCAATAGATCACATCGCCCACCGTGTTCAGGTTCACCGCATGCAAAGCCTCGGCCGTTTTCGGCCCGACTCCCTTGATCTCCTCCACTGGCGCCGACATATCCATAGGGCTATTATAACACAGCCCAGCCCCAGCCAGACACTCTCTTATCGTTTTAGCTTCTTATAGAGTTCAAAGATTACTAACGGCACCACGAACGCTACGGCTGCAGTTGCCGCCAAAGCCCACAGCGGCACCGACACCACGTTCATCAGCTTCCCGAATGGCGTGAAGAGTACCAGAATTTGCAAAATCACCGCCACGCCTAGCGCTAGGTGAAAGCTCTTGTGCGGCACCTTCAGCCGCTGCCAGGCCGATTCGTAGACACCTCGCACCGAGAGTGCATTCGCCCACTGCATCGCTACCAATGCCGTGAAAGCCAGCGTATTTGCTTGCGCCGTATCGTGCAGAAGCGCCTCCGCCAGATAATAAGTCCCAATCGTCCCCAGCGCCATCACAAGCGCTACGACTACCATCTTAGACACCATCTTCAGCGGCAAGATCGGTGCGTCCTTCGACTCTGGCTTTTGTCGCAAAACTTTCTGCTCGGGAGGCTCCAGACCAATCGGTATCACCATCAAGGAGTCGGTCACAAGATTGATCCATAGAATCTGGATCGGTGTCAGCAGCTGGCCGCCCGATATCAGTAGTGCGCCTAACATAGTTAGCACTTCTCCGGCATTCGTCGCCAAGAGATAGCCCAGCATCCGCCGAATATTCGCCAGGACCGTCCGACTCTCCTTGATTGCCTCAGTAATATTGCGGAAATTATTATCCAGCAGCACAATGTCGCCCGCATCCTGCACGATTGACGGAGCATCGCCCATCGCAATCCCCACATGCGCGCCCACCAGCGCTGGTACATCATTTACGCCGTCCCCAGTCATCGCGCAAATCTCCGTCTGCTTGATCGCTGACAGGATTCGATACTTATCCTCCGGCGTCACCCGCGCGAAGATTGTCGTATTCTTCACCAAATCTACCAAATCATCATCATTCAGGCTGCTCAGCTTCGAACAGTCTAGCACCTGCGAGAAATCTTCCGCAAGCCCAACTTCCCGCCCAATGGCAAACGCCGTTCCTGCGTGGTCGCCTGTCACCATTTTTGTCTTCACGCCCATCCGCGCTGCCTGTTTGATCGCCGCCGGTACTCCCGCACGCAGTGCATCCGCTACTGCTACGAATCCTTCAAACTTCAGCTCGGCATTCTTATCTAGGCGGTTCAGCTCATTAATCTCGTGGCCAATCTTGCCGCTTGCGAGCGCCACGACTTTATAGCCCTTGTTGGCAAGCTCCACTAGCTTGTCGTCTGCCTCCGCACGTTGTTTTTGGCTTAACTTTGAGCGACCCAGTATCACTTCTGGAGCCCCCTTGAGCCTTAAAGTCAGAGTTCCGTTTTTCTCGCGGTAAAGGTTGCCCGACATCTTGATCCCCTGATCAAAAGCATACGAGCGAATCGCCTCAAACGAGCAAACATCATAATTGTTGTCTCGCATGTAGTTCAAAATGCAGGTGTCCAGCGGATCAATCGTCAGGGAATCACGCCCACCCTCCATCATCGAATTATCGCCGAGCGCCGCGCAGGCTAGACTCTCTCGGAACTGTTTTGGTGTCAGATTAGGCGACCAAGTCTCGCGTAGCTCTAGTCGATTTTCTGTCAACGTGCCAGTCTTATCGCTCGCAATCGTCGTCACGATTCCGATCGATTCAATCGCCCTAAGCTCTCGTATTAAGGCCTGCTTCTTCGCCATCCGCGCCGCGCAGAGCGCCAGAATGATTGAAATTGCAATCGGCAAGCCCTCCGGCACCGCCGAGACCGCCATCGCCAGCGTGAACTCTAGCGCATCCAGTAGACCAATCCCATCCACCAGCTGGATCACTAGTACGAGTACGGCTATTATTATCACGACTATCGCAATCTGCCCCACCAGTCGATCCATTTTTCGCTTGATCGGACTTTCCTCGCCAAGCGACGCCGCTAGGGAAGCAATCCGCCCGTATTCAGTCTGGTTGCCCGTCGCCGTCACCAGGAATCTTCCCGTCCCAGTCACTACAAATGAACCAGAAAAAACCATATTGCGCTGCTCGTAAACTTTCTTTGGCCCACTAATCGCCTTCGCATCTTTCGCAATCGCCTCCGACTCCCCTGTCAGCATCGATTCGTTCGTCAGTAGCCCCGACTCGTTCAACACCCGCCCGTCCGCCGGAACCCGATCGCCCTCATGCAGAATTACGATGTCGCCGGGCACCAGATCCGTCGCCGCCACCGCTTGCTCCGTCGCATCGCGAAACACCGTCACCGAATGTAATGTACTGCGTTTCAAGCTTTTTAGAATCTTCTCCGTCGAAAACTGCTGTACATAAAAAATCACTGCATCCAGCGCGATAATCGCTAGAATCGTCGCTGCCTCCAGCCAATTGCCCTGCAACATTGAGAGGATCATCGCCACGATCAAAATAATCATGAAAACGTCCATAAATGGTTCTAGAATCTTCTTCCAGAGCGGTTTCTCGGCCATCTTGATCGTGTTCAGACCGTATTTGGCCTGACGTGCGCGCACTGCTGCCTCACTCAGACCCCTTGTCGAGTCCGTATCAAACTGTTTTAATACCTCCTTGGTCGTCTGGTTATAAAAATCAGCCATAAGCTAAGTATAACGGCAAAGCGGAGCTTTGTCTAGAGGGGAGGCATGATAGGTGCTGTCTACTATCAGCTAATTTTTTGATTTATCTTCGCAATAGACCAAATGCACCATAAAGACATTTCTCATAATTAAGTATGGCATTTTTTGTATAGGTTCGGCACGGATGAAGTGAAGGCGACCATTCATTATTTACCTAATACTTCAATCGCCTCATGCTCCGTAGCGACAAAGAACGCATCCTTGCCTTGGTTGCTTTCGTAGATAAAATCCCTCAGTGGTTTACTAGTATATTTGGAATAATCGCCATAAATCGCGAGCTTGACGCCGTAATTGACGAACTTTTGCAGAATCTCCCCAGCTAAACCGCTACTTAGAATAAAGAAGTCTTCGGCGATAGCCGATTTATTAAGCGCAATTTTATAACAATTCGTTTTGTATTTTGTTTCCATTACAAAATTAACCGCTGAAGTAGCATCTTTTATGGCAACCCCCTTGTTTCTCACGATTGCTATATCGCCAACAACCTCAATGCTCATTTTTTGCTATACCTTATTCCTCGCAATTCTTGTGGTGGGCTTTGAGCTTTTTTATCGCCCAGTCATAATGGCTTGGCATTACGCTCACAAAATACGATCCGAGGTCGGTATTTACCCATGGATAAATCCCTCGTCCAAACAATTGCTCGTTAGTATATTCCCCAGCTAGCTTTAGAACTTCAGCGTGAGATTTCTCAAACATTCTCTTAGCATCTTCCAGACTGGTCTTTTGATGCTTTTCCCAAAACTTGCAGTTCATGTCGCCGTAGGTTTTCCAAGAATATGGTTCTGGGATAAAAGGCCTCTCGTCCCCATTCTCATTAGCTTTGACCCAGTTAAGTAAAAGCTGGTGCCACTCGTAAAGGTGGGCATAGATGTCGCGCAAATTCTTGTCGCGACCCCAGTGGCGCTCAGTTTTCTTCGGGTCGCCACTAAAATCAAACTCGGTAGCGAGTTCTTGCTCAGTCATTGAAGCAACGAAATCGTTTAACTTTTTATATTGTTCATTGGCGGCTTTAATTAAGTCGTCTTTATTACGTGGTCGGGGCATAATGTCCTTTAGTTAAATTATTATTTCTATTATAACATTCTTTTAGGCCTAGCACAGGTTGTGGCGAGGTATAGCTCATTTTAGAAGATTATTAGTTAAACAAAAATAGAACCCACACGGGTTCAATTTTCTCTGGTGCCCGCGACTAGACTCGAACTAGCAAGCCTTTCGGCACATGCTCCTAA
>CAZDQY010000010.1:0-10554 GCA_964508115.1 uncultured Candidatus Saccharibacteria bacterium
GCGCGCGCGGTTCGGGACTGCGAGGTCGTGAGTTCAAGTCTCATCACCCTGACCACGGATATTATTACAGTTTATTTCCTATCGTCCCGACATTAGGAGTAAAGAGAGACTACTAGATCTTTCCCAAAAAGCAATACTCAATTCACATATAGTATATGATATAATAAGGAATCCGAGTGAAGAAATATCATTTGATATTTCTTCCGAGGGGACGCAATTATTTCTTAAGCCGTAGGCTTATGATATAATAAGGAACGTGAGCGAAAAGATATTGTTAAATATCTTTTCCGAACCGACGCCATTATTACTAGAACGAAGTTCTATGATATAATTAGCTAAATAAGGAGGCACTGTGGCACAAGCAGCAAAAAAGAAGACATCAAAAGACACCAATATGTTTCGCTGGTTCGGCTTTGTGCTGGTGATGTTGGTTTTTATTGGGATTCTCGCCTCTGTTATTGCACCCCAGAGCACCATTGAAGAAGTCCCGCTCTCCGACGTTATCGCTCGTGCGAACGACGAGAACGGCAACATCCAGAAAATCACCGTCGAGGGCAGCGACCTCAAAATCACCTTAAAAGGCGAAGACCATTTTACGCAAATCTCTCGCAAAGACCCCTCCGGCACTCTTTACGAGCAGGGTCTAATCGATCAATGTTCCGAGCTCAACGGTGAAGAGCTTGCCGCCTGTCAGGCCAAGTATCCCGAGATTGAGTACAAAGAAGCCTCCAGTTTCTGGAGCTACGCCCTTGACATTTTGATTATCGGTGTTCCAATTCTGATCGTTATCCTCTTCTTCAGCTCCATGATGCGCCAGGCTCAGTCCATGAACAGCCAGTCCATGGGCTTCGGCAAGGCTAAGGCTAAGCTCTATGGTCCCGACAAGAAGAAGGTCCTCTTCTCTGATGTCGCTGGCAACGAATCCGCCAAGCAAGATCTCGCCGAGATTGTTGATTTTCTCAAAGAGCCGAAGAAGTACGAGAAACTCGGTGCTAAGATTCCTCGCGGTGTCCTCCTAGCTGGCGAGCCTGGTACGGGTAAAACTTTAATGGCTCGTGCCGTCGCTGGCGAAGCCGCCGTGCCGTTCTTCAGTATTTCTGGTTCTGAGTTCGCCGAGATGTTCGTTGGTGTCGGTGCCTCTCGTGTTCGCGACCTTTTCGCTAAGGCTAAGAAAAATGCCCCCTCTATTATTTTCATCGATGAGATTGATGCGGTCGCCCACAAGCGCGATGCGCGCGGTGGAGCTGGTCGTGAAGATGAGCAGACTCTGAACCAAATTCTCGTTGAGATGGATGGCTTTGATAATGATTCTGGTGTCATCGTCATGGCTGCCACTAACCGCGTCGACATGCTGGACAAAGCTTTGCTCCGCCCTGGTCGCTTCGATCGTCATGTCAACGTCACTTTGCCAGAGCGCAAAGATCGCCTCGATATTCTTAAAGTTCACTTCAAGAACAAGCCTTTCGCAAAAGATGTCAATCTCGATGCCCTTGCCGCGAAGACTGCCGGCAGCTCTGGCGCCGATCTCGCTAATATCGCTAACGAAGCTGCGATTACTGCTGCGCGCGAAGGTCATAAAGAAATCACCAATGCCGACCTCACCGAGGCGTTCGAACGTGTCGCTATCGGCCCTGAGCGCAAGAGCAAGGTCATGAACGATCAAGAGCGTAAGCTCACCGCTTATCACGAAGCTGGTCACGCTATCGTCGGTCATGTCCTGCCTGATTCTGACCCTGTCCACAAGGTTACCATTATTCCTCGTGGTCGCACGGGCGGCGTTACTTGGTTCCTGCCTCCGGAGGATCGCAGCTACAAGAGTGTTTACGAGCTGAAAGATATCCTTGCCCGCGCCATGGGTGGCCGCATGGCAGAGAAGTTGGTTTTCGGTGAAGATGCTATCACTACTGGCGCCTCCTCCGATCTCAAGAATGTCGCTGAGCTTAGTAAGGAAATGGTCGTCGAAGAGGGTATGGGCTCCAAGACTCGTCATCTCGTTTTTCCTGACCAGAGTACTGGCTACTATACTATTACTACTAGCAAACCTTACTCCGAGAAGACCGCTGAGCTGATCGATCAGGAAATCAAACTCTTGTCCGACGAAGCTGCTAAGCGTGCCGAAGATATCCTCCGCGCCAACAAGCCCGTCCTTGACCGTCTCGCTGAAGCCCTCCTCCAGCACGAGACTCTCGAAGAGAAAGATCTCGAGCCGCTTCTCAAAGATGCGAAGCTCCCTACCACTGCGAAGCTCCACGCCTAGCTAGGGAACAAAAGATATAAAAATCTGGCCCCAGTTTTCACTGTGGCCAGTTTGCTTGGATAATGTACTAAGTGGCAGCTAATGGATGAGGTTATCTCTGACGATCTTTGACCCCCGCGGACGGAAGACGTAATGACTGAACTGCCACCTTTCGTAGGGGGCATCCCTGCATCCGTGGACTTCGATGTCCCAGTACTCGCTAAAGATAGCGGGGAATCGCTTCCACTCATAGCCGTTGTCTGGCGGAATGTGGCCCAGCTCCCGAGCGGCCTTGTGTATCGCCGCGTCTATCACGTCATAGCCTATGGCGAACCCTGCATAGGCACGATTCGGATTGTCGGCGATCATCGCACAGATAATATCGTTAATCGCCTGAATTGCGTAATCTGGAATCGTCTCGCCAACCCTCTCCAAAGCGTCTGCCGGGGATACAGGCTTTATCCTCATACTTATCACCTCTTAGAAAGATTTTGTAAACAGCAACCACGCGTTCACCTAGAAGTGCTCGCTTATCCATAACTATAGCACAGATAGCATAAAATGTCAAGACTTAACCTACCTCTGATAATGTGGTAAAATAATATCATGCCCGAGTGGCGGAATTGGCAGACGCGCTAGCTTCAGGTGCTAGTCTGAGCAATCAGGTGCAGGTTCAACCCCTGTCTCGGGCACCATTCAATACATATATGACTACTAATCAAATTATTGATTTTTATAAGCAAACAAGTCCGTACACCAACCTCGGGCTATACACAGAGTTTGCTAGAAATTTGCCAGACGACCTTGGTGAACTTTGTCGTTTACAAAGAGCGCAGATTATCCACCCTTTCCACCTTGTTGATGAAACCTCCGACAAAGCGCATGACCCTTACTTTGGCGATCTTACGTCTGTCTCGGATACCTCTTTGCCCTTTGAGAATGATTTATTTCCTACTGCGCAGAGTATTATTGCTGAGCTTCTGCGACGTGATCCACGCTATGGCCTTGAGCGCAAAAATGAAGACAAGCTTCACCTCTGCTGCCGCGAACAAGCAATTCTTCTCGCCAGTGTTCTTAAAGCCAAGGGTTTCGCTGCACGTGTCCGTAGCGGTTTCCAGTCTTATAGCCCTGAAGACGAGACCTTTTACGATCATTGGATCACGGAATATTACCGCGGCGATCTTGAACGTTGGGTATTAGTGGATGCCGACTTTTCTTTTGAGCCTGAAATTCTACAAGCTCAGAAAATTAACTTAAACTTTCTAGATTTGCCGCGCAACCAATTCTTATTTGCTGCACAAGCCTATTTAGGAATACGTAAGGGGATTCTTCGGCCCGAGAACATCTCTTATTCGTCTGTGCCTCCTGCGTTTGGCCTCAGCGCTGCCATTCGTGTGCTCTTCTATGACTTTCATTCGCTCATGAATGACGAAGTTATCTTCTCGTTAGCACCAAAATATGTTCTAGATCAAGACTTTCAGCTTTCTGAGAACGAGTACACAGAACTCGATCAGCTTGCCGAGCTGATGCTAAACCCAGAGCAAAATTTCGATGCCCTACGGGCTGTCTGGGAAAGTCAGAAAAAGTTTCGGATTATGTCTGGTGGTCTCAACGCCGAGTAGAAACCTTGCAGAAAGCTGGATTTTGCAGTATAATTATATCAAATTACATCTAGATCAAAGTTAAAAGGGAAATCATATGTCAGGACACAGTAAATGGGCCACTACCAAACGCCAAAAGGCCGTCGTTGACGCCAAGCGCGGGGCGCTGTTCACCAAAATCGCTAATCAGATCGCTATCGCCGCTCGCTCCGGCACCGATCCTAATATGAATCCATCTCTTGCCATGATGCTCGAGAAAGCTCGCCAGGCCAATATGCCTAAGGTTAATATCGAACGCGCTATCGCTCGTGTCGCTGATAAAAGCGCCGCGGCATTGATCGAAGAGACTTACGAAGGCTACGGCCCCGGTGGTGTCGGTATTATTATTGAAGTCGCTACCGATAACAAGAACCGTACCATGCCCGAAGTTCGCAACACCCTGTCTAAGAACGGCGGTCGTATGGCCGACCCCGGATCCGTCATGTTCCAGTTCTCTCGCAAAGGCTGGATTGAGATTTCCGAGAAAGGTGAAGACGCCATGATGATGGCGCTCGACGCTGGTGCCGAGGACGTTGACGAAATGGAAGATGGCTTCATCATCCTTACCGCTCCGAGCGACCTCATGAAGGTGCGCCAGAGCTTGCTCGACAACGGCCTCACCGTCACCACCGCCGAGCTACGCTATGTGCCAAATTCGCACGTCGCCATTGAGGGTGCTGACGGGGAAAAGCTTGAGCGGCTTCTTGATGCGCTCGACGACCTTGACGACGTCACCGCTGTCCATACCAACGCCGAATAGGAAATATCAACTAAAGAGTCTCCAAACACTACAGATAGAGCCTAGCGAGAGGCTTATGCTTACATTGTAGCACAACTTGCCGTTTCTGTCAAGATGTAGTATAATCGCAGATGGAAGGGTGGCCGAGTGGTTGATGGCACTGGTCTTGAAAACCAGCAAGTTAATAGCTTCGCAGGTTCGAATCCTGTCCCTTCCGCCATGGAAAGAAAAAGCCCCTTCGGGGGACTTCTTTTCTCTCCGTTGGAGGGGGCAGGATGCGAACCGTAGGTTCGATAAGGCAAGGTAGTGAGAGAAGAGGAAGTTTACTTTCTCTTCCGAGCAACCGCAGCCTTATCTTGCTTTTCCTTAGAAAAGCAAGAATCCTGTTCTATTATGAGGTTCGTTATCCGCCCGATCGCAAAGCGACAACGGCGCAGATTTTCATCCTGCCCCGCAATGCAGCACGCTACTAATCTTTTCTTTCAAAAAGCAAGAACCATTATCTCCACCACTATTTATCTACCCCTCAACCTTCCCCTCCTCACATTAGCAAGAGTTTTTTGCGCCAAAAAGTTGGAGTGATAATCACCGACCCAAATTACCTCACTCCCTTCACGAAATTCCCCCTATTTCCAGAAAGTATGTTATAATAAACACAGCGAAAGAATACCACCACATTCTTTCGCATTAGGGTATGAACACACAGGCCATGCCGCTGTAATTATATATGGTACCGTAGCTCAGATGGTTAGAGCGTGGGACTCATAAGCCCAAGGTCACTGGTTCGATCCCAGTCGGTACTACCAATAAAATAACCCCATTGGGGTTAATTTTATTGTGTATGTACCCTGGGGAGAACCAGCGGTACGAAATAGCAAGTTTTTGAGTGAAAAGCAAGAATCTCTTGCTTTTCCGAGAAAGCGCAGGTATTTCTGGAAAATTTATTTTCCAGATCCCAGTCGGTACTACCAAATAAAGAAAACTCCCTTGGGAGTTTAATTTTATATGTGCACACTTATTCTTATGTTATAATAAGTACATGCATGAAGGTCAAAACAAGAATGGTTTCACTCTTATCGAAGTTATGATTGTTGGGGCTTTCGCTGCTCTCTTGGTCGTATTGTTCTTCATCCAGAAGGCCAACGTCGGCGCCATGGACCGCGACGACGATCGCAAGACCGCCATCAATGCCATGTACTATGCGCTCGAAGAGTATTATGCTCCTACTCACGACGGCTACTATCCGTCCGAGATTTCTGAGAAAAACTTACCCGTCATCGACCCACAGCTTTTCACTGACCCGTTTGGTATCAATCTCGGCACCGACGGTAGCTCCTACAGCTATGAGCCGGCCAACTGCGACGCTAATAATAATTGTAAAGAATTTATCCTCCGCGCCCAGCTTGAGAAAGAAGATGTCTATATCAAAAAGGGCAAGAAGCAATAATGATCAAATTCCAGCCCGACCAGCCTGTCGCCGTCAATCTCAATCAGGCCAACGTTGCCCTCACAGAGATCGAGAACGACCCCATGAGCGGCTGGCTCCGCTTGCCTGATGATTACGACCGAGAGGAACTCGCTGCGATTAAAACTGCCGCCCAGAAGATCCAGTCCAACTCTAAATATCTCGTCTGCATCGGCATCGGCGGTTCTTACCTCGGCCATAGGGCTATCCTCGACGCGCTCGGTCGGAAAAGTTCAGTCAAGATTCTCTTCGCCGGGAATTCCCTCAGCTCGCGCGCTTTAGCGGAGGTGCTTCAAGAGATTGGCGAGGACGATTTCTCTGTCAATATCATCTCAAAATCCGGCACCACTACCGAGCCAGCCATTGCTTTCCGGTTCTTTAAGGAGCGCCTGTACAAGAAGTACGGTCGCGAAGCTGCCGCGAAACGTATCTACGCCACCACCGACGCTCGCACTGGCGCGCTTCATGGCGAAGCTGTCCAGGAGGGCTACACCCGCTTCGTCGTCCCCGACGATATTGGCGGGCGCTACTCTGTGCTCACCGCCGTCGGGCTTCTGCCCCTTGCTGTCGCTGGGCTAAATGTTGACGATCTGCTCGCCGGTGCCAGAGATGAGAAATCTAGCTTCGCCTCCGAGTCGAACCTCGGCAACATCCCCGCCGTGCAGTACGCCGTCTACCGCTCTGAACTCCTCAAGCAAAAATACGATGTTGAGATCCTTGCCACTTTCGAGCCCGCCCTGCAGACTTTCCAAGAATGGTGGAAGCAGCTCTTCGGCGAATCCGAAGGGAAACAGCACCAAGGTATTTTCCCCGCCTCTGTCGTCTATACCACCGACCTGCATTCGCTCGGCCAGTACATGCAAGACGGCCGCCGCAACATTTTCGAAACCGTTCTCGAAGTAGAGAAGTATCTCCAGCCTGATCTCGCCGTGCCGGTTATCCCCGGCGCCGACGTCGATGGTCTCAAATATCTCGAGGACCGCATGCTAAGCGATATCAACCGCGTCGCCACTCAAGCCACCGTCATCGCCCATCGCACAGGTGGCATCCCTGTCTCTGAGATTATCGCACCCGACCTGTCCGAGCATTCCCTCGGCGCACTGATCTATTTCTTCGAATATGCCTGTGCCCTTTCCGCGAAGCTGAGCGGCGTCAACCCGTTTGATCAGCCTGGCGTCGAACAATATAAACGCAACATGTTCACCCTCCTCGGCAAACCGCTTTAAGCACGGAGTATAATCCTCTCTTGCTGGAGTAAGTTTCTGCGCGAGTATAGTATGATCGTGGACTATGTGAGCAAGATTCTTGCCGATTATATTTTTTCTTTTCTACCCCTGTAAATGCTGTTGATTGATCGGGAGTAAAAGCTGAGTACTCGCTAGCAAAATGTGCATTTGTGGGAGTATGTTGTAGACCTTTGCCAGTAAGGTGCGCACGCGTGGGGGTATGTTTTAGCTTCTTGCTGGTAAGATTCTGATTTTATGAGCAAGATGTCGCTATTTTTGCCCAAAACCCAAAATGCTGTGGTATAATTAAATTGTCAATCACAATTAGGAATGAATAAAGTATTAATTACTATCAATTAATGGCATCATGAGGCTCGCTTGATGGTAATTAGTGAAAGCTATGTCCTGATTGTGATTGACACCTCGTGGTGCCATTTTTGTATATCGGTGACGCAATATATAGAGCTGGCACTCTGGGTTAAAACTGAACCAAAAGGAGGGCTACCATGCTACACAAGAAGAGAAAACCATCAACTTTTACATCGTCTAGTGGTTTTGCGGATTGCAAACGTAATGCTACTAGCAATAACAATATGTTTCATAGTAAAAGTACTTATTTCTACCGATGGGTTCCAATTTCTTGTAGCTTAGCCCTCCTTTTGGGATTAGGAATAATTGTAAATCCTGTAGTAGATAAAGTAGAGCCAGTCTATGCTGCTACGGACGACGAGTGCAAAACCACTCCAGACGACAAAGGTGTCTGTGCGATGGAGCTTGGGATTACAATGCAAGGCAGCGATGGAAGCGACGTTGTCGGAGCATACACCGAGCAGCCAGCAACAGCACTCAGCACGGAAGAAGCAGCGTTCCGTTCGTATTCGTTCAAGGTGCGAGCAATCGATACTGATAAAGACGGCTATAAACTATATGCTAATGCCGTACCAACAACGCTTGATGGAAAAGATTATACTAATAAGCTAGTAAATGCCGACTATCCAGAGTTCTCGATCAACCCACTCGGTGCAGAGACAACTGGTACAGCAATCCCAGCTGGTCAATGGGGCTACGCTTTAACGAAAGGCGATAATACTTCGGCAGCAGCATCAGGGTTAACCTACAAAGCTGTACCGACCGGCACTACTGAGACTGCTACGCCAGTAGATACCGATACGGATACAGATCTGGTAAACGATGTCCATACTGATCGTCCATATAAGATCCACTTCGGAGCACGGGCAGACGAAGGTATGGCGGCAGGACACTATAGAACACAGGTCCTACTAAGCCTAGTGGCGAGCCCGAAGAAGCTAGCGGGAGCAACGATGCAAGCCTTCGCGGAGGCGGGGACTTGTGCGACTTTGAGCACTGGCGACACTCAGCAATTTACCGATGATCGTAGTGCTAGCGGTATTGCAGAGCAGAAAACTTATTGGGTATCTAAGCTCAAAGATGGCAAGTGTTGGATGACACAGAACTTGGATTTGCCGCTAAAGCAGGGCAATGTCCTGAAGCCAGATGACACGAACGTGACAGCAAACTATACTGTACCGGCTCTTGGTAATTACCAGGATATGGGCGATTATGTTTATACTAAAGCTGGTACAAGTATGCCTTCTTCTAGCTGTGGCAATGGTCCGAGTGCAAGCGGTTGTGCTACCTACTTTAGCGCCTACACTGGCTCCGTCGACGGTGATACACAAATGCACTATCATGTAGGAAATCTCTACCCATGGACTATAGCCATGGCTGGTAAGACGGCAGAAAAGCAGGGCAGTATTTGCCCGAAAGGTTGGAGGTTGCCAACTCAGTCTGAGTACGATACTCTTAGAAGTGGCTTGACTTATGACACTATTCGTCGTGATCCGTATTACTTTGTTCCCTCGGGCTTCTACAGTTCCGGCTGGGGCTACGTTGCTAGCGGCGGCAACTATTGGTCCTCTACTCCTGACGGCAGTAGCTCTGCTTACGCCTTGAACTTCATCTCCGGCACTCTCAGTACCGGCGGCAGCAATCGCCCCGGCGGCTTCTCTGTTCGCTGCGTCGTCTCCGGCGCATAATTTAGCTTCTTTAAACAAGGCGAGAGCTCTCCTTTATAAATATCTCGACCCCTAGCCCAGCAAAAGCAAGCTCTTTGCATGGCTATCTATCCCTCAGCTAGCATTTGCCAAAATCCACTTTTTAGCGTATACTTTTTATATGAACAAGTTGCGCGTCGTAATTGCCCTTGGCGGCAACGCCCTCCAGAACAATGGCGAGGTTACCGCCGAGGCCCAGAAATCTGTCGCCGAGAAAGTCGGCAAGACGATTGCTAAGCTTTCCGAAAAATACGACATTATCGTCGCTCACGGTAATGGCCCACAGGTGGGGAACATCCTCATCCACGAAGAGGCTGCCGCCACTCCCAGCGCCCCAGCCATGCCACTCGAAACTGCTGTGGCGATGAGCCAAGGTCAGATCGGCTATTGGCTTTCCCAGGCTATCGAGAACGCTTTTATCCAGCAGAAACGTCGCAAGCAGGTCGCAGCGCTAGTCACGCAAGTGGTGGTAGATCGTAATGATCCGGCCTTCCAGCACCCGACGAAGCCGATCGGCCAATTTTATACCGCGAAAGAAGCCCTCAAGCTCACTAAGTCTAAAGGCTGGGAAATGCGCGAAGATGCTGGCCGGGGTTATCGTCGCGTTGTTGCTTCACCGACGCCTATTGATATCGTTGAGAAGAAGCAAATCCGTACGCTAGTCGACTCTGGCGCAATCGTGATCGCTGTCGGCGGTGGCGGTATCCCAGTCGTCCGTACAAAAGTCCTTAAGAAACTCAAAGGTGTCGACGCTGTCATCGACAAAGACCTTGCTGCCGAGAAGCTTGCTGAGCTGGTGAAGGCCGATATCTTCGTCTCTGTCACCGCTGTTCCAAACGCCTATATTAATTATGGCAAGCCCGAGCAGCTTTCCCTCGGTCTGCTCAGCTCGAAAGAAGTAGAAAAATATATTGCCGAAGGGCATTTCGCAGCAGGATCAATGTTACCGAAGATCCAGGCTGTCGCTAAGTTTGCCAAGAAGCACAAGATTGGTATCATCTCTTCTCCTAAGAACCTCGAACTTGCTCTTGAACGACGCTCTGGCACGATTATCCAGGGCTGATCCGGCGGTAATAATTAGTCAAAAAGGCCAAAAGCACTGCCTCAAACCCGGCATAAAAACCAACAAAAAATAACGCCGTAGTATTCAGCTCAGTGTTATTTGTCTCAAAA
>CAZDQY010000010.1:10654-28601 GCA_964508115.1 uncultured Candidatus Saccharibacteria bacterium
ACTAGCTTAGTTCGCGTGCCGCGATTCGCACTGCCTCATTCCAGCTCGTCGCCACCAACAAAAAATAACGCCGTAGTATTCAGCTCAGTGTTATTTGTCTCAAAAACTAGCTTAGTTCGCGTGCCGCGATTCGCACTGCCTCATTCCAGCTCGTCGCCACATGTGGTGATGCGGCAATCTCATTCACCCGCATTCCGGTGCGGATACACAGGGAAACTTCTTCCACGATCAGGTCTGCATGCGGCGCCACGATGGTCGCCCCGATGATCTGCCCCTTCGTATCTGCGGACATTTTTACGAACCCATCGCGGAAGTCGCTCGTGTTTGCCGCGCTCACTGTATCTATCGGTACGATTGAGACCTTTCGCTTTTCCGCTTCCGGCCCCAGCTCTACCTCGTTTAGACCAACCTTTGCGACCTGCGGGAAAGTATTCGTCATCCGCACGAACCCAGTATAGTTCGCCACATTGCCAGCCTTCTTCAGAGCGTTCATCGTTGCAAGCTTCGCCTCGTAAGTCGCCTTTTCCGTCGAGCTCTCCCCGCCAATCACATCTCCCGCCGCCCAAATGTGGCCGCAAGTCGTCTTTAAGCTTTTATCTACCTTTATCCCGTCGTAAGAGTACTTAATGTCAGCGTTCTCTAGCCCAAGGTCAGTCGCCGGCTCTGGCGCCATTGCGAGTACGATCGCTTCCACCTGTACAGACTTCTCTTGGCTATCTCGCACGAAGATCACGCGGCTCCCTTTCAGGTCTTGTTCCAAAGCAATCACGCGAGAACCGGTCAGCACCTCGACTTGGAAACGTTTGCGTAAGAAATCTTCGATCACGATGCTGGCTTCGCTATCCTCTCGTGGGAGCAGTCGCTCTTCAGCTTCCGCGATCAAGACCTGCACACCTAGCGCACCGAAGTACTCCGCTATCTCGCAGCCCGTCGAACCGCCGCCGACCACGAGCATAGTCTTCGGCAACTTTGGCATTCTTAATACCGTATTTGGCGTCCAGCAACTTACCGTGTCGACCCCAGCAATCCCTCGTGGTACCAGATTACTCCCAGTCGCAACTAGGAACTTTTCGCTACTAATTTGCGTATCTTCCACCATGATTTCGTGCGAACTAATAAAAGTCGCCAGTCCATGATAACAATCTACTCCCGCGTTCTCGAAGATTTTTCGATTGCCGCCTCCAGCCCGTCGAACCGCCGTCGCCTGCCAGTTTAGGACCGTCGGGTAGTTAAAACGCAAAGTCGAGCTCGACATCCCGAAACGAGCGCCATACACAGCCTCTGAGTAGCGCTCCGCAAAGTTCATCGCCGCACCGTAGGCCACGTCGCGATAGTTCAGAGTACTGCCACCCCATTTATCAGCCTCTACGATAGCCGTACGCACCCCCAGACCAGCCGCCGTTAAAGCCGCGGCGCTTCCTGCAGCTCCGCTACCGATCACTACATAGTCATAATCAAACTTTTTGCCCATCTATATCGAACCCACTACTTTTATATTATTTTACCACGATTTTTATAAACATAAGACAAATCTTTACTGTATTTTTCTGCCTCCATCGCAATGAAACGGTTCAGATCGTCGGCCGTAATCGCCGCTCGCTTCGCCACACGATTGGCTACTCCCTTGGCGATTTTAAGGCTTACCGCTTCTGCCACTGCTACCGATATTCCGATCGCCTTCGCGCTGCGGAATAATTCTTCGCGTAGCTCTTTCTCATCAAATACTGGATTTTCTATAATCTTCTTCCTTCTCATCCTAACACCTCAAACGCAAATAAAAACATCCCTAGCACTAAGAACCCCACGCCAGATATCACTCGCATGAAAGTCTTATGCTGTACTCGCCATCGTTGTATACTAGTAATTGTCTCGCCCTTCCGCACCGCCAGACGCAGGATTACCGCCGGTACGATTGTAATCACTGTATATAATAATACGCCGAACAGCTGCCAAACCCCCGATAGCTTCAAGATGCTATTCGCCGCCACAATAAACAGAACTAAGGTAAATGGCATTTCTGCCAAACTCGTCAAGCCTCCCAGCGAGAAAGCTTCCGTATTGCTGTTTGTCTCCTTCGCTCGCTTGTCGATAAACCGCGCTACCGTCCGCGGTAGCCAAAGTTCTGTACTTTTACCTCGTTTATAATAGAATATCCATACGATTACTGCCAGCGCCACCAACATACTAATCACTATCACTATCTCTTCCGGGTAAAGCGGCTTCCCGAAATACCGATCAAAAATGAACGAAATTGCCGCCACACTCAAGAAGACCAATGTACCGACACCCGCAATATAGCTACTGACGATAGTTTTGGTCTTTTTGCGCACGTGCCGACCCAAACTTGCATGATAAAGCAGCAAAAGCGCACCCAGCTGTAGCTGCAAGCTTGCGTGTACCAGCGCCGCCAGGATAATTTCACTAATCGGAATAAGCATATCCATGACTATATTATATCATAAAAATTCTTATTCTTTTTTCTATCATGTATATGCTTAGACGTGATAATACTTTTGCTTAAAATAATTTGACAAGTTTCATTTTTAATATGCTATTGCTTGTTAGTTTCGTTCTAAATGTGCTACCCTAGGAAGGGGGCGTTTCCTCAGAAAACTGCCTCGTAGTCACAAAATCGACAATTTTTCCAAAAACATCATGCTAGTGCTTGGTATATGTGGAAGTTTTGTGCTAAGCTCGGGCTATGAAAAATTTATTTACCCATTTTCAGAATTACATTCTAATCGGCGCGAGTTTACTCTATGGCGTCAGCTACCTTCCAACCACTCTAATGCACGAAATGTCAGTTCAAGAGCCAGAGACTATACAAACTACTAATAGTACAGGCCAAACAGATCCGGTGAGCACCGACCCTACCCCTCCCTCGCCCAGTGAGCAAGAGCCTCATCCTAGCGATAACGACGACAATTTAGATGATCCCGCCGACCAAGACACCGACTATGACTTTGAGAGTGATCTCATTATCCGTGCTGTTAATCCAGGCTACAAAAACGATGAAAATGTCTCCAACGCCGGGGAGTTCATCGAGCTGCTAAATCTTACCGGCGATTCACTTGAGCTTGCCGGCTATGCCATCAACTATCTCGGTGTTAGTAGCACTACGCCGAAAACAATCTTTACTTTTCCGGATGGAAGCTACATGACCGGCAAGCGCCTCCTCCTTCGCTTCGAACACAAAATCGAGCACCTACCAGCTGATTTACACTATGGTTTTGGCAGCAGTGGCCTTGCCCAGAGCGGCGGCACCGTGAACTTGACTTTTGAAGACGTCATCGTAAACTCGATTTGTTGGGCTCCCGATGGCGACGATATTACCTGTGCCAAAAAAGGCAAGACCGACACCCAGACCGTAGTTCGCCGGCTCAATGGCACCATTGATTTAGTCTTACATGATGACTATAAGTTGCCAGATATTGACTCCGGAGCACCCACGCTCTTCTTGCCTGAGATTCCCAGCGACGACGATGATCCGTCCGAAGCTGAGCCCCTCCCGCCTCAATGTCGTGGTCTCGAATTCTCGGAATTGTTCACCTATTACGACCAAGACAAGTCCGAGCAATTCATTGAGCTTTTCAACCCCACTAGCGACGATATTCTTCTAGACGGTTGTAAAATCAGCTACAAGAATAAAACCTATCCACTGAAGGGTACGATCAGATCTGGCGATTATTTAGCCTATCATCAGAGTGGTCAGTTTGCTTTTACTAAGAATCCCAAGAACCCGCTCGCTATCGCTCTCATCGATACTGATGATGTAGTCTTAGACGAATTTACCTACTCGAACGGCCAGAAGAAATCCACCAGCTTTGCTAAAATTTTCGGTACTGACGGTCAAGAAACATGGCAAATTACTTATGCTATCACGCCTAACGCCGAAAATGTTTACCAAAAATTCCGCAACTGTGAAGCGGGGAAAATCATCAACGAGGCCACCGGCAACTGTGTCAAAGTTACCAGCGTCGCCACCGCTGTCGAAAAACTTAAAACTTCGTCCGCACTTGCGCCCTGCCCTGCCGGGAAGTATCGCAACCCTCTCACTGGCCGTTGTAAGCAGATCGAGACCGCGAGCACCCTTAAAGAATGTGCCGAGGGTTATGAGCGTAATCCCGAGACCAACCGTTGTCGTAAGATCAAGTCTACTACCAGCAATAGCTCCGGTGCCGACTTCGCCATTACGCCTACTCCCAAATCCGACAAAACTGTTTTTGTCGGGCTAGGCATCGTCAGTCTCATCATTGTTCTCGGGTTGATATATATTATCCTACAGTTCCGGCGTGAAATTGTTCGTGCGGCCCGCAAAGCTGGCCAGCGCCTCAATCACATTCGCGAGCACCTGTTCACGCGTAAAGTTGGCGGGCACGGAGACCAAAAGTCCTAGCTCCTGATAATGTTGTAACACCGGTAAGGTCTTCTCGTGGTACTCATTGATACGAGTCTGGAAAATCTGCGGGTCCGCATCGTCCTGCCGTAGCCCTCTATCCCCCAAAATCTTTGCTGCCTCCCAGCGCTCTACCACATCCTGGTCGGACAGTTGCAGCTCCACTGCCGCCCTGATCGTATGCCCGCTCCTCTTTGCCACCGCCATTACTTCGTTTTCTTCGCCACTCCAACGCCCGATTGAAGAGAGAACCAAAGGATATTTCCAGAGTTCTTCACGCTCAAAATACGGTAAGACCCATTCATAGAACACGTTAGATGCCATCAGCTTACCTGCACCAGTATGATTCTGACCGGTTGCCTGTTCCATTGCTCGCACGATCATCCCTGACGACAAGAACTTTGCTCCTAGTTTTTCCGCTAGCTGTACACCGACCGTATCCTTGCCACTCATCGGCAGCCCGAAAATGTTAATGCTCCCGATACCCAGCCAAGATTTTATTTGTTGTATTTGCGAATCCATATAAATATATTATACCATAGGTAAGTCTGTGGCCGCATAATCGCGTCGGCCCATAAAACATTAGGCTACCTAAAATCTGGCAACCGTAGCTGCCAGATTGTGTCATATAGCACGGCATTTGCCATGCTTAAGGGTATCGCCAGCAGCTGGAGCTTGACCTCATTTGCATACCTTTGAAGCCCATGGACGCGACCACAACCCCATTATAACAAACTTATGCTAAAAATGGAACTTCCACATCACAAAACCTGCGTATCTAGCAATCTTGACTAAAGAGTGCTAATTTGCTACAATGTAGGTATGAGTTTAACGAAGCGACAAGAGGGAATTCTCTTTGCAATCATCGAACAATATGCTGAGATCGCTGTTCCTGTGGGCAGCATCACTCTAGCGAAGCTTTTCCAAGTCTCGTCTGCGACCATTCGTTCCGAGATGGCACACCTAGAGAATTTGGGCTACATTGCCCAGCCGCACACCTCTGCTGGTCGCGTCCCGACTGATGCTGGCTATCGTTATTACGTCAATACTCTCTCCGAGCATCCTGAGGTTATCGAGCAGCAGAACCTTCTCTCTGCGAATGGTGGTCGTGATCCTACCGCCTCCGAGCGAGAGAATCGCGTCCTTGAGCTTAGAGTAAATTCCCAAGCCCGTGCCGACTTTGCTATCCGTGGTGCCGTCGATTCTCTAGTCGAGCTAACCGGTAATCTCGGCCTCGCTACAATTGGTGATCAGCTTTACATCTCTGGTATTTCTCGGCTTTTTACTCAGCCGGAGTTCTTAGACAATGAACGTGTACGCGCCGTCGCCAAGCTTCTTGACAATCTCGAGCCTTGGCTACGCGAAGCCGCCCCTGGTCAGCCGCTGAATATCTTCATCGGCCAAGAAAACCCTATTGGTAAGACATCGCAGGTCTCCCTCATTATCAGCCGTTTTCGCTCTCCCTATTCCGACAAAAGCTATATCGGTGTGCTTGGCCCCACTCGCCAGAACTATAGCCGGGTTATGTCTCTAGTCCGCTATGCTGGTAATGTTCTCGAAGATACTTTAGCACTAAAATAAAGGAGTTATATGAAAGATAAGAAAGTTGATGAACAAGAAATGGCGGAATTGGTCGAGGATGTTTTAGAACCTACCGCTGAGGAGCGTATTAACGAACTCACGAACGACTTGCAACGCACGCGTGCTGATTTTGAAAATTTTCGCAAGCAAGTTGAGGCTCAAAAGCTCCAAGCTATGGCTGCCGCTAAGTATGCTACCGTTGAGAAATTTCTACCCATGTTGGACGATATCGACCGAGCGATTTCTGCCTATCCACAAGAGCTTAAACCACTAGAGAAAAACCTCGACAAAACCATGAAGACCCTCGGTCTTGCCAAGATTAATTCCAAGGAAGGTACTGAGTTTAACCCCGATTTCCATGAAGCTATTTCTGTTGAAGACGACGGCGGAGAGCACGAAGTTATTGCTGAGACTCTACGCCCAGGATATCTCTACGAAGGGAATGTCGTGCGTGCTGCCATGGTCAAAGTGAAAAAAATCGCTGCAAAAAAATCCTAGGTTTTTAAGCCACTACGGTGTATTGCAAAACAGCTTCCAAATAGCATCACTTTTTGGATGAGGATTACGATACGGCAAAAGCTCGAACTATGAAGCATATGCAGGTAATTATCCTAAGCCAACGCAATTATTTCTCGAACGAAGTTTCTATGCTATAATAAAACCATGAACAGTGACGGAGGTATCGATTATCAGAAGATTACTCGGCGCGTGCGAGCCTGTGATTATTTGGTAGTTGCGCAATTATTCTTGCAAGACAATTTTCTACTTGACCACACTTTAACTTCAAACGATATCAAGCCTCGCCTTTTGGGGCACTGGGGTACTTGCCATGGCATTAATGTTGCCTATGCTAACCTCAAAGCGCACTTCTGCCCCGATATTCAAGCCGACAAGCCCATCAAGTCTAATAAATACCAAAAAGTTCTCGACAGTCTAAACAAAAGCCCCGCTGCTCAAATTGACACCGGTTTTATCCCCGAGAAGAGCGAGCGCGAACGTGAGAATTTTCACTTCATTCTCGGCCCCGGGCATGGTTTTCCGGCTTTACAAGCGAACTTGTTCCTAGATGGCGATTTACTTAAAGTTGATCCGAAAGCCACTCTAGACAAAAACGGTATTGAATATATTTGCCGCAATTTCTCTTGGCCTGATGGCTTCCCCTCCCATGCCAGCCCTTTCACTCCGGGCGTGATTTGTGAAGGTGGAGAACTCGGCTACGCTCTCGGTGCTGGGTTTGGGCTGGCTCTTGGTCATCCTGAGAAGACCATCGCGGTTATGTTGGGTGATGGCGAACTGGAGACCGCCACAGCTCTTGCTTCGCTTAATCTAGTGAAGACTGTCGGCAGTAGCCATTATAATGGTAAAGTTATTCCGATTCTCCACCTCAATGGCTATAAGATTTCTGGTCCGACGCTTTACGGTCGCAAATCCGAGCGTGAGCTCAAAGAGTTTGTTCGTGGCTTCGGCTACAGCCCAGTTTGGATTGAGGGCGATTCTCCCGAAGCCTTCCAGGGTCGCCTCAGCGAAGCCGAACATTTGCCACACCCTTTCCTTATTTTTAAAAATGAGAAAGGCGCTACCGGTCCCAAAGAAGTCAACGGTCGGAAAGTCGCTGGTAATTATCTTGCACATCAGATTCCGCTTCCCGAGGCTAAAACCGATCCTATCGAGCTCGACCAGCTGAAGGAATGGCTCCAGAGCTACAACTTTAAAGAATTATTCAATGAGGAGAAGGGCTTTACCATATGATCGACGTAGTAGAAAAACCAGGTACCGAAAGCTTCTCTCCTGCTAAGCGCATCGGCGCTGCAATGGCGAGCTACATGCTCCGTCACCCAGATTTCTATCTTTTTTCACCCGACGAGACCACCAGCAACAAGCTTGACGCTACCTACGAAGTCAGCAGCCGTGCCTGGGAGCTACCTCGCGAAGATTGGGATCTACCAGAAAGTGCTAATGGCCACATCGTCGAGATGCTGTCCGAAAATACACTCTTTGCCTGCATGTCTGGACATCTCATGAACGGCGAGCCTGCCGCCATGACCAGCTACGAAGCTTTCTTTACGATCATTGCCGCCCAGGTGATGCAGCATATAAAGTTTCTTCAACAGTCGGAAAAAGTTTCTTGGCGTAAACCAATTCCAGCGGCCAATCTCTTATCTACTAGCACCTGCTGGCGGCAAGACCATAATGGTTTCACTCATCAGTCCCCTGCGCTTATTTCACTTCTACTTACTAATCCTAGCAACAAAGCGAACTGTATTTTTCCGATTGACGATGTCGCTGCCGAAGCCGCCTTTATCTACATGATGCGCAGTGAAAACGTCGTCAACCTTGCCACTTTCAACAAGACTGATCAGCCCCGTTGGGTCGATTCTCATCAGGCCGACGCTATGTTCAGCCAAGGCGGCACGAGCATCCTAGATTTTATTTCCGACGACAATCCAGACTACATTTTCGCTGGCGTTGGCGACATCGTCTCTTGTGAAGCGATCGAAGCGATCAAGATTCTCCGCAAGGATTTGCCTGACAAGAAGTTCCGTTTTGTCAACATCGCCGCGCTATCCTACGGAGCCATCGGCACTACCGACAAGAAGCTCAAGCAAGCCGACTTCGATCAACTCTTCACTAAAAACAAGCCTATTATCGTTAATTTTCATGGCTATCCTGAGACCTTGCGCGGTATCCTTAGTCGTTATGTCGAGCGTAAACGTATCCGTGTGCATGGCTACCTCGAGCGGGGAAGTACCACTACTCCTTTCGAGATGCTTAGCCTGAACGAAGCCTCGCGCTATCATCTCGCCCTTGACGTAGCTAAATTAGAGAAGCAGGATACTTTAATTGCTAAGTACCAGAAAGCTATTGAAAGCAACCATGCCTACGCCGTCAAGCACGGAGTCGATAAAATCTAGGCATACTTAGCTCTATCGTTGCTCTGCCCAATAAGTCAGTCTCATCGCCATTAGCTGCTCTACGTAATATGGAATTTTATCCTTTGCTAGGCGGTCATGCTGGTACCAGTAGACGAACATACCCTTTAAGGAGCCAGTATATAGTGCATAAGTTTTTGGATTAACGTCTGATGGCAATATGTATGGCTTCATTATCTCAATTAGTTCAGTCAGCAAATATAAATTGTATGATTTTAGAGTCGCCTTGAAATAGACTTGGTGCTGGCACATGAAAACCATAAGTATTGTGAACGCTCCTTCGCG
This sequence comes from uncultured Candidatus Saccharibacteria bacterium, assembly GCA_964508115.1. Taxonomy (GTDB): domain Bacteria; phylum Patescibacteriota; class Saccharimonadia; order Saccharimonadales; family Saccharimonadaceae; genus Nanosyncoccus. Next base: position 19,847 of record CAZDQY010000010.1, read on the forward strand.
ACTACATTTTTCCGGCAACACCTCACGGAAAAGCCGTTTTATTTTTACCTCTTGCTTATATAGGGCATCATTGCAGTTTCGATAATGTAAATAAAAAGTTGGGGCTGAAATATCAGAACTTCTGCAAATGTCTCTCACGCGTACCGAAATTCTGCGCTCAGCAATTATCTTTGCGATATTTCGCTGGATGATCTTTTCGTTTCGCAGGAATATCCTGTGGTGCGGATTCACTGGACCTTGGCTTAGCTTTGAAACTTGCCTTATGCTGCTGGTGCTACCAGTTAAATTATTACTCGTATTGACAAAACTCGTGCTTGGTTTCATCGATTCCTTTCTCGCAATCTATGAAACCACTTACGTGCCATAGCGGATGCGCTAAATTTAAAAACTAATTTCTTTATATTATCACCACTAATAAGAAATGTCAACTACTTTTTTATACTTTTTCAATAAAATATCAGATATTCAGCGTAAAATAGGGGAATAGTGCTCAAACTCTTAGCGCCCCAGGCGAATTTATTACCTCCGTCAGCTTAAGCAACAACTCCCAAAACTCCCCGTAGTGCATAGAGCGTATCTTCATGCGAACGCACCGTGATAGTTTCGATGCCCATCTGCACCACTGGGTAGTCATTGCCGCCCGGCTGTGTCATATCACCGAAATACAGGACATCTCCCTTGGCAACTTTCAACTCTTCTAACAGGTGGCTCATCCCGAATTCCTTGTTCATGCCCGGCGCCGCCACGTTAATAGAGGTCGTACCGCCAATCTCATAGAGAAAATCTGGCAGCTTTTCCCGGCACTTCGCGACAATCTTTTGACGCTTCTGCGTGTCCGGATCCCAAGAATACTTTACGTCAGTCGGCGCCTTTTGCCCCAGGGCTGAGAAAGTCACCTGCGAGAGTCGATTTTCAATGATTTCGTCGCCCTCTTGCAGCTTGTTCTCTTCCCAGTATCCTAATTCCTTTGCAGCCTCTTCCAAAACTGTTGTAATTTTTACAACATCTTCGTCTTGTAGCGGGTAATTGTACACCTGCTGCCAAGCTGAGTCGGTATATTTGTAGTACTGCGTACCCTGCGCTACGAAAAGATGCAAGTGTGTCAGCTGCGTATCTGTCGCGCCAGCCTTTTTTAGTGGTTCAACGATCTGGATCAAGAATTGCTCAAACTTCTGCCCCGAAATCGGACAAATCTCAAAATAATCAAGACACCTCGCCAGTACCTCTGCCATTTCCGGCGGGATAGGAGTCTTGGCAATATTTAGGGTCTGGTCAATATCAAAAGCCAAAACCTTCTTTTTGAGCATTGGGGTCTGGTGCATAGTTTCTCCATTTAGTTAATACTATTATACCCTATTTCTCGAACGAACGCGAATTCTATAGAATTAAGCGTAATTTCAAGAGCATTTCATGTACTTTCAGAGAAAATAGGTTATAATATAGGATATATGAAACTATCAGAAGAACTACTATGGCGTGGCTTTCATGCCGAGACAACTATCAAAGATCCAACCGAGCTTGATAATCGAGCCAGCAAGAAATTCTATTGGGGCGCCGATCCTTCTGCAGACTCGCTGACTATTGGTAATCTCGCCGCCGGGATGATGTGCGCTTGTTTCGTCCGCCATGGCTATCAGCCGTTTCTGTTAGCTGGCGGTGCTACCGGCCAAATCGGCGACCCAAAGGATAACGGCGAGCGCGACCTCAAGCCGCTCGACGAAATTGAGCACAATAAGAAATGTATCGCCGCACAAATGAAGAACATCGTCAAGAGCGATGAACTCACTATGGTTGATAATTACGACTGGTTCAAGGATATCAACTATCTTGATTTCTTGCGCGAAGTTGGCAAAAACTTTTCAATGACACAGCTGCTTGATCGCCAATTCGTCCAGAACCGCATCGGCGAAGGTGGTAGCGGTATCTCTTATGCTGAATTTTCCTACACTTTGATTCAAGGGTACGATTTCTTGCATCTGTATCGCAAATACGGCGTAGATTTGCAGCTTTGCGGCGCTGATCAATTCGGAAATTGCTCAAGTGGCATCCACCTCATCAAGCGCCTCGAGAACGCCACCGCTGATGCTTGGAGCACCCCACTTATCATTGACCCAATCACTGGTCGTAAATTCGGTAAGTCCGAAGGTAATGCCATCTGGCTCGCCCCGAATAAGACCTCCATCTTCGATTTCTATCAATTCTGGCTTAATCAGCCAGATAGTTCCGTCGAGTATCTGATTAAGATTTATACAACGCTCGAGAAGCCTGAAGTCGAGAAGATCCTAGCAGAACAAAATGAGCATCCAGAGCACCGTGTCGCCCAGAAGGCCCTAGCCTTTGGCGTCACTGAGGTTGTTCACGGCCACGAGAATGCTGAGGCTATAGCTAGCCTCACCGACCGGCTATTCGGTGAAGATTTGAGCATGTTATCTGGCGAAGAAATCGCTGAGTTTGCTAATTTTCTAGCCTGTGCTCCGCAGGGAACCAAGATCCTTGATGCTCTAGTCGCAACTGGTCTTGCCTCTAGTAAAGGCGAAGCGCGCAAGCTTGCCCAAGCCGGCGCGATTACCGTGAATGGCCAAAAAGTTGGCGACGATATAGAGATTAGTCAAATCGCCCTGCTCAAACGTGGCAAGAATAAATTTGCGGTTGTTAAATAGACTTCTGTGCTTAGGTAAAGCTTAAAATAATAAGAACCAACCCATGATCTCCTCTGTTGCTATCCGCTAAGTGACGAAAATGTTATTTAGTATATATGCTAAATATGATATAATAGAGCCATGAAAACTGCGAATGATTCACGGGAGAAATCACCGAAAAAACGGAACATTTTTGGTGCGTACTCCAGTTTAGTTAATCAGAAGAAGCCAAAAAAGGTGACTCCTGAGCCGAAGCTCGCCCCGCTACCAAAAGAGCAGCCCGCCAGATTTTTTGCCCACTTCCGGTGGGAGCGGATCAAAGCCTACTGGTTCTCTAAGGCTGGCCTGAAACGTATCGGCAAAATTTTCGCAGCCTGTGTCTTAATAGGTATCATCTGTGTGGGAGCATTATTTGTGTACTACAAGAGCCAGCTTAAAGAAATTGAGCTCAATGACCTCACGATTTCCGAGACGGTGAATACCTATCTTGACCGCAACGGCGTTGTCCTCTGGGAAGATAAAGGCGATGCCGACTACCGATTAGTAGTAGCAGAGGACCAGATTTCTACCTATGTCCGCCAGGCCACGGTGGCTATTGAGGATCGACACTTTTATACTCACCCAGGAGTTGACATTATGGGCCTTGCCCGCGCCGCTATCTCTACTCTTACCGGTCAGGGCGTCCAAGGTGGCTCTACGTTGACTCAGCAGCTGATCAAGCAGGTATATTTTGCCGATGAGGCTGCTTCTGCGAACCGTGGTGGCATTTCTCGTAAAATTAAGGAGTTGATCCTTGCGATTGAGCTGGAAAAAATGTATAGCAAAGAGCAGATTATTACGATGTATCTCAACCAATCTCCGTACGGTGGTCGTCGTAACGGCATTGAGAGTGCAGCCCAGACCTATTTCGGCAAAAGTGCTAAAGATCTTAACCTAGCCGAGTCAGCGCTTCTTGCCGCCATCCCGAACAACCCGGGTGTTCTCAATCCTTACAATACATATGGCAATGACGCACTTATCGCCCGCCAGCACAAGACACTCGATGTGATGGCCGAGCTCGGATACATTTCTGCCGAAGAGGCCGCTGCCGCTAAGGAAGTTCCGATTCTGGATCAAATTTTGCCAGAGACACATCAGTACACTGATATTAAAGCACCGCATTTCGTCATGGAAGTCAAAGCTCAACTCGAAGAAAAATACGGTATTCAGACCATGCGCAGCGGTGGATATACCATCAAGACTACTCTTGACTACCGTGCCCAAGAAATGGCAGAAGCCGCTGTCGCTGAAGGTGCGAAGCTTACCGCAGCGAACGGTAGCGATAACATCGCCCTCGCCTCTGTAGATGTTGAGACTAGCCAAGTGCTCGCCATGGTCGGCTCTATTGATTGGAATACGCCGATTTACGGCGAAGTGAACGCTACTACCTCTCTGCTTGAGCCGGGCTCCACGATCAAACCTATCCTTGACTACTCCACCCTATTCTCTATCAAAGACGGTCCCGTCCTCTTCGGTCCTGGCACACACCTGAAAGATGAGAATATCGACGCCATCTATTGTGCTGGCAACACTGGACCTTGTTCTATGACGAACGCTACGGGTCGTTTCCATGGCGATATTACAATTCGCCAGTCGCTTTCCAACTCTTTGAACATTGGTGCTGTCAAAGCCCTGTATATCTCTGGCATTGACGACGCTCTCGAGATTGCACATGCCTTGGGCGACGTCTCCTACTGTAAAGACAGCGCTGCTGGGCTTTCTATTGCTATTGGTAGCGGCTGTGGAGTCAAGGCTATCGAACACGCGAATGCCTATGCCTCTATTGCCCGTGGTGGCACTTATAAAGATCTTGCCTACATCTTAGAAGTGAAAGACCCCAGCGGCAAAGTCATTGAAAGTTGGAAAGACACCGCTGGTGCACGCGCTATCGATGAGCAAGTCGCCTACCTTCTGTCTGACATCCTCAGCGATGCTGACTCTCGTGCTCAGATCAACTTCGGTCAGCAGTCTTATTCTTTCGGCTTCGTAGTCCCAGGGGTCTGGACCGCTAGCAAGACTGGCACTACCACTACTAGCAATAGCGCCGTCACCAAGGATTCTTGGATGGCCAGCTACTCCACTGCCGTTTCTACGGTAGTCTGGAATGGCAATCACGACGGCTCCGGCCTGACCAGCTCCAGCAACCAGCTCACCCGTCGCGTGATCAATAATTACATGGAAGACGTTCATAAGAATCTTTATGCGAACGAAGGCAAGTGGAAGGAAGGTGATCGACCCGTACGCCCTGCTGGGATCCAGGAGCTGACTATCGCTGGTACTAAGGACTTCTGGCCTAGCTGGTATACCGAGGAGAAATCCGGCATCCGCAAAGAAAAAGTCGAGTTCAACAAGTATAATCACAAAAAAGCTGCCGTCTGTACTCCTAGCTCTCAAATCGTCGAGATCGAAGTCTCTATCTATACTGACCCTCTCACCAAGAAGGAAAATGTCAGCGTTGAGGAGCCATATGATTACGAAACAGAAGACGATTGTCGAGGCGGTGGCCCTGACGAAGCAGTGCTGGGCGATAATCTAGCCGTAATTAAAGAGACCATACCCGGGCTCATCGAAGTATCTTTCTCAGAAGACGCTATTAGTGAGCTCAAAGATTACTCTCTCTACGTTGACGGCGCTCTGAAACGCACTGGCAATGTAGACGTAAGCCTTGTGAACTATGGTGTTAGCCATTCTCTGATCGGCGGCGAACAGATTGTCCGGCTTGATGTGACAGATAAAGACGGCTACACACTCAGCGCTACCTATATACCGAGCACTGCGAGTAGCGGCAGCTCCCCTAGTGATTAGCCATGATCCCATCCGCCAGCACCGCTAAATACTTCCCCATACACTTACGGGGAAGTATTTAACCCAGCAGAAAAGCGATTATGCTATTTTTTCTTTACGAAATGCCGACGCCTAGCGGAATTATGCTTACTGCTGCCATTCGGTTGCGAAGACTTCATTAAACGTGCGAACATCATAATACCTGACGCAGTTTGATTGAGTTTTACGAACTCTACGTCCACTTCTTTACCTATCTTGTCGCTAGCATTATCAATCACTACCATCGTGCCATCTTTTAGGTATGCCACTCCCTGATGTGGGTTGCTGCCAGCAGCTACTACCTTTACCCGCGCACGTTCTCCAGGTAAAAATTCTGCCCGTAGCGCCAGTGCTAGCTCATTTAGATTCAAGACATCAATATGTTCCGTCTCTGCAACTTTTTGCAGGTTATAATCATCCGTTAAAATTAGCCCACGGTTGCTTTTTGCGAGTTCAATCAAACGGTTATCTACCAGCACATGCTCTAGCTCGTCATCGAGCATTGACGTGTTAAAATATACCACGCGCTCCAGCGCTCTCACGGTGTCTAAGCCAGCTCGAGCCCGGGCGCGTTTTTCTGAGTCCTTACCATCGGCCAAGAGTTGCAGCTCTCTCGTCACGCTCCGCGGGATAATAATCTCATCACCGATGAACCCCGTCTGTGCTACCGCTAGTAGCCGTGGGTCCATTAATGCAGATGTATCGACATAAACTTTGCGACGCCCATTTGTATTTATTAAAGGCTTTTGGCGAGCCTTGGCGAAGAGTACTGTTGTCTCCGCCAGAATCGCCAAGCTTATAATCAAGATGAACAATTCCATACCGTTAAATTATATCACGGTTTACCATAAAAATCAAAAGCAACGTTAGCTAAAATAAACACCCCATGCGAAATTATTATGGTATAATTGATGTATGAGATCATATATTGTGGGCAACTGGAAGATGAACTTTTCTGTTGGTGAGTCTTCCATCTATCTTCATAAACTCCTCCAGCGGACGCGAGCCTATCGTGATGTGGAAGTAATCGTGGCGCCGTCATTTGTGGCTTTGCAGCCGCTTTCTCTGCAGATTGACCGTAAGAAGATGCGTCTCGCTGCCCAAACCGCCAATCCACATGATTTCGGGGCTTATACTGGCGAAGTTTCTTGTACCCAGCTTCGCGGCCTAGTCGACTATTGCATTGTAGGCCACTCTGATCGGCGTTATCTATTTAACGCTAGTGACAAGTCTATCCGCAATACCGTAGCTGCCGCCGTGCGCAATCAGATCAAGCCCATCCTCTGCGTAGGGGAGACCGCTACCGAGCGCACTTTTGGCGAGACCAAGGATATCCTGCGCGACCAGCTTCTTGGTGGCCTCTCTGAGGTTTCCCGCGAAGATTTGGACAAAGTCATTGTTGCTTATGATCCAGTCTGGGCTATCAGCACTACCACTGACGCTCGTCTTGCTAGCCCCGAAGAGGTCAGCGAGATGGTTATGTTCTTGCGTCGCACTCTCGAAGACACCTACGGCAAAGATATTGCCACAACCATTCCGATTATCTTTGGCGGTAGCGTCAACCCGTCTAACGCCGGCGCCTATCTTACTATTCCTGGGGTCGACGGCCTATTAGTAAGCAGCGCCAGCCTAGTCGCCGATCAGTTTATCGATATTATTGAAATTGCAAAAAAGGTACGATCATAGATGGACAAATCCGCCGACCCCAAAGCCAGAGCTCCCAAAGCTGATACCTCAGCTCCTATTTCCGGTGCTCCAGCTAAGCCCATCCGGTCGGCCAAAGATGCTATTAACGCCATGTACGCAGAATCAGGGAAAGAGACCCTAAGCAATTATCTTGCGAGCTCCGCCAAAGAGATTATTAATTCTAGTAGTGCCCCCTCTAGCCAAAAGAATTCGGCAGCCAGCCTCCACCGTGGCTCGGCCAGGCGTCAAATCGAGACCAGCCGCCCGTCAGCTTCTGGCGTTATGCGGGTCGCTAAGTCTGAACCTAAGCATATCCCTACCGACGCTACACACGCTATGGACCCGCTCGCCCAGAAGACTACTCCCGTTGCCGTTCCTCAGGCTAATACTGCGAAACAGCCTAACGCTACGGCGCCGCCAGTCATCAAGACTTCGCTTAAGCTCGGTCCCAAGAAAGCTCCGGTCGTCATGCGCCCGCATGCTGTCCCCACCTCTCCAGCTAAAGCTCCGCTTAACTCCCCCAAGAGCCAAAGTGCTCTTGCTCGCCTCCTCGCTAACCGCCGTGCCCAGGCCCAGTCTGGAGCTACGCCTGGTAAAGTTCACGCTACCATGAGCGGCGACATTATTAGCGCTGCCCCGAAGAGCACCACCACGAGCCCCAGTGATGCGAAGACCGCCGAGACCCTGCGCATTATGCGGCAGGCCGTCAAGAAGACCACCAGCCGCCACGCCCCCGAGAATATTCCCAAGACCGTGCCTCGCCCCAAGATGCGCCCTCCGCATGGGCTCGTGCAGGATGTAATCCGTCCGAGTGCTAAGCCTCAGCCTAGCCCGGAGCAGGGTAATCTGCCGCCAGATTCGGTCAAGCGCCGTTTTAGAGCCGCCCCTAAGGGCTACACCGCACGTCCCGAGGTACAAGAGTCTGCCTACCTGCATGATGAAGAAGAGCCCAGCGCAGCCGCCGACAAGCCGCCAGTGGAGATTTACGGTCTCATGGATGAAGAGCCTACTGGTAAGCGCCCAGAGATGCCAGTCATCGAAGATTACAAGCCCGACAATGAGCCTGGCGCCGCTAAAGATCCCGTTAATAACAACAAATATTCCATCAAAGGCCAGTCCCCACTTTTCCTCAAGTCTGTCAATGTCGAGAAGCGCCCTCTCTCTGGTAGTATTGGCAATAATACCTCTTCGGCCGACGGCACGCTTTACCATCCCCCCGACAATACTCCTCTCCCTGATAGAAACGTCTACGCGAAGAAAGAAACCAAGAAATCTCTACCCACTAAGCCTACAGTTATTATCCCTGCCAGTCGCCGTTCTCGCGCGCCGATGATATTCTTATTGATTCTCACGGTTATCCTAGGTGCTGCCGTCGGTGCGTTTGTTTATCTCTGTTTCTTCCAGTATATGGAATAATGAGGAATTAAATTCTTGCCAGGAACCAAATAGTGGGGCAGAATTAAGCCTTTCTAGTCTTCCATTTTAGGGTGAAGAGTGGTATAATAAACCCATATCTGGTGGGATTAGCTCAGATGGTTAGAGCGTCTGATTGTGGTCCAGAAGGTCGT
>CAZDQY010000011.1:0-27945 GCA_964508115.1 uncultured Candidatus Saccharibacteria bacterium
CGAAACGAACGATGGACACTGCAGCCGTAGTGAGTTCTTCACTGCGTAAATTTAGTCCTAGCTCGCGTTCCAGAAGCGCCGAAAGCGACATTAGGTCTTCGGAGGTAAACAATTCCGCCATAAAGCCTTTCTCTTATTTATCCACCTTATTTCGTGGTGGTTAAGACTAGCTTAAAACAGCAATAGAAGAATCTAAATGATTCCGTACCATCGTATTGAAAGTCGTATTATCGGTCCTCTAGTTGCTCTACCCCTGTGACTATCGTGAATTTTTGCTCAATTGTCTAAGCTCATCATCGACTAATGTCGTATCACAAAAACCTTCCTTTATCATATCGTCAGTAATCGTATGATAGATCTTAAATTTGGTTGCATGTATATCATGAAAGAACACATCTCTTAGATATTTTGACTGGACTATTTCTGGTAAAATTTGAGGCATGCCACGAATTTTCTTGCCTACTACAGTTTTAGGCATATATGGATTAGTATCTATAGTTGTTCCATTTTCTTGCCCTAGAGCATATTTAAAAATTTCCTGACGCCACGAGGCATTAAATCTGCATATTGGGAAATCGTTAATAAAAAGCAAGCTACCGCCTCGCCTGCCTAAATGCATTTTATATCTTATATTGTAATTGTATTTAGTTACAATGGCACGATATTCCATACTGAAGGCTGGCTGCAATGTGATAGTGAAGGTTGTAAAATGCCACTTTCTTTTTTCCTCGTTCATTTTTTCGGTAAAAGCAATGGTCTTTTCTTGTATCTGCTCCCACATTTCGCCTGCCTCTTCACGACTGAAGGATGCCATACTTTCGCGTTTTCTCCTGTACTCATAATAGTCTGCCGAATACTCCGTGCTATGTTTGAAAGTGATTAACCTACGTTCTTCAAGATATTCAAGAGCATACTTAAAATCATCTTCAGGTATTATTCTGCCTATTTGTTCATTAGAAAGAACAATAGGTTGCGACTTGATTTGCGCTTCATCTTCGTCAAAGATTAGTTTGGCTACTTTTTGAACTTTTTCGTATGCCTTGCGAGATAGCTCTGCCATATCTATATTATATTAATTACCTCCGTAGAAGTCAACCACTACCCCTGTTGTTAACGTGTCTTCTCTTTTGGGGTGAAATATGATACAATAGTATTGCTTAAACTTTGATAGAACTGCCGACATTCAAATGTTGGCTCAGCTTATGGTGATAATATGCTACTCGGCAGGTGGCGTAGCTACGCAGAAAATGGGCATGGCGGAAATAAGGAGCTGAAAGCCTTAGTCGAGGAACAAGGGTTAGATTATATGAAGTACAACTTCCGCTATTCAATTATCGATATTTATAAGTCTACGACCGATGACGAAACGATTATCGCGAGGGAGTCTTGGTGGAAGGAAGTGCTTCTGGCTCGCAACCCAGAGTTTGGCTACAATGCGAACTAGGATTTGTCGAGAACGTGAAAATATAGGATAATTAAGTTATGGATGAAAGGCATATCAAAATTACACAGGAGGACTGTCGAGTTCCGAATTCAAAAGAGGTAGAAGAAATCGAACATCTACGCTCGGAAACCATTGCTCGCCTAGAAAAGAAAGGCTGGGAAGACGCTATCCGTATTGTGAAGAGATTCGACGACCCAATAGACATCAAATATGCACATGATTGGTCTGAGAAAATTGACGGAATGCTACAATTTGGGTTCATAGAAGCGATACTCGATTAAATATAAACAAGGGCGAGGAGCATGGTTTGGCCTAAACAAGTGGCAACAGAAACTATTGAGAACGATTACTCATATTCTCGCTTCAAGCTAAAGATGCCAGATTTAGCTAAGCACGACAAAGATAATCTGAAGCATGCTCACGATAATGCTATCGAGCTCACCAAATCTCAACTCAAACAACTTAAGAAGTTGGCTCGCTTCATTAGTATTTTTAGATTTACCTATTTCCCAATCAATGCTAAAATCTTACCGACATTCTATGATTTAGGTTTATTTGTTGGTAGTACTCACCTTTGGGATGAGGCTTATAAGTGGACTTTACTCAAAGACAAGCACAAATACGAGGATTTAGACTTAGATTTAACGTTGGTATTATTAACTGGCGTATTAGCTGGTAGCGATGATGGACTAGGTGCTAACCTTTGGTATAGAATGGGGATTACTCGTAAACTATTGAAACATTTGATAAGGCTTATAGAAGCCGAACAAAAACTTGATAGAAATAATTTATAAAAGAAAGGAGATACATGGCTTTATATCAAGAAACACCTTACGACTACATAAACACAGCCTTAGAACTGGCAGTCAAGGCTCATACTGGTCAAGTTGATAAAGGCAATGGTTTACCGTATATTCTACATCTGCTCACGGTTGCGAATCGAGTCCGAACTCCAGAACAGAAAGCAGCAGCCATTCTGCACGATACGCTAGAAGACACCAATCTAACACTAGATGACTTCCACAAGGCTGGTATTCCCGAGCGAGTAATAGAATTGGTTGTGATCTTGACCGATCCAAAGGACGGCGACTTTGAGGGCTACATAAATAAGGTAACCGAAGATTTTGATGCTGCCGTAGTTAAACATGCCGATCTAGAAGATAACCTTAGCCCAACACGAGGTAGAGGACTGAATGACAAGATTCGTAGTAAAGTTTATGCTGGGTTGGAGCTTTTGGAGAACAAATACCCAGAACTAAAATATATGTAAGCACAACGAGAAAACGGCAAAACGGCAATCATTCGCAAAAGTTGGGTAAATACTTGAGCTTGTGGGTTGCGGACATAGGAGCACACTCTAAAATGCTTAGAGCGTGTATTTTTGCTTGGCTTAGTTCCTAAGTCTAAGGCTTTTAGACAATTGCTAGTATTGGCATTGCTTGTCTGGGCTTTAGTTTTACGCTATGCTATATTTACATATGATTGTCAATAAAGATTGGAAGCCAAATTTCTATAAGTACGAAAAAGTCCGCCGAAGCGGTAGATACAATATGATAATGGAAGCTGATAAGGCAATAAAGGCTTGTGGCATTACCAGCCGAGAATACCGAGATATTATACTCAATTATGGTACTTATAAGCGTTATATTGAAACAGGATATGGTACGGTCGATAGAGTTTTATGCGGAAGTATAAGAAATGCGTTTGTTAGATTATGAGTGCAAAACCACCTTTTGGGATGATTTCGATATAGCTGACCGTTTCGGAGTGGAAGCCATACGAGATACGTAAAAACGAGCTAGGGCTGAATGGAAAAATGATAGAATCTATGGAACAGAACCATCCATGGTACTCAACCATAAATGTTGGTACTGGTATAGCGAACCTCGTTCTAAGCTTGGCGATAAATATGGCAAACTATACGCAGAGTTGCGGGAAGAATATCATGGGTGGATACTCGATAACTGGAAAGGTGAGGATTTGGGGTATTATTTGAGGGCTACGGATTGAATAGTAGGCGGATAGGTTATTGAATTTTCTATCTGTAAGTTGTATAATATCTACAATGACAGAGGAGCAGTTAAATACAGCCTTGGCTAATTTCGCCCGCAATTGGAGCGATGAACCAATTGTTGGTCGCTATGACGATATTATTGTTATTAAACTATATACAATAAAGCGGGCGGACAATGTGGTTTTTCAAGCTGGGAGGCGTAATACCGAGGATACTATTTGCCAGCGATCCGATTTCTTTACTATGGTTTTTGTTGACAAAAACCAGCTAGACGAATTGTCAAAATATGTAAATCTTGAGAACTTAACGATCGAAAGCAAGTTTAGAGATTTCTCGAAATTGCAGGGTATACAGAAAAAGTTTCTGAGTCTTACTAACGTCTTGCCGCCAGATTACAGCAAGGATGAAACAACTATTGTCGATAAAAGCAAATTCAATAATTATCTTGACCACTTAAATAAAGTAAAAATGATTAAAGAAAAAGCCACTAAGATAGTTAGGGATAAGTTTAACGTTGGCGATAATGCACAAAGAAAAGTTGACACCTCGGCTATTTTCGCCAATGTTGGGTACATTGTAAAAGGTTTTGAAGGCAAGTATATCTCGCTTAGTAGAGGGGACAGGACTTTTATCAAGAAATTTATGGACGACCAAATTAGAGACGGTGCGTACAGGCTAACTATTAAAGAGACTCTCCCTTTATATCGAGAAAGTATTCAAGAGATAATCGACCTTGGAAAGGGTCTCCTTAAATTGACGGAAAACAAAATACAAGTAAAATCATATTCTCGTAAGAGACTTGGCGAAGAGAGAAAAACCTTAGAGTCCTGCTGGCAATTATACTTTGAACGGTATCTGCAGGTGATGCTTATGGGTTATAAAGACTTTTATCCCCAAACCGTGTTTAAACCTATGGAGGGATACGACAAGGAGGCAAGACCAGACTTTCTTGCCGTCGATATATATAATAATGTTGATATTATAGAAATCAAGCACCATAGGACTACGATTTTTAGAAAGGAGGGCGGAAGAGACTCTTACTATCCGTCTCATAACTTAACGAAAGCAATTTTTCAGTTAAATAAATATTTAGATCTTAGAAGCGAAAATATTGATTATGCTAAGATTACTAACGAACAAACGAGGTCTATTATACAGAATAGCAATTTTTACAGACCAAGAGGTTTACTTATCATATCCTCTATCGACCATATAACAGCCGATCGTACTGACGATGAAGTGTCTGCCCGCTTAGAGAAAGAAATTAGAAAACTAAAAACAACCTACTCAAACATAGATGTCATGCTTTTTGACGAGTTGATTCGTAATCTAGAGAATTATGTAGCCTACCTTGATATTTATCTAGGAGAGAAATAGATGCTTATTTATCCACCTCTAGAAAAGCTGTTAAAGCCGAGTGAACTATGCCCGACCAAGTAAATATAGTTCAGAGATGGCTCGGTTTTTGTTTAATTGTTGGAGTGTACCTTATTCGTTTTGTTAATACTTAATCTAATATTAGTGTTTTTTTTGTTTCTGAAATAACGCGAAATTGATATCAAAAGAACGTCATTTTGGTTTTCTCATTCCGACTAAATAAGATAATAGGCTTCGTGCTTCTTCAGTTTTCTTTTTCGCTAATTCTCCGAAGACTTCTTCCCCCCAGATCTCATCTATTTCTCTTATGGTTGGCTTTTGCAAGTCGAGAAATGATATTTCATGTTTAATAGAGTATATCTTCTTTTTACACCTCTCGCTGATATGAGAATATCTTGGTATGATAGTTTCTTTTATGCTATTAACTTCCATTTTTCTCATTCCTTCTTGATTTTTGGAATAAATCTCGCACGTGATTTGGTAAAAAATGGTGGACATCCAACTACCAATAATCAAGGCTTCGTCGTCACTTAGATTGCTAAGGACAATGAAATTCGTAGAAGAGACTATGTCATGATTGGATATAAACACTTTTCCGATTTCGCGAATACTGCGCGGGAGCATAATAAGACTGGCCTTAAATTTATCTCCACTATCTTTCTTCAGTATTTTATCTAGTTCTTGTGTCGTTCTTATTTTCTTAACTTGTCCACTGGCCTGCAATACTCTTGTTTGAGTTTGATAATAATCGGCTAAAACTTTATCAAGTACGGTTTTATCACTGCTCGAATAATCGATTACCTTTGAATCGCCACCGGCAATTAGGAAGCTATTATATTTTGCATTTCTCATGCCCACGATATAGTTTAAACCTGGGATATTTTGAGCTGATACTTTCTCGAATACGAGATCGCTTGCTCCGCTATTACCCCCCGATCCTCTTCTTGTATTCCAATTACTACTTGATAGTTTTATAAAATCATTCGAGCACAAAAAGTTGTCACTAATGAATTTTACAGCGTCTGTCATTTCGGCGCTCAACTCACTCCATCCTCGATTGACGTTTTTCATTAAATCCGCTTTTTCAAAATTGCGCGCAATAACACCCGGAATGAGTTGCGAATACTCGTCTTGTAAATCTTTCTTTAGTGATTCCGAAAAGATTGATAAATCGATGTCAGGAATTGCATCATAGCTAAAAATAGTCTTTATGCCTCTGTTCGAAGTCTTAGTCTTGCCTACAACGACGCACGTATCTCTTGTTACACTGCTAAAAAGCTTATCCCCAGGATAAACAAAGATCGTCCTTAGGCCGAAATTAGTAAGCAGCATTTTTCTTATCGAAGAGCCTTCATTACTAGTGGCGGTCAAGTGAGTTTTCGGCAAGATGCAGGCTATAGTTGTACCAGGCTTTACTAATGCAAGTAGCAATTCCAGGAATACAGCCTCCAATGGCATTTGCCCAAAATTCATCTTAGATTCGTTTCCTGTAACAGCCTTTATTGTTTTAGCTAGCACGTTCTTCCTATCGACGGAACCTACGCCACTAACGAAGGGCGGATTTAAAATTACAACTGATACATCCTCGAAATCTTTTGCAGATAAATTAGCAAGATTCGAATTTAAAACTCTCGGCGAGTTATCTTTTGATACTGTACTTACATAAAGCAGTCCTAGACGCAATGATAGTAATTCTATAAGCATTGGATTAACGTCATTCGCAAATATCTGAGATGGACGTAAATTATATCTATGGGCAGATGCGCTAATCAAATTCCCGCTGCCTGCCGCTGGGTCGCATAGTTTTTCACCTTCTTTTAGTTCGCCGCTTACATTATAAGCTAATTCCGCAGTAATTCTTCCCAGCTCTGGATCCGTCGGAACTTCTCCATCGTGGCGTTTATCCTGTGAAACTATTTCATGTAGAGTGTCAGCAATAGAATCCCCAGAAGGTTCTTGTTCACCTAGGTAAAATAGCTCCGTTAAAAGTAAATCATCAATGTTTCCATATGGAGCGTATTCAGATGGATTGGAGCCGAATATGCCATTAAAATTAACCGAAACGGCTTCTGCGCAAATTTGTGATATGTCTTTCCTAAAAAGACGAATATCGTGAAAATCTTTTCGATTTACCAATGAAAACGCACCACGAATATATTCATATAGGAGAATGGCGAGACTACTCTTCCATAGTCTAGGGTTTTGTTTAACCGCCTCCATATGTCGAACGAATTTGTCTAAGGTTACCAGGTAGTCGTATTTATTGTTAATGAAATTAGTAATCAAATTAGCGAAGTATTCGGATATTTTTTGCTCGATGTCATCATTGGATAGCTCGGAGAAAGAAGTAATTTTTTCGAAGCCAGGCTTAAGCATTTGTTGAAACACGTGTGGCCTTCTTGAATCGTACTTAAATGCACAAGCATACTCTATGTTGGTCAAAACATAAAATGGCTTCTCATTTTGACCCTCGTTTGATTGAACATATGACATTGCTTGATACTGATATCTTGCGCTATGAACATCGGATGGAGTTCTTTTAACTTCTATGACACACAGATACTTATTAGTGAGACGATTGCTTACCACAAAGTCCATTTCTAGTGTTCCGGTATGTTGGTGGTGCAATACTTCGTATTTAGATGATAAGCCAGCCTTGGAGAGAGCACTATTTAGTGCTCTCTCGCAGATTGGATGAAATATGCGAACTTCTGAATCTGAGTAAGAAATCATATAAAATCTCCTTATAGATATTTTTTTAATTGCTTAGCTATAGCTTTCCCCAGTAATGGCGGAACGGCATTTCCTATAATCGTATTTCGGTCCTGTTTGTTGGTAGATACAATCTTATACCAATCAGGGAATGATTGGAACCTAAGCGCTTCACGGGCAGTAATAAGTCTATCTTCTTCGTAGTGGATATTACATCCAACATTTGGCCGATTGAAGTAAGTGTTTATCGTATATGATGGCTTATCTGAAGAAAGCCTGCCATAACATGTTGTGTGCCCACCATCTTTTTGCAAACGGCGAATTCTTTTAGAATTTACAGTCGGCGGTATATCCATATAATTCCCACCTGGCTTGACATGTTTAACGATGAATCTATCTAGTTCGCTCATTTGCGGAGGATAGTGATCCGATGTGGCTTTTTGTTCACCGCGCATTAGCTGTTGGAAGTCACTCATCGCGTCGTGTGAATACATTTTAGAACCATCATTGATTAATGTTCCTGTTAGGTCTCCTATAGCTTCAGACGCTGAAACGTATTTTTTTAGTCCGCCGGTTCCCAGCTCATTATGGGTTGGCTCCGGGAACGTAAATTCATCCCCACCGAGTAACCCTACTATAATTACGCGCTTGCGTCTCTGTGGTACTCCATAATCTGCCGCATTTAAAACTTTATAATTGACCGTATAACCGATGTTTTTGAAGGTTTCAATAAGTTCTGGCAAGATTTTATGGCCCTTTTTATTTTTAGCCGACAACAGCCCAGTAACATTTTCAAAAACAAAAGCTCTTGGCATTACATGTTTTATTATGTCAATGTATCGCCAAACCAATCTCCCCCTTGCATCTTCAGTATGTCTTTTGCCAGCTAGCGAAAATGACTGGCAGGGCGGTCCACCTATCACAATATCGGCTTTAGGTATTTTTTCAATATCAATATCGTTTATATCAGCACAGATTATATTTTCGCTTATATTGGCCTTGTAAGTGCGAACGGCATTTTCCATATTATCATTCGCCCAGACGACTTTATAGCCCTCTGATTCAAAACCGATATCCAATCCACCACCACCAGAGAAAAGACTGATGATAGTATTATTTTTTTTCTTAGATAACGACATTTAGTCTCCCCCTCTTTTTAGTATTATACATTTCTTCTATATCCTTAAAACTAAATCCTACTTCATTAGAAATAATTTCAGTTATCTCAGACACACCACCACCATCATCATCTTTCGCTTCCGATACTTTCTTTGCCTTACTAGTGATTTTAGCAATGGACCAATCGCTGAATTTATTTATGTCTGGAAGCATAATCTGCTCTAGGTCGTAGCATTGTATCTTGAGTAGACCTGCGCCATATTTTTTTCCAGTTTCTTCTAATTGATAGTAGGTGAAATAATTATTCATTAGAGCAAATAGGATATATATATCTAGATTTGACTCTATTACGTAGAAGTTATCTCGCACGAGCACGCCAGAGGGGTTAATTGCAAATTTCATCTCATTCCTAACGAAGTAGCTAAATATCAGCCCAGAACAATCAAAGGTCTTGGAAGGATACCATTTTCCGCCAGCTCGTTTTTTATCATACAGGCTTTTAGGCTTTTTGCTTTCTTCAATTTTTCTAGAGCAATCGCTTAGATATTCTTTCACTTCTTGCGATACGGATTTTTCGTTAACAAGCAACATTTTATCCAAAATTGCATGTTCAGTACTATATCCATTATAATTTTTTGGCGAGGATAATATCGGTATTAACGAGTTATCTTCTGAACTAATGGGCGGATTTATAAATAGCTTATTTGCGCCAGTAGTTATTCCGCGACGAACCTTTGCAATACTTAGCAAATCTATAGTTAAATAATCAGTTAGCATGGTTTTACTTTGGATGGCAACTCGTTTTCGTTCCGTTGCACGCTTTATAAGTTTTAGGATTACTACATTAGTGAGAACTTCATCATCGAAAGGGCTAGTGTTCTCCATAGAGATCTTTTTGACTATTTCGCAATTTTTCATAAGAAATTGCTTGAACGCTATCCCGGTTTTAGATTTGCTCCATGAATCTGGAAAAATTGCGACTAGCTGACCACCATCGTTTAGTAAATCTATAGCTTTTGTAACAAAATACATGTATAAATTCGAGGTCTTTGGTAACCATTGAAAGATTTTTTGACAACGCAATTTTTTCTTTGAAATGCCATACTCTGCAAGATTATCTATACTCTCTTGTCGTATATATGGAGGGTTCATTATTATGCCATCATATTTTTTTTGTGTTGCTAAAAAATCTTTGCAATAAACCTCAAGACTTGGGTTTTTGCTTTTAAATTTTTTAACGAATCTGGAATCAATTTCGTAGCCCACTACATTTAAAAAAGATTCTTGAAGTAAAGCTTTAATGAAAACACCATCACCAAAGCATGGATCAAGAATACGAGCATCTTTTGGTAAATCAAACAGATCAACCATAAATTTGGCAACAGAAGTCTTAGTGAACACTTGCCCAAGCTTTTCATTATGCGCAGTCTTTTCTGTGGTGTTTTTCAAAGAGTAACCTCACTTATTTACAAATATCCCTATTTTAAATTATATCATAAAACACTCCGTCCTCGTTACCGGAACTAACGTTTTGTTGGTATTGGGAATGGTGTATTGTGCCACAACGCCACAACGCCAAAACGGCAGTTATCGCTTATTTTTTATTCCCAACTCTCAATTCACAATCTATATGCTATCATAAGTACAGGTCGTCATCTTCCGGGCTAACACTTTGAAACTCGGTTATAGCTTCGTGAAGTTGGGTCGACCATCAAAAGCCAAGCATTTGCTTGGATTTTTTGATGGAATAGATAGTACTGACGAGAACAGCTTTGCGCGCAAGCAAAGTTGTTCGGAACACGTGAGCGGTTGTAGTTAGAAAGAGCTTACTCTTTCTAAACGCTGCGAGAGCGGTAGTAAAATTGCTCTGCAATTCGTAGGTCTTTTGAACTTTTTCCGGGACGCCGCCCGACACCTAGGACGCAAAAGTCCAAAGCCCCGCCGCTAAGCTAAGCGGAGCGAAAGGGAGCTTAGGTCGTTTCGACTACGGTTTATACAAAATTGGATCATGATATAATCGAGTTGGTCATCTACCTGGAGGAACACCGGTTATAGTCCCCTAACAAATTGAGTCATGGTATAATTTATTAACAGATTATGAGGTAAGCCATGTTGTTATAGTCCCCTAACAAATTGAGTCATGGTATAATACGATCTAAGTTAGATTGATTAGAACCACCGTTATAGTCCCCTAACAAATTGAGTCATGGTATAATAGCTCGAAACGTGATAGCTACGACATACAGTTATAGTCCCCTAACAAATTGAGTCATGGTATAATTAACAAGCAGCGTAGCTTTAAGCCACTGAGTTATAGTCCCCTAACAAATTGAGTCATGGTATAATGACGATAGCATATTCAACACTACTGATGAAGTTATAGTCCCCTAACAAATTGAGTCATGGTATAATCTATACGCGAAATTTAGTATAGAAGTATTAGTTATAGTCCCCTAACAAATTGAGTCATGGTATAATAGACTGGGCTAAATAATTGATAAGGCGTTAGTTATAGTCCCCTAACAAATTGAGTCATGGTATAATTCACTCTGAGTGAGTAATTAGAATCACTCTGTTATAGTCCCCTAACAAATTGAGTCATGGTATAATCCAAAATCCAAATTGTATAATAAAAAAGTAGTTATAGTCCCCTAACAAATTGAGTCATGGTATAATTCACTCTGAGTGAGTAATTAGAATCACTCTGTTATAGTCCCCTAACAAATTGAGTCATGGTATAATTATAGAATACTATGCTAGCTTTGGATTATGTTATAGTCCCCTAACAAATTGAGTCATGGTATAATCCAGCCAAAGCTTAGCAAGCCAGTTAGTGTGTTATAGTCCCCTAACAAATTGAGTCATGGTATAATTGAGGTAGAAAAAGGGGTAAAAGTAGCTAGGTTATAGTCCCCTAACAAATTGAGTCATGGTATAATCTTAGTGCGAGAGTCATCGGTGAGGTTGAGTTATAGTCCCCTAACAAATTGAGTCATGGTATAATCAGTATTTAAAGAGTCGCTAGAGAAAATTGTTATAGTCCCCTAACAAATTGAGTCATGGTATAATAGATGAGAGATTAACAGGATGGCGCTTTGGTTATAGTCCCCTAACAAATTGAGTCATGGTATAATCAAGGCTATTGAGATGTTGCCGTTTACGGGTTATAGTCCCCTAACAAATTGAGTCATGGTATAATTAACTTCTGGTTTGAATGGCTGACTAGGCGGTTATAGTCCCCTAACAAATTGAGTCATGGTATAATATTGTACCTGTCTAACTTATAAAAATACCCCTGTACGAGGGGCGTTTTTATTTATTGCTTATTTTTAGAAAAACGCCAATTGCTCTGGGGTGTCTTTAATTTCCTGGGTAGTCTTCTCACCAGTTACTACATACATGTCAGTAAACTGTTTTTCTGTTATCATGAGCATTCGTACCGAGCCATTGCTCGGGGCCATCTTTTTAATACGGTCAAGGTGAGTGTAGGCTCTATCACGATCTGGACAAAGCCGTGTATATACTGAATATTGTAGCATCTCAAAACCGTCATCCAACAAAAACTTACGAAAACTCGTTGCAAGCTTCCTCTCCTTCTTCGTTATTACCGGAAGGTCAAAAATAACCATTGCACGCATAAACCGATATGAAATCATAAAGATATTTTATTCTTCGATAGACGGTAAAGTTAAAAACTTAGCATCATCTTTTGCGAGAGCATTCATAAAACTTTCTACCACCATATCTGTCAAGTGTTTAATCGTGTATCTCTTGTCAACTATTATACCATACTGATTTAATATATCAAGAATATTGTGCCGATCATCTTTATTAAGTGCCGTATCGTCTTCGTCTCCCACGTGTACCGGAGCAACTCTTACTAGAATATAATTATCCACTAGCGGGCGAAAACTTTCAATTAAATCGTCTACCAAATTATATTGATTTAGCTCCGAATGATGGTTAATACCAATTTCTGTGATTAATCCACGTGAAGCGACTGCCTGCGCAAGTGAGCTTCGCACAATGGCATAGCCATAATTTAGTGCAGAATTGTGCCACATCGGCTTGCGTCGAGTAGCATCGCCAAGCAACGTGTCAAAGTACAATCGTGCCGCTACTGCTTCGTTGTTCCCAATATCGCCAGACCGCACTGTTAACGCAAGCTTGCGCAACTTGGCTGCTTCTGCTACAAAATTATGTTTTTGTAAGACTGTGGCTTGATTTTTAATTTTTTGAATAATATTAATGCGCCAAAGCTGTTTTTTCAAGGCTTCACCCATTGCAAGTTGCTTGCGGGCGTTTTTTGTGCCACGCGAAGCTTGACCATGTGGCAAGATAACAGTAGTTGGTAAATGTTTTTCGTCACAGACCAGGGTACTTACGCCAAAATCCGCTAGAGCTGCTAGAATATTCGCCGTTAGCACTACCTGGTGGTTATCAATAATTAAGCTATCGATATCCTCAAGTGGTAATGCAACTTCTTCCTCTTGGCTAATGACTAACTTGTTGTCTTTGAAGTTTAGTTTTGCTGGGTTCTCAATTATTACTACGCGCCATGCCATAATTTATTCAAAATCATAATTATCACCCAGAATAGAGATATGGGTCACCTTTATACCAATAGTCGCGCCCAATGAGCAGTTAGTGAAGTCGGAATCTTTTTTCGAGGCCTTGTTATGAGCTAGCAGGCAGATATTCCCATTGTTTGAATTGTATTTTACGTAATAGCCTTCCACTATACGACCTTTGTAAGTGATCTTAACGTAATCATTTGGGAATACTTGTGCTATGAGTCTAAAACCATTTTCTAGCGTCGCCATAATTAGCCCTTTTTCATTTCGCAACTTAGAGTATTCAGTTTTTTCTTCCTTGCTACGACCGGTAGGCGTCGGTAGAATCGGAATTGCCTTTTTGTTTATGCTATGAGCGTATACTGGAGCAACGAAGAACTTATCTTGACCAGCAGCATCCTTGCGACAATAGATATTTATACAAATCATTTTCCCATTATCTACAAATTGCGCGTGATGATTAATGTAAATACCAGAAGTATCGGGCTTTTTCTCATAGACTTTTACTGTGTGCACTGGAGATATAAGATGACCATTCTTATCTATGGTTTTGCCATTTTTAAACACTGGCTCATCAAAAGCCCGTTCGCCTTTTTCTTCCAACAATCGCTTAAGCTGCTCATACAAGGCTTTGTCACTTTCTATTAAAACCGAATTCTCCAGCCAACTTTTTGAGCTATTTTTTAGATAGTTTTTAGCAAACTCTTTATTAAGTTTTTTCCGGCAAAGTCGCATATCGCCGTCCTTGGTTCTTGGACTACGTACCGTCTCCTCATGGGCTTTGCCCTGAATACTATGTTTTGCCATACGCGAGACGAAAAGCGGGTGAATGTGCTGAAGAAACGCTTCGTCATACGTCTTAAAACATCGGAACTTATCTCGGAAATCCGCCAGCGTCTCGATACGCTCGCAATCATATGACATTCCGCTACGAATACGTACTTCTTTGGCAAAGTTTTCCCAGGGCGGTAATAGATCATGTAACTGTTCGTATTCTTTAGTTGTAATTTGCTCTAACTCACCATCTTCGCCGCGTGCCAATACGCTATGGTATTTGACGCCAAGTTCTTTGTATTTGTTCCACTCTGCAATTTTTCGGATCTGCTCCTGCGAAACCGTTGCAATGATACAAGCATCCACTGCGTGGTGGCAGTTATTCATGTCGCGATCCTTGCTACCTATACCATAAATTTTCCGCAAGTAACTCGTTATGAAACCGGTTGGAGCAAGCACTTTTTGTTTGCTTTTGCTGGAATCATCAAACTTTAGGTTTTCCTTAATATAACGCGTCATGAATTTTGTAATATATCGAGTGTCATTAAGCGCACGTACATTCCAACCTTCTTTTGGAGGTTTTTCGCAAAGTATCCGTTGCTGCTTCTGTGGTGGAATTTTAGGATTACTCGCGAGCGTTCTAATTCTCTGCCAATACTCCGTATTACTCCCCCACACTTCAAATGGAATATGGTTTTTCTTTTCTTGATTGCACTTTGCGCAAACAAGTGCTTTATTATTAATGCTATCATTGCCACAAATACTAAACGGAATAATATGATCGACCTCTGCCAGCTGGTTGTCACCAAAAATGTCCAATCCAATTGGTGCGCCACAATATTGACATTTGCAATTCTGCAAGTCGCGTAGTTTATACTTTATAATTTGCTGACCAGATGGGTTAGTTATTCCGAGCTCTTCAAGCTTAATTTTAATCTGGCTATTGCGCTCAGCATTGTCTTTTTGTTGTTTTTCTATCCTTTGACGATCATGAAAATTTTTGGCTAAATCCGTAGCACATTCAATTTTAATCTGGCATGGTGCACCGTACTTTCTGATGACCGCATTAATTACTCTACGTGTTTGAGAAATTGCACGTTTTACGACAGGATTTGTCAATTGCTGCAATTGATCATCAGAAAGCGCTGGCAGTTCATTTTTATCTCCAGAAAGTTTTTCAGCAAATTCTCCTGGGTATGCTAGCTCAATCGCTTTATCGTAAGTTTCTCCATTTAAAATATGCGGCGTCACTTTACGCAAAGCTTTGTTTGACAGATGGCAAAAGCCAGAGACGTTTATTGTCATGAGCTGTTTTTTGGCCTGGATACCTAAGTCAAGCCCCGCAAAAGCTTTTTCCAGAGGTTCGTCATCCTTATTAACCGTCAGAATCTCACCGATCACATCAAAAAGTTCTATATCTCGCTCAACCTTTTGCCAATCTTTGGGCAAATCCTTCAATACTGATTTAACTTGGTGATAGAACTTTAATTTGATAAAATCGTTATTTTCACCTTTCTCCTCTTTGCCTCTGATATAATCAAAATGGAAGGCTTCGTCTTTGTCATGACCTAGGACTTTTCTAATTGTCACGTAGCTTGGGCTCTTAACTTCTTTCAATTTTTCTATGCATATCTCAATTTGTTTCGGCGTCAGTTTTTCACCATGGTTATATTCTAAATGAGCCAATTCTTGCGCTGCACGAAATATTTCAAAAGAACAGCTCGCTTTAGGTGCCCGAGGCTCATTCTTCTCGTATTGGCATTTCCCACGCATTTTACAGATTAGCCTTTCGTCCATGAAAGGGCGTTGGTAAAATAAGCCTGATTGATTTTTCGTCAGGTCGGCGTCTGGGTTAGAATATAAAAGCTCGTTAATCCATTCTTTATCCCAGCCTTGTTTCTGCAGGATCATGCAAATTTCATTCTCAAAATCGTTGCGAATAAAAGAATTACTGTAGTCACTATCCTTATTACGTTTGTGCCCGGAGAGTTTGTCTTTCTCAAGTAAAGCGGTCGCAATCGAACCGTTATGCTGTGCAAGTAGGGGCTGATTAGCTTTTATTGCGCCTAGAACTTTGCCACTCTCCTTGTCTTTTTCTTCCACTGATCTACGATTACTCTTGTAGCCACGTCGTTTAGCAATATGGTAGAGTGCTACAAAAAGTTCATCATTGGGTACTTTTCCTTTAATCGCTTTGCTTCGTAGAATATATGGATCTTTGTGTGTATATGCACCGTTATAAGTTAAAAGTTCGGTGATTTCTTTCTCTGTAAGTAAATCATGTTCGATAAAGAAGCGTCTAAGATAGTTCAAACGTTGACGGCGGCGTTTCAATCTTCTACGAGCGGAACGAGCATCACGACGAGGTTTAGCCAAGGATTCTCCGGTTTTAGGTTGCTCTGGACGTTCGAAAATGCGCACACCAAGGTCTTCAATTCTCTGCTCGTCCTCATTAATCACCGCCCAACCAACGCTTGTGGTGCCAATATCTAAACCAAGGGAATATTTCATATTATTTATATTATACTATATTACTTCAATAATAACAAGTCAGAGATTCCAGATTAATAGACAGCTATAGCGCCCCGGTGGAGCGCTTTCGCTGTGCAGAATCTCTAATAGATAAGATTCCTTATTATAGAGACCTAACAGATTGAATCATGGTATAAATCTTACTTAAGGATCTATACCCTTCTGTTATTATAACGCACTTTATGAAAAAAGCAACTACGCCTTTCTAGAGTTTATTTAACTAACAAATCTAGAAAAGGCTTATAATAACAATAGAACACCCTTCTTAATTGCCAATAAAAACAAGGCTAGTAGAAAGGTTGCTCCGTGTGTAATACTTTACTGAATAGACGTTGTCTCGCCATCGTATTTTTTATGGCTGGGTTGGATAGGGTAAGACGATCTCTTTAGTAAGCCTGATTTCTTGTGCGAAAGTTTCATCGTGCGTAGCGGCTAGTATTGCACCTTGATACTCTTGCAAAGCCGACTCGATATTCTCTCGAGCACGAATATCGAGATGGTTGGTGATTTCGTCTATAATGACAAGGTCGAGTGGCCTCAGAATCAGTCGCAGGATCGCCATTTTGGTTAGTTGGCCGCGCGATAGATTGCCCATTGGCTGAAACAGATCCTGGGGAGTAAAATCCATCGTCGTCGCAGCACGGAAAATTTCTGTTCTATCGAAGTCTTGGGCTTGTTCCAGGAAGCTTATCTCCATATCGAACTCTGTCGTATCTTGAGAAATATAACCGATTTTACTGCCTGGCGCAATTCGGATTTCCCCGCAATCTGCTGCTACCTCGCCAAGAACGATCTGGAATAGCGTACTTTTGCCGCTACCATTCCTGCCGCTAACGCGCAGGCGCTCACTGGTACGAATCTCGAAACTCAGGTTTTCAAACAGCTGTTTCTTGCTATAATGTTTCGTCAGATTTTTCACCTCCAGTAATTCCCTGCCATGCAGAAAGTTAGCCGAGACCTTTGCGCGGTAAGTCTTACGAACTGATGGCTTATCGATTGGCGCGATTTGTTCAAGGCGGCTCTGCGTAGCACGCAGAACTTTACCAGCGCTATTTTGCGCTGCCATTCTTTGCCCATTATAGTGTAATCTTGATTCGTGGCTGATTTTGTCGTAGGCACGACGGTTGCTCTTGTGCGCTCGGTCTCGGGCAATCTTAAGTTGTTTCTCAAGCTTCTTTTTCTCTTGCTGAGAATGTTCATAGTTTCGTATGTTCTCGTGCTGAATCTGGGCTTGTCGTTCACGGAAGCTAGTGTAATCACCGAGGAAAACTTCAGCTTTCCCGTCATGCAAGTGGATAATCTTCTGCGCCACCGTCCTAAGGAAGTCCCGATCGTGGCTAACGACCAAAACTAGACCGCTATGTTCCTGCAAGTTTCTCAGTAGCCAGGCTTTGCTCTCGTGATCGAGATTGTTGGTCGGCTCGTCAAGCAGAAGGATATCTGGCTTTTGTCGAAATAATTCCGCGAGCCGAATCTGTGTGCGTTCGCCGCCAGATTTGTCCCGTAAATCTTCTTGCGTCTGATGCAAGAAGCCGATCGTCCCGGACGCCGTTATGCTGCCTTCGTCTGGTCTCAGCTCTTCAGCGATGAGCCGAAGTAAAGTCGTCTTGCCAGAGCCGTTGTCGCCGATGATGGCTACCGTTTCTGGATGGGATAGAGTTAAGTTTAGGCCTGCTAGAAGCGGCTGGTCTTGATAAGAAAAGCTTAGGTTAGAAATTTGTAGCATAAAAATACCTCATAAATTTTGATAGTAAACTTAGAAGTATTTTAGTGTCGCATAGGGTTATTATATCATAAATTTTTAGTTAGAAATAGTCATAGCGCGGATATGATATACTACTGGTATGAAGACAATCATTACGACCGATTATTATGGGAATAAATATAAAGCACGCCCAGACGACATGCAGGTGTCGATACATGTCTATGGTATTGCGGTGCAAGATGGAAAAGCATTAATTTCTCCGCAGTTTGATGGGTATGACTGGCCAGGCGGGACTTTCAAGATTGGTGAAGACACAGTTCGAACTTTGAAACGAGAGTTTAAGGAGGAAACTGGACTTGACGTGGAGCCAGTAAGGCTTCTTGATGTGGAGACGAGCCTGTTTCATCACTATAAGCGTGGCACTGACCACCACTCGATCCTGGTGTTTTATCTGGTAAAAGTTGTCGGAGGAGAATTATCAGATGATGGGTTCGACACTGATGAACGCGAGTATGCAAGCTTGGCAAAATGGGTGGGACTGGACGATCTACGCAAAATGCATCACGCTTGTAGTGTAGACGTTGCGGAGAAGCTAATTGACTTGGCGGCGAAAGAAGCTGGAGAGTATTGATGGCTCTGGGATCAATGTTGTAGTAGAAGATTGGGATATAAATTAGATCCAGCTGCCTTGAAGATGTTAAAATAGTAAGGTAGGAATGGTAGATCAAAGGTAAGGTAGGCAGAGATGGAAGAATTAGTGGATTTCGGAGTGCTAACGGCGATTTACTTTTTGGTATGCTTCAAGCGATGGCAGGCAGAGGGGAGAGATGTGCTACTTATAAACACGCTGATGTATGTATACCTGACTTTTGTGTTGTATTTTGCGCTGATGCCAGTAATTACTTCTCTACCGACAGCATTTAACCACTCGTATCAGCCGATGAACTTGACACCCTTCGTAGACGTGGTAAATGAGCGTGGGAATTATATGGAGCAAATTGGGTTGAATATCGTTATGATGATCCCCTTTGGCTTCTTGCTACCTTTGATGAAACCGGGAGAGATAAATCTAATGAAGGTTATGCTCTATGCTTTCTTGCTGAGTCTGGCTATTGAGCTATTACAGCCTTTCTTTCTCCGGTCGTCTGATATAACCGACATTATAACTAATGTAGTCGGCGGGCTTGTTGGCTATGTAGCGTATTTGGCACTGAGGCCACTTCTGGAGAAGATTTTGGGTCGGCTAAAGATAGCTAAGACCTAGCGAAGCTATTTTAGCGTGGAGCTATTTCGGGATGCGCCCGACTTCTTTGAGCCAGTTCACGGTGTCGGTGATGGTTTCTTGCGGTTCGCGTGAAGAGTAACCGAGCTCGCGATCAGCTTTGGCATGAGAGAAGTTAGCGTTCGCCTCGAGGGTATAGAGAGAGTACTTAGTGTAGAGCGGAGGCTGCTTTTTGACATTATAATATAGTTCTGAGAGGGGTGCGGTAAGCTTGGCGAGCCAGAGAGGGAGGAATGTTTTAATCGGCGCACGACCAGTGGCTTTCGCAATCATCTGGAAAAGCTCAGGCACGGAAATATAATGGCCGGAGAGAATATAGCATTGGCCAGCCTGTCCGTGGACGCAGGCACTGAGAATGCCAGCGACAACATCACGAACATCCACAAAATCGTAGCCGCCGTGTACCCCGGCCTTGAGGCGCCCAGTGGCTGCGTCAATAATGAGCTGAGTGAGGTGAGTAGTTTTGAAATCGTATGGCCCGATAATACCCGACGGATGGACGATACAGGCGTCGAGACCGCGGCGTTTGACCATATCTAAAATATACTCGGCAGCTTCGGCCTTCGACTTGGCGTATTCCCCTTCAACTAGGGCTGGGTCGAAGTGGCTGACTTCGGTCATTTCTTCGCCGTGCGGTCTCTCGGGTATGGCGTGGACACTATTAACATAGACCATTTTGGCGCTGATCTCAAGAGTTTTCTCAGCGACATTTTTAGTACCCAGGACGTTGACTCGATAAACAGCTGGGTTTGGCTTGGACTTGATATAGACGACGGCGGCACAGTGGATAACATAAACCTTAGCACCTTCAGGAACTTGAAAAATCTGGTCAAGGGTGTCAATTTTCGCGACGTCACCAGAGAAGATTTCACAGTTTAGACCTTGCAGAGCATCGGCATGCTCCGCAGACGTAACGAGGGCGCGAACATGGTTAGATGGGTCCTTCGTGAGTTCTCGCACTAGGTTGTTGCCCAGAAAACCATTTGCGCCAGTAATAATATAAATCTTTTGCATAAAATCTCACCTTATGCTTATATTATAACAGATAAAGTGAGAAAATGCGGCGTAAATTACTTACTATGAGCTTATTTTAGTTAATCTTAAAGAAAAATAAGAAAATAATGTTTATTCGAGATATTTTAAGCTTATTTTAAGGTTATAATATAGAGTTTAGCCCTGACCATTTTAGGAAGAAAATGAGAGATTCTCGTTCTCTGTTGCTAGAGATGTGGTAAAATAGAAAGAACGGGGCTTAGCGCAGTGGTAGCGCGCACGCCTGGGGGGCGTGAGGTCGCCAGTTCGATCCTGGTAGCCCCGACCATTTTTATAATGTTTGTTGGAGTCTTGTTAGTTATACCTATTTAAGTTTGACTCCATTTTTTTATTTTGATGAGAAGTTCCGGTATAATAAAATTATGGAGAAAGAAGAATTCACTTTAACGAGTAATTATGATGGTCTGAGTCTGGGCGTAAGCTTGCGGATACCGGAGCATCCTCGGGGGATTCTGCAGCTAGTGCACGGTATGGCCGAGCACCGTGAGCGGTATCATGACTTCATGGATTACTGTGTAGAACAGGGGCTAGTAGTAATAATTCACGACCATCGTGGCCATGGCGCTAGTGTGAAGTCGGCAGAAGAGTATGGATATTTCGGCAAGGATGGGGCGAAGGCGATAGTCGAGGACGTGCACCAGATGACGGAATATGTGCGGGGAAAGTTCCCTGATTTACCCTTGACGCTGTTCGGGCATAGCATGGGGTCGCTGGTGGTAAGATGCTATATCCAGCAATACGACCGCGGCATTGATGGACTGATCATTTGCGGGTCGCCGAGCAAAAGGTTTGGTTCGGGTATGGCGGTAGTGATTGCAAAGTTGCTAAAATCATTGCAAGGCGAGAAACATCGTAGTAGTTTTGTCAATAATCTGGCCTTTGGTAGCTATAATAGAAAGTTTCCTGGGGCGACCAGCCCAAATGCTTGGATCGTGAGCGACCCCGCCGTAGTGGAAGCGTACGATGCAGACGAGAGGGACGGGTTCGTATTCACACTGAACGGGTTCGAGACGCTATTCACCCTCATGAACCGCGCCTACAGCAAGAAAGGTTGGCAAGTACAGAATCCGAACCTGCCGGTGCTTTTCATCGCGGGGGCGGACGACCCGTGCATTATTAGCGAAAAGCAATTTAACAAGGCGGTGAATTTCTTGCGGCAGCGAGGATATCATAATGTGTCAAGTAAGCTGTATCCAGGAATGCGGCACGAGATTCTGAACGAAGTCGGCAAAGCGGAAGTCTGGGCGGATGTGGTAGCGCAAACACGACTGGCTGAGTAGGGGGCTATGGCTTACTCTGCGGCGTTCGATAGCCCGCTATGTGGCGTCTCGATAAGGGTAGACGACGTGGAGATCTAGTCGAGAACCGGAACGGTCCTAGATAT
The DNA here is from genome assembly GCA_964508115.1 of uncultured Candidatus Saccharibacteria bacterium. Taxonomy (GTDB): domain Bacteria; phylum Patescibacteriota; class Saccharimonadia; order Saccharimonadales; family Saccharimonadaceae; genus Nanosyncoccus. The sequence continues at coordinate 21,971 of CAZDQY010000011.1, forward strand.
CCATCTTGCGGGGCATGATGAGAGCGGCGATAAAGTAAGCAAGAATGCCGCCGCCAGCGCAGATGGCGAACAAGACCCAAACGAGACGCACGACCGTAGCGTCGATACCTAAGAATTCGGCGATACCGCCGCAAACGCCGTCGATTTTGCGACCTTTGTCAATCTTATATAGTCTCTTTGGGCTTGTCATAATAGTTATATTTTACACCAAAATGATAGAAAATGCAAGTTTGGGCGAGGGCTGAGAAGGTAGCTCGTGTGGGACTGAAGCGCTAATATGCGATTTCAGGGGGAACCTTGAAGCTGGGTTGATGAAGTCGAGCCGGCGATTATGCGGCAAAGTAAGCGTTAAGTTGAGACGGGGCAACTTGTAGCGTAGTACAAGTTCGATTGGTAAATAACAGGGGTGGAAAGTGGGCGGAGTTTGGATAATAAAGCACGGGCGAGCTTTTAGGCAGCATAAATTATGCTATGCTGTTGCATAATATGAACAACGTTTATTGCCCTGATATGATGCAACGTACAGAAAAGCCATGAGATTGACTATCCTCACCTACGCCGAGTGCTTTGTTGTCAAATGCAAGGAAATACGATTTAGAAGAAGTGCTACCTGGCGTAGAAGACCAGTAATTGCCGAAGTTGCCAGCGTTTTGATACCCCGTGGTGTTTGAGCGCCTGCCAGATGGAATGAAATAATATGGTGCCTTACGTATAGTATTGTTATTAAGAATTTCTGATCCAGCTTCATTTGTTTTTAAAGCGTCAAATTCTGCCCTTGTAGGCAATCTCCACCCTTTAGCACAAATACTAGACCCTCCTTCTGAGTTACTGTTTGCAATAGCAATGTTATATGGATAAAAATCTCCTATTAAATAATGTGCATCTTCTTCTTTAACTTCTTCATTTTCTACGTTTTTAAAATATGGATCACATCCTGTCTGACCAAATATATTACATGCACCGGCTGCTGCATATGACTTGTCTGCTCCAATATATAGGTACTCGCCAGGATCGCTATAATACCCCAGTGAAGGGACTGTGTAGTCAATGGCTACATTAGTATCAGCGCTTGACAATACTTTGCCCTGAGACAAGCCTAGATCTAAATTCTGTGTCATCCAACAATTACCATCTTTGAGTTTTGCCACCCAGTACACGTTAGTAGAACCATCAGCATTCTTCCGGGTGTCTTCTAGTCTACCTTCAGTACCAGTAGTGACTTTGTTCTTGCAGATTTCACTAGTGAACTCTTGCATGGTTTGGACACCACCGAAGCCTTCTACAACGCCTTTAGCACTAGCTATGGCAGAAATCATCGCTTGGGTATAGTAATGATCAGCTGGTCTAGTATCGCCCATGATACGAGCAGCAAAGGTAAGCTTAAAAGTCTTACTGTCAGTGTCGGGTAAATCATAGAGGGAGCTATACTGTGGTTTCAAGGTCTCGGAGAACTCGGGGAGAGTGGTATAGGTAAGCTGTTCGCTGGGTTTGGCGATATCAGTGTCGGTAGTGGCGAAGTTGTAGCCCCAAGTGTTTTCTTTGAAGGCACTGGGGGAGAGGGCAGTGGTACCGACACCATCAATAATACCATGGTAAGTGGTTCCGGTAAGCTGGCTGTTTCTACCGGCAGCAGCTGAGACGATGAGATCATACTTGTAGATATTCTCGGTATCGACCGTGAAGCTATTGGAGATATAGCTCACAATACCGGATTCTATGGTAGTAGTGGTGTTGGGGTTGCCACCAGAATCTTTGTTGAAGGTAATACTGATACTGGAGCCAGTAGTAGCAGAGCCGGATTCGCCAGCGGCATAGACTGCTTCTGCCTTACCCGCTGCCGGGTTCACAATAAATCCTAATGCACCCAAGAGAGCTGCGCCACAGACAGCTGGAACGAGATAACTAGCTTTGCTAGTCTTACTAGCCTTACTAACCTTGTTGGTATTCTTAGTAGAAAGGCCACTCACTACTAAGTCCAGATGTTCACTAAACCATCGGTAGAAATAAGTACTTTTACTATGAAGCATATTGTTGTTGTCGGCAACACCACAGTTGCAATCTATAGTATTACCCAACGATGTAAAAGTTGATGGTTTATGCTTTCTGGAACCTAACAAAAATCTAGTTCCAGCCAATTTATTGTGACGCATGTATTGGCTCTCCTTTTGGGTTGATTTGATGTCCCGGGTGCGCCATCTGTAATTTGCATAAAAATGACGCCACAAGGGGCGACTAACCATACGAACGATCCGCACAAAATGCATCACGAACGACCTTGTGACGTCGTTTAATCTCATGATGCACTTATATTACAACAAATATGTGCTATCTTCTGTCCGTATGGTTAGTCAATACTATTGTAGCGAATCTTTCTCGATTTAGCAAGAGTTTTCTAGCATAATCATTATATTTGGAAGAATTTGATAGTAAAATTAGGGATTTTATGCTATAATTATAGATGTATTTGGCGGAGTTTGCTTCGCCAAAAATTGTTCTTTAGGAGGCGATTTGAGTTTTGCATGGCAGAGTGTTCCGGGTAAGCAGTTCCAGAATTAGAAAAAGAGGGGGATGGCAGTGGCGATCTGGGGGATCGTACTGGGCGCGAACATTTTGAGCTTCGCGCTGGCGCAGCTGATGGCGCCGGAATGGTTCAAAAAGCCAAGGCTGGAGACGCTGTGGCACAGTCCGGGTTCGGGACTGATGAACTACTTCGTCGCAGGGACGCTGAATCAGCCGAAACCAGCGTATCAGTTCATCATGAACGACATCAAGGGCGGGGTGACATGGGTGAGCTTCCGCAATACCGGCTGGGAGGCGGAGCTGACGGCAAAGGCGATCCTGAACCACGCACGCAGGCACGACTACAAGAAGATTCGGGTGTTCGCGATCTCGGTGGGCGACCACGTGGCACGGTATCTCGAGGACTTCGTGCGAGCCGACCCCGAAATTCAACTGGAAGTCATTGCGATCAACCCATGTTCCTCACCCACCTATCTGAATGATGGGCTGAGGGGTGCGATCAAGGCGGCACCGGCCTTGCAGATCACGAAGTACCTGCTGGGGTGGGCGAGCCTGTTGCCGGTGATACCGACGCCAGGAGAGGCGTACTCAGTAGCACTATTGGAAGACCAGCTGCTGCAGGTGTCGCGCGTCTCGACGCCGCGGAGGTTCGAACGGACGCTTGGCGTGGTGCTGAGCAAAAACGACGAGCTGCTGGACAACGGTCGGATTATAACATTCCTGCCGGATGATGTGGCGACGGTCACGATTGACACGACACACGGCAACACGATCGACGCGGCCAAACTTTACCGCGAGGCGACGCAAAAGATCTTGCAAAACACTCAGTTTTAGCTCCACCAAGCCCCCTCATACGAGGGGGCTTATTTTATTTGACATTTCGCGGGAAGATAAAGTGCACTAGACCGACGTGCAAAGTTAATCTATGTTGTGAATTTTACAACATTTGACAGGTTATGCAAAAATTGTTTGATAACAGAGGCGCCTGAGACCACCGCTTGATGGCTACTTGGATTTATCCTCAGGGTGATGCGTTTTATCAGGATGCTTAGAGTTCTCGATCTTCTTAGGCTGATTGTCGCGCTTGAGAAAAGCGATGATTTGTTCCCTCTTCCAGGCGGCGAGACCGAAGATTAAGACGGCAACGAGAGAAAGCGCGGCAACGAGGCCGATATTACCACTAATACCCATACCGATATAGTTAGTAATGACGATGGTCGGGAAGCGGCCGAGGATAGAGATGAGCATGAGGCGCTTCAGAGGGAGCTTCGTAAGACCAGCAATATAACAGACGAGATCATCTGGGAAGCCGGGGAGGAGAAAAATAGCAAAAATGATGAACGAGGCACCTTTGGCATTGATGATGAAATCGAACTTATCGACGGCAGGTTTCTTGAAAATCTTCTCAATAAGCGGGCGCCCGAAGTGCCGCGCGATTACGAAAACCAGCCAAAATCCGATGAAGCTGCCAACTGTCGTCCAGAGAATACCCCAATGCCCGAAGAGGAAACCACCGACGCCGCCGACGACCTGCCCAGGGATAGGGGCGACCACGACTTGGATAACTTGCAAGATAATGTAGAAAAGTGGTGCCCAGAGGCCGAGGCCGCTCATGATACGCACAAGCTCATCGCGATTAGATAAAAGGCGCATGAGAGGGCCCTTAGTGAGGACATCCCAAGCGAGATAGATAAGTAGTGCGAGGATGGCAGCACCTAAAAGAGCGAACTTGATAATGGTCTGTTTGCTAATTCCCTTGCGAAGCGGAGAGGCGCCGAGGGGGAGCGAATCAGGTTTGTCGGTAGCGGTGTCAATCTGGTGTTGAGCAGGGCGAGCGGCGGGAGAGTCAGGCGATCTAGAAGGTTTAGCTGCGGAACGTTGTTTATTTTTACTTGGCATATTCGACCGCGCGTGTCTCGCGAATCACGTTGACCTTGATTACACCTGGGTAGGACATGGTAGCTTCGATTTTGTTGGCGATATCACGGGCGAGCTTCAGTGCGGAGAGATCGTCGATTTGCTTTGGCTCGACGATGACACGAATCTCACGGCCAGCAGAAATGGCGTAGGCCTTGTCGATGCCTGGGAAGCTAGTGGCGATATTCTCGAGATCGCGCATACGCTCAGCGAAGTTCTCAGCAGAGATATTACGTGCGCCAGGACGGGCAGCTGAGAGTGAGTCAACAATCTTCACAATGATAGCTTCGGGAGTAGTCGGCTCAATGTCGTCGTGATGTGCGGCCATGGCGTGAACAATCTCATCAGACATGCCATATTTCTTCGCGAGCTCAGCGCCAATCTCGGCGTGCTTCCCTTCGATCTTGTGAGTGACGGCCTTACCGATATCGTGGAGAAGGGTAGCGGTCTTAGCGACACGCTTATTAGCACCGATTTCTTCAGCAATCATGCCAGCGATGTGTGCCATCTCGACAGAGTGCAGGAGGACATTCTGGCCGTAGCTAGTGCGGAATTTGAGCTCACCAAGGAGATGGAGCAGCTCACGCGGCACGCCAACCACACCGACTTCGCGAGCGGCATCTTCACCGGCGCGAACAACTTCTTTCTCGATCTCACGCTCGGCTTTAGCGACGGCATCTTCAATAGAAGATGGGTTGATACGACCGTCTTTCATAAGACGCTCAAGAGCATAGCGAGCGACCTGGCGGCGAATCGGATCAAAGCTAGAGAGCACAACCATACCGGGAGTATCGTCAACCATAATGTCGACACCAGTAGCACGCTGGAGAGCTTGGATATTACGGCCTTCTTTACCAATAATGCGGCCCTTCATGTCATCATCGGGTAGCTTGAGCGCAGTAATGGTGCGATCAGCCGTGACTTCAGAAGACATGCGCTCCATAGCGGTAAGCAGAATCGACTGCGCAGTCTCATCAACTTCATGCTTGATTTCCTTCTGTTCCTTGACGACGAGGCCGGCGAGATCTTGCTTAATATCGCGCTCGGTCATCTGCATGAGCTTATCGCGGGCGGCTTCCTTAGTGAGACCAGCGATCTTCTCGAGCTTCTCTTGTTGGCGCTCACGAATTTCGCGAATCTCGAGCTTGAGGTCATCGAGCTCTTTCTCTTGTTTGGTGAGGCGCTCGGTCTTTTTCTCGAGCTGGTCGAGTTTGTTGTCGAGGTTCATCTCGCGTTCGCTGAGGCGATTCTCGGTATTCTTCCACTCTTTGCGGCGTTCGTTTTCTTCTTGTTGAGATTTAGCGGCGAGGTTGGCGGCATCACTCTTCGCCTTAGAAACGATGTCTGAGGCTTCGTTCTTCGCCTTGCGAACGAGGTCATCGGCCTTGGTCTTACCGCCGTTCTCGTTCTTTTTATTGTACGCCAAAATCCCACCAGCACCAGCAGCGGCTCCGACCACTAGGGCTAAAATTGCAACTACTACGTTCATAAACGTATCCTTCCTAATTGTTTGCTGGTATTTTCCTGATACCAGCGGG
>CAZDQY010000012.1:0-24049 GCA_964508115.1 uncultured Candidatus Saccharibacteria bacterium
TAAGTCATTCCAGACGATCCTTAGTGGTAAGAACCAAACTACCGTACGTCAAGATTCGGTCTACTTTCCAGCTGCCGGGGACGCCAACTCCAGCGGTCTGACCAATGTCGGCAGCTTCGGGCGCTATTGGTCCTCTACCCGGTACTCTCGCAGCGGCGTCGCGTACTACCTGTACTTCGACTCCAGCAATTTCTATCCGCAGAGCTACCTCGATCGCTACTACGGCTTCTCTGTTCGCTGCGTCGTCAAATAGCCTTGTTGTACTTAATAAAGTAGAGAGGAGGCTTTATTAAGCTGAATTAGTCGTATTTTACCTCTGCTATTTTACGATTGAACTTGTACGTGGCTACAAGTTGGGGTTTAGGGCACGTTAAATATATGTTAAAAACATGGGGCAGGTAGCCTGCTGCGGATGGTTGGGTTCTGGGTGGGGAGAGAGCCCAAGATGCGGTCCACTCCGCGGCAGGGTTCTGGCAAGTAGCAGGGAAGGAACACGCTAGGAAATCTGTTAAGGAACCCCTTGTGTTCGGCTTAATCGTGTGTTAGAATATAAGCTATAGAGATTTATGGATTTGCTATCCTTTATGGATAGCAATTTTCCATTCCACACTCATTTTTCCGATTTTGAACATGATACTGATCTCCATGGAAAGATGTTTTCTCCTTTCTACCTGCCGGCTTTAGAATGATAAGGTGCGGCTGCTTGCCATGTGCTAAGGTTATCATAGGCTGGCGAAAAGTCGCAAGCACTAGCATGACAAAAATCGGCATTTTGTGATTGAATAAATTATTTGTACAGTTTTGTAGGAGGAGGTAATTGATTTTATACAGATATTATAGTATAATGTAGAGGAGTCCGAAAGGCGACCGCTTGGAAGACCAAGAGGAAAGTCCGGGCAGCACATGGCATGGCAGTCGCTAACGGCGACCGTCCGCAAGGATAGGGAAAGTACCACAGAGACTTATACTGCCGAGGCTCGTTGATTTTCTCATTTCGGATAGAATGGGAGGCTCGACGAGCTTCGGCAAAGGTGAAAAGAGTGAGGTAAGAGCTCACAGCGACGTATGGCGACATGCGTCGGGGGCAAACCCTGCCAGCTGCAAGGAGTGCTAGATACCTCAGCCAGAGGATGCACGCTCACCGCTCGAACTAGGTAGCAATATCTAGGCTAGATAGATGGTTGCCATTTTTCCCGAGAGGGGAAGTACAGAACCCGGCTTATTGAGGGCTATATGGGACTTTCTCTTGAAAGAGAAAGTCCCAACGAAAGAGAACTAGCGTAATTCGCTACATAAAAGTGCGATTTTATGTAGCGAATTGTTTTTATAAATAATTTTCAGCATGAAAGTGGTTCTTTGACAGGATGCGATTTTATGTAGATTTTTTATAAATAACTTCCAGCATGAAAGTGTTTTTCGATATGACATATTATATATTGGCATAAGAAAATCCCGCTATGAGAGCGGGGCTTTCTTAAGAAATTAGAATCTCTGAAATAATTATTTCTTGATCAGACCCTTTTTCTTGAGCGTACGAAGGGTAGAAGTAGCGACTTTGACGCGAACTTTTTGCCCGTCGACGACTAGGGTTTTCTTTTGGACATTTGGCTTGAAGACCTTGCGTGTTTTGCGTTGTGAGAACGAAACATTGTGGCCGTACAATTTGCCTTTGCCGCTGATTTCACAGACTGCCATTATTTTGTCTCCTTCACGGTGTTTACGATTGTCTTGAACGCTTCAGGCTGACTGACGGCGAGTTCGGCAAGAATCTTGCGGTCGATAGCGACGCCCTTAGTCTTGAGGCCAGCCATGAGCTGGGAGTAGGAAAGACCGAGCTCACGAGAAGCGTTGTTAATGCGAGTGATCCAGAGTGCGCGCAGGTCGCGTTTGCGATTGCGGCGGTCACGGTAGGAGTAGCGCAGCGACTTGATGACGCCCTGCTTCGCGAGACGGAAGCTACGGGTGCGGTAGTGTTGCATGCCTTTCGCTGAGTTTAAAATTTTCTTATGTTTGGCCCGAGCGGGCACACCACGTTTAACTCTCATCTTAAACTCCTAATGCAGTTTTAACGTTTTTAGCAATTTTGCCCTTCACGAAAGCAGCAGTTTTCATGTTGCGCTTGCGGGCTTTGGACTTTTTGGCAAGGATGTGGTTGCCATAGGCACGTTCACGAGCAATCTTGCCGGAACCGGTAATCTTGATACGCTTTGCGGTGCCTTTATGCGTCTTTAACTTTGGCATATAGGTTTTCCTTTAGTTATTTAGAGATATTTGGCAGTTAATCTAGGAAAGTGCTAACGGTATAGCTGGCACTAGCTAATCATAAGTGCTAAATATCAGGTTGATATTATTGAGGTACGATCAGGGAACCGTGGAAGTAGGAAATTACTTCTTCCGTATCCCGACTGATAGGTTGCGTCCGGCGAACTGAGTCTTGCCTTCCTGAACAATCTCACATTCCTCATTGATGAGGCTGAGAATCTTTTCAAGCATGGCTTGACCGAGCTCTTTGTGGGCCATTTCGCGACCACGGAAGATGATCATGATTTTGACACGATCTCCGTCTTCGAGAAAGCCTTTAATCTTACGGACTTTAATGTTAAGGTCGTTGTCGCTGATTTTGAGGCCGATCTTCATCGTCTTGAGCTCGGACTGTTTCTCGCGGGCTTTTTTACGATTTTTGGCTTCTTCTTTCATCTTCTGGTATTGGTATTTACCCCAGTCGATGACTTTGACAACTGGCGGGTTAGCATTAGCTGCGATCTCAACTAAGTCTACTCCTTGTTCTTTAGCGATCATCTGCGCATCGCGGCTCGACATGATGCCAAGCTGCTCGCCATTAGCTCCAATTACGCGGACAGAAGGATAACGGATTTCACCGTTGAGTTTAGTGCGTGATGTTTTACTAATGGTTGGCTTCCTTTCGTTAATTTTGAACTGTATCTATTATAACAAAAGCTATATCAGTTGACAAGGGGTTTCGGAGGTTTTCTTAAAATAAAATAGGAGAAATACGAGATTTGTTCAGGCGATAATTTTCTTATTCAGTTAATTTGCTGACGGAAGGTCAATGCTTCAGAAATGTGTTCAGGTCCTACCTCTGTTGAAGAGGCTAAATCGGCGATAGTTTGGGCGATTTTGATGAGCTTAAAATAGGCGCGGGCGGAGAGATTGAGCGCTTCGGTGGCTTCGCGTAAGAGTGCTTCGCCTGTTGCCGTAATTTTGACGTAATTAGGTATGTCTTGGGAGGGAAGGTCGCTATTGTAAAAATCGTGTGAGTGATAGCGCTCATGCTGGAGCTCGAGGGTTTGCTGGATAAGCTCGGCGGCGCGTTCGTGCTTGGTCTTATCTGGAGAAGTATTTTTGACAGAATCAGATGGGTGAGATGTGCTGCCGCTGAGGTTCTTCTTTGCAGGGCGCTTTACGGTGAGCTGGAGATGGTCGACGCGCTCGACGTTGATGGTCATATCAATACGGTCGAGGATGGGGCCAGAGAGGCGCTTGCGGTAAGCGTTGATCTGCTGCTGAGTGCAGGTGCATTCTTTGCGCGGATCGCCGAGATGGCCGCAGGGGCAAGGGTTCATGGTCGCAATGAGCATGAAATTGGCAGGGTAGGTGACGCGGGCATTGGCGCGTGTAATCGTGATTTTACGGTCTTCTAAGGGCTGTCTGAGGGCTTCTAGGACGTTGCGTGGGTATTCGGGTATTTCGTCGAGAAAAAGCACGCCGTGATGCGCCATGGAGATTTCGCCGGGGGTAGCTTGGCTGCTGCCGCCGATGATAGAGACGGCGCTGGCGGTATGGTGTGGGCAACGGAAAGGACGCGTGGTGATAATTTGATCCGGGGCGTCGCAGAGGGAATGAATCTTCGTAACGGAGATTTGCTCTTCGATCGACATGGGTGGTAAGAGGTTGGCGGCGGTACGAGCGAGGAGGGTTTTGCCGGCGCCAGGCGGACCAGAGAGGAGGATATTGTGGCGGCCGGCGATAGCGATGATGAGGGCGCGCTTAGCAAAGTCTTGGCCGAGGACGTCGTCTAAGATGGGCAAAACTGTTCCAGTATTTTTGACAATGGCTGGTGTGCTGTGAGGGTTTTGGATGGTTTTGACGCCTTTGAGATGGAGGAGGAGTTCAGCGAGATTGCCAGTGCCGATAACGGTAATGTCAGTGACGAGCGAGGCTTGGCTGAGGTTGGCTTTTGGGACGTAGATCTCAGTAAAACCATGGAGCTTGGCGGCTTCGACGATGTTGATGATGCCACGGACGGGCTTAACATGGCCGTCTAGAGAGAGCTCGCCGACGAAAAGTCTGTGCTCGAGATCGGACTGGAGGAGCTGTTTAGAGAGAACGAGGATGGCGAGGGCGATGGGTAGGTCGAGGTGAGAGCCATCTTTGGAGAGCTCGGCTGGGGCGAGATTAATGGTGACTTTCTTGTCGGGGAAAGAGAAGTCGGAGTTAGTGATAGCGGAGCGGACGCGTTCGCGGGCTTCGGTGATGGTCTTGTTAGCCATGCCGACGATGTTGAAAGCGGGGAGGCTTTTGCTGGCGTCGCCTTCGACTTCGACAATGTGGCCGTTATAGCCATAGGGTATGGCGCTGTATACTTTTGCAATCATGATAGGAGTGTAGCAGAGTTTACTTCAAAATTACAAACACTAGCGTGATAATTTTGGCGATTTTAGCTGTTTACTAGTGTTTAGGTTATTTTGACATGGCTAGATGCACACAAAAATTGTACAGTATTATAATGTTTACCATTAAAATTATTAATAATAAGCGAGATAGAGAGACAGGGGTAGCTTCTGTTTATGTAAAAATGACATGGTCGGTGATAGGGGTTGTGTTTTACGAGGTAGTGTGATATAATGGGGATAGTTGGGGCTGACAAAGCTTAGACGAATTATTAACAGATACTATGCACGACGAGTGATACCGTAAGTATTGAATAAGTGAAAAAACCACTTCAAAACATGTGCTTTATGCACCTGTTTATGCCTAATTAAATTATATAGGCTGGTCTGACGTCTAGTTGCCGTAAGCGGCAGATTATTATAACTACGGTAATAAGGTGAGAGAGCTGATCGGCTCGAGCTCGAAAATTTTTAGATCAGGGTACTTGCAGTTTTGTCTTTTGCAGCTGCGAGACAATGCCGACGAAACAAAAGACTATGCGTGTAGAGTAGTATCATGGAGATTTTTCGGACCCGGAGGCAGTATCCGGCAGCTCCACCAACATAATGAATAATTTGGAAATGTGGCCGTAGCGGCTGCATTTTTGTTTGTAAAAATTGTGCAAATGTGGTGGGTGAGGGGACAACTTCGCCTGTGGAAAACTACTTCAGAAAATCGTAAAATTTTTGTACAAAATGTGTTGACGTAAGCACTTTTGTGCGTTATTATAGAGATAGCTTTTGAATACAAAATTTATTCAAAAGCCAAACACAAAAATAGCCAAAATAACTCCACACTCTACAAAGACCGGTTTTCCTCGCAGTTGCCGGTCTTTTTTTGACTTGTGGCGTGGGGATTTTTTGAGCTGCAATGTGGATGGTTTTGGCTTGGAGTTGTGAGGCTTTGGATTGCAATGTGGATGGTCTGGACTGGCGATGTGGGCAGGGCGGTGGCTCGGAAGGCTGGCAATGTGGTGGTAAATGGCGGGCTTAGCATATGTATGGCGGATGAGAAATGCTGCAGTTTGATAAGATATAGCATAGTGCGAGGCGGCGCAATGGCGGAGCTGATGGCAGCGCTGGTAATAGCGCGACTGCGGCGGAGTTGATACTGGTGCTGATGAAACGTTGATGAAAAATAAGGTCGAAATAAGCCCATGAAGGCCGATGAAAACAAAAAGACGTATGCGAGGGCGGTCGGGAATGAAAAATGCGAAATGGGGCTGATAAAGCCCTTGGGCGGGGAATTAAGCTCAGGATTGGGCGGAAACTGGTGGGTGAGACGTCGTAGCGATCTGTGAGACGGATATGAGCTCGGTGTTAATTAAACCTATGGTTAAAAGCAGTGTTCAAAGGCGCAGAAAAGACCGGAAAATACCTAATGTTGTGCAGATAACAACGAAATCGGGCTTTTTCGGGTATTTTTTACAATAAACCCGGCGATCTTAACATAAGCATGTAATTTTGATGTTGTTAATTCAACAACAACGATTTTCGTGAATAAAACAGGGAATAACTAGCTATATGTTGTAGAAAATACAACATAATTTTAGCAAAAACTATTGAAAAATAAGCATTAGTGTGATAACATGAAGACAGTCCAATACAAAACACAAACAGGACAAACAAAAATGCAACTTAAAAGACCAAAGTAAAAATGATTGTTCCGCTGGCGAAGTGGTAGTTTCTAGCCATAAATTACACTTTCTAGGAATTACCATAAGCTTGCGGAGCGATCGGATGGGGAATTATACTTAAAGCAGAGACAGCGCAAGCTGTGAAAGCTTGGCCGTCTGATAGCGATATCAACGAGGCGGCGTGGCTGCTAACCTCAACATAGCAGTTAGTGATTACCATCTGAGGAGCTAGCAAGAAGCCGTTTTATCTGAGATGTCGGTGAGAAATGTTTTAACAAATCTCCCGGTATCTCTGGTAAAGGGCGATTGCTACTCCGGAAGTGAAGCTAGAGCTAGAGATGTTCGTACCTTACAACAGAGAACTATGACGGATCTAGAGAGCTAGTAATTAAGTTCCATGACTATCATGGAGCGGTCAAACCGGGTTTGGGTGCAGTTGTGGCCTAAAGTAACGATGTTTTTAAGCGCCAGATAACTCACCCATCCCACCCAGTAAAAACGAATGACCGTGCGGGCAGGGCATCACGATATGCCTATCTGACGGGATTTCCGATGAGTAAAAGGCGCCACGATGTGTCTTTGCTTGTTGTGCCGGCAGTTGGCAAAGTCTTTCTTTTCTTGAATCAGAGGTGTTAAATGAGTGTGTGTGGTGTCTGGATAGCAGCAGGACAGGGCTTGTAGGTATTCCGATATTTTCTGCGTGAATGGTATCCGTTTATGTTATAATTGAAATATGCCAAAACATCTGATTCCGGTGTTGAGTTTGCTTTCGGCAGTGATTTTGCTGCTGATGCTGAATTTTACTACCCCAGCGGGCGTTGGTCCGTTTGGGGTTTTGGTGTTTTTTGGGGCTTGCTATATGGTGGTGCTAGGGGTGTCGTTGCTGATCGTGGGGCTATTCATGAAGATTCTAGGGAAACAGATGGGGAAGAAGGGATATCTCTATGCGGCGATTATTGCTTTCGGGCCGATCATGCTGCTGTTGGTGAAATCGCTGGGGGCGTTGAGCCCGTTTACGACGGGAATAGTGGTGCTCGTAATTCTCCTAGTCTGTTTCTTGGTGAGCAAGAGCAGCTAGCGAAGCAGTATAGGGGTGAGTAAAGATTTTAAGCATAAAAAGTTAGCAGTCAGTGGTGGTGAGTGCTAGAATGATAGCAAAAATGAGTAAAAAATTTGTACAAAACCTCTTTTATGCTTATGAATATCGTGGTATAATAAAGGTATGAATGGCAGTGAGGTAAATCAGAATAGTCATAGAAGCCAGAGTGCGCGTGAGATGACGGATGAGATTGAGCAGGCGACGAACTTGGCGATTGAAGAGCGAGACCTAGCGGAACAGCAGGCACGGCTCGGGGGTGCGAGCATGGCGGCGGCACGAGGGATGAACGGGATAGAGAATGGCAAAGGGGCGGTGGAGAATACGCAGACACTGGGGGGCTTGACGGCTGAGCGGAGCGTGAACCTAGGAAATAAGATATTGACCTATAATCCTGATCAAGTGGCGCGAGAACAGAGACAGATGCAGCGGGGTACAGAACGGGTGCGCGAAATAGCAGAGACGGAGAGCGGCCTAGCGGGTAGGGCTGGAGAGGACGCGAGTACGGTGGGGATGGAAAGCGCAGTGCTAAGCGGTGAGCGAGAGGCACAGAGCCAAGAGAATCTTTTGAACGAGCTGGACCCGAAGCGTGACCACGAGGCGCAGATCATGGCGAGAGACCAGACTGGGGTGGCGCGGGAGATGGCGACGATCGTGGAGGGAATGACGAGAAACGGGAATTTTAGGATTATGGAGCTGGAAGTGGCACTGAGTAAGGGGCGAGACAGAATGCTGGAGGCTTTTGAAAATCCGCGAAGGTTAGGAGATCGAAATTAATGAATTGGGTGGTGCTAGGTGTAGTGATATTGGTCTTGATCGTGATCGTAGGGGTGACGATCGCGGTATATATGGGGAATCAGCGAAAGGCGAAGATGTATGAGCGCAGCTTGAAGCTGATACCGATGTTGATACACTTACCGCCATCGACCGACGACATTCAGGGTGGTGGGCGTGATGAACGCGACGTGACTGAGGAAGCGCTGAGTCAAGCGCAGGTGATGTATTCGATTATCTCTTCGACATTGAAGAAGGGGTTTGATAGTAAGGTGTTCGGGCAGCGGCATTTGTCATTTGAGATTATCGCGTCGAACGGGTTTATTAAATATTATACGCTGGTGCCAGCGGTGCTAACGGAGACGGTGAAACAGGCGATCATCTCGGCATATCCTTCGGCGAGATTGGAGGAGATCGAGCCAGATAGCATATTCTCGAGTGAGGTGACGCCAGATCAGATCGCAGGCGGGGAGCTGAATCTTAAGAAAGAGTTCGTCTACCCGATTAACACCTACCAGGACAGCAAGCGCGATGCGAGCTTGGCGATCCTTAATGCGATGTCAGTGACGAAAGAGAATGAAGGTTTGGCTTTACAAATTTTGATCCGGCCGACGGATGGTAGTTGGACAAAAGTTTCGGACGAGCGAGTACAAAATTTAAAGAAAGGTCGTAAAACCAGTACGGGGGGTATAAAAATTTTATCCGAGCTGGCATACATCGTAAAAGATGTGACATTGGCATTCTGGCGACCGCCGGAAGAGCGTGATGGTGAGGGTAAGAAAGATGATGTCTCAGAGATAAAGCAGGATGAAATCGCCGTAATTGAGAATAAGACGAAGGAGCCCGGTTTCGAGACACTGATAAGGGTGGTGGCGAGCTCGAATAATAGATCACGTTCGGAAGCGATGCTATCAGGGCTGGTGGCAGCATTCGCACAGTTCGACTCGCAGAATTATAATGGTTTTGAATACGATGCGCTAAAGAGTGCGAAGAAGTTGGCGATAGACTTTGTGTTCAGATTTTTCCCACGTAAAAATCGAACAAACATTTTGAACAGTACGGAGCTAGCGTCTCTGTTCCATTTGCCGGCGCAGAATGCGATACCGACTTCACAGGTGGAGCGGCAGGCGACGAAACAGGTAGAGGGGCCGGCGAAGCTAGTGACGGAGGGGGTGCTGCTTGGAGTGAACGAATTTCGTGGAGAGAAGAAAGAGATCAAGCTTTCGGAGAATGACCGTCGTCGCCATACCTATGTGATCGGCTCTACTGGTATGGGCAAGTCGGGGTTGCTGACGAACGTGGCTTATCAGGATATGGTAGATGGGCGAGGATTTGCCTTCATTGACCCGCATGGGGATGCGGTGGAGCTGCTTATGAGTAAGGTGCCAGAGGATAGGATTGACGATGTGATCTACTTTGACCCGGCGGATATTGAACATCCGATTGGGATGAATATGTTTGAGTTTACTTCGGATGACCAGAAAGACTTCATTGTGCAAGAGGGGATCAACATGCTGACGAGCTTGTTTGACCCAAGCAACCAAGGGTTTTTTGGGCCGAGAGGACAACACATGTTCCGTAATGCGGCGCTGCTCTTGATGTCAGATCCGAAAGGGGCGACGTTCATCGATATACCGCAATGTTTCACAGATCCGGCGTTCGTGAAGAGCAAGCTAAAATACGTGACAGATAAGGCGGTGTATGACTACTGGACAAAAGAATTCCCAGCAAGTCAGAAGTCGAACGATGCGGGCGAGGTGATTACATGGTTTACATCGAAATGGGGGCCGTTCCTCTCGAATACGATTATGCGGAACATCTTGGGGCAAACCAAGAGCGGTTTCAATATTCGGGAAATTATGGACAAGAAGAAAATCTTTTTAGTGAACTTGTCAAAGGGGCGCCTTGGCGATATTAACTCGCAGCTACTTGGTATGATCCTGGTGATGAAATTCCAGGCGGCGGCGATGAGCCGGGCGGATATACCAGAGGACGAACGGAAAGACTTCTGTCTGTTTGTGGATGAGTTCCAGAACTTCGCGACAGAAAGCTTTGAGTCGATCTTAAGTGAGGCACGGAAATACCGGTTGAATTTGTTCTTGGCGAACCAGTTTATGACGCAGCTGACGGATAAGATCCGCGAGGGTATTCTGGGGAACGTGGGTACGATCATGGCGGGACGTCTCGGCGTGACGGATGCGGAACTAATGGAAAAGGCGTTCACACCGGTGTTCAAGGCGGAAGACTTGACGAAGCAGGGGAATTATTGTGCAATAGCGAAGGTGATGATGTATAATCTACCGAGTGCGCCGTTCACCTTGAGTCTGCTACCGCCGATGGGAGAGGCGAACCCGCAGCTGCTTGAGACGATGAAAGAGTACTCGGCGGCGAAGTATGCGAAGACGCGGGAACAGGTGGAGGCTGAGATTAAGGAACGCTGGAAGGCGGAAGAAGCAGCTGCGGGGACAAGCAAGACGGAAAGTCTAGGCGTGCCAACCAAAGAGGAGAAGGCGAACTTCTTGGACTCGTGGAAGCAGAAGAAGAGCGCGGTACAGGGGGAGGCGGCGAATGTGGCGGGCAATGTAGCTATGAAAGGGACGAACAGTGGTGTGGTCTCGGCTGGCGGAATGATGGAGAAAGACGGTGCAGCCGGTGGAGAAACGGGCCCAGCGGGCGGAAATGCGACGGGTGCAGCTAATGGGGGTGCGGTCGGTGGTGAGATGAATGTAGCTGGCGGGGAGACGAGTGCGACCGGTGCGAATGTGGCGAATCAGACTGGAACCGTAAGTAGAAATGGCGCTGTGGGCTCTGAAAACGGCCTAGAAGGGGCTTCTGGAGCGGGAGCTGGTACCATAAGCGTTTCGGGTCAAAAACCGCAGGAAGAGGCTCTAAATGGGCTTAAAACACAAAACGAAAAAGAAGCGATATTTAAGGTGCGCTAGAAAGGAGCTAAATGGACGACAAGGACAAAGAATTTGAGCGGAAGCTAGAGAATAACTTGGATGAGATCCGTGAGGGGGATGCGGCTGGGGCGAAGATCCAAGAGGAGGTGGCGAAGCAGCCGCCGGTGAATGAGCAGACTTGGCAAGATCTAATGAAGCAAGAACGGGGGGAGCGAGCCACGATTACTGAGGCGGAGGCGCGGCGGATGATTGATGAGGAACGTGAGAAGACGGTAAAAGGCTTGAAACAGACGAACGCGAAGAGTAAGCGGACGCTCGTGGTGGTGTTAGTTGTAGCGGTGATATTATGCGTGCTAGGGGTGGTGTTTGCGCTGGTGATGGGGAATCGTAAAGGAGAGCAGACAGGGGGAAGCGGGGAGAATGTGCCGGGGCAAGAGGTGAAGCCGGAGGAGAAGCCAGGGGAAGAGACTGGCGCCGAGGGGACAGAGGTAGAAGAGCTGGCGCTGGATGATGAGCTGGTACAGAGGCTATACCATAACTTTGATATTGTGTCAGATGCGTTTTCGCGGACGGCGCATTTCTATGCTGGTAAGGGGCGGACGAACGCAGAAGTAGACAATCTCTTGATGGCGGGGATCGTGATTAGCCTGGCGCAGCAGAAAGCGGCGTGTGCGGGGGATTACGGAGAGGCGCTTACGCAATATGGATGCTACGACACACAGGAGCTACAGAAGCTGGCGCGGCAAGTGTTTGGGCGTGAGCTAGATCTAGAGATAGAGGAACCGATCGCATATACGGGGTGCCACGGGTGGACGGTGAATATAGAAAACGGTGAAGTCTATGATAGCATAGGCCCAGGGTGCGGCGGGCAGTGCGTGCCGGCGATCGTGCGGGATAAGACTAAGGCGGAACGGCGGGGCGACCAGATTATCATCTATGAGCGGGCATATATGGAGAGCTGCGCGGGGATCTATCATGTCGGGGAGGTGTCAGCGACGTATGATACAGAGAACGGCCCGATGTTGAGAATGAACAGTTTGGAGCTGGGCGAGGCAATCGCGGAGAGGGAGGTCGGCGAGAACGGTGAATTTGTCAATAATCTTGATGTTGAACAGTATGCTGATCAGCTAGATACGTTCAAGTGGACCTTTACGAAGAATGCGGACGGGGAATATATTTTCTCGGGGCTGGAGAGGATAGAGAAGTAAGGCGGTCAAGCTTATTGCCTGTAATCTGTGGTAAGGCATGGTATATTGAACCTAGAAGAAAACCGTTAGGCAGCGTTGACTATGTAGATTCGGGTTTCCGGGCATCTCGAGCGATCGGGGTGCCTTTTTGGTGATATGATTTTTGATTTTTGTGAAAAAGGTATGTTAAAATAGGTTTAGAAACCATAAAAATAAACACCAAAAAAGGAGTAAAAATGGCAAAAATTAGCAAAGCTTCAATTGGTTTGGCGGCGCTAGGGATGGCGGCGCTGATACCGGTGTCGGGTGCGGCGCTGGGTGGCGTGCCAGAGGCGAGTGCGGCGTGCGCACTGGGCTGGGAAAGGAAGACGGACGATGCGAGCTGGTATGTGAGCGCTTGTGATGGGTCGAGCAGCGACGGGACTTTCATCTCGAAAATTGCCGACGATCAGACGATTACAGTGACCTTGAATAATTACAAGGGTGGGCCCTTTACGTTAGAGCTAAGCGGCACAGGGATACCTCTGAAGAAGATTAAATTTAATTTGGTGGGCGACAATGAGATAACGGCGGAGAACGGAATCGGTTTCTTGACGGGTACGGGTACACCGATGGAATTTACAGGGGAGGGGAGTCTGAGGCTGAAAGCTTTGGTCCCAGTGTTGGCGCATAACTATTATGTGTCGGATAACTATCAGGAGACGCAGGTAGCTGATCTCTTGAAAGATTATGCGGCGTACTGGTCGGAACATGGCGGAGCGATGAGCGAAATCACGATCAAGCCGACGGTGAAGACAGAGACGCCAACTGAGAAACCAGAGGAGAAACCGGAGGAAAACCCAGAAGAGAAACCGGATGTAAATCAAGATAACGAAGCTGAGAAGCCGGAAGATAAGCCAGAAGAGACGGAGAAGACAGTCTGGACACCAGAGATGATCGCAATTCATGCGGCAGCGGCAATCTATATTATCTTGAGCGTGGCGGGCTATATCTTGCTGGGGATTCGGAAAATTGTGCGCAAACACCGTTCGGCTGAGACGAAGAAAATTGTGATTGAAGAGAACGAAATCGTGGACGATGCGACAGGCGATACAGAGGTGGAGAAGACCAAGACGGTAGAAACCAAGAAAACGCCAAAAAATGAGCGAGAGTAGCTCCTAGAATGTCGTTTTAAGGCACGGAGAAGCCCAGGAAGCGCCTTTGCAAGCTTAAGTAGTATGCGAGGGCGCTTTTTGATAAAAATGTTGTGAAGGGCTCGTAAATGGCCGTAGAAGTGAAAATGTTTATGATGGTTAAATTTACATGACTGACTTTTGTGGGCTGAATATGTCTGATTGGTCTGTCTAGGTGCGCTTTATTATTCTTACGCTTGACAGAGTGGGGAGATTTGGGGTATGATAAGCTGGTATGAGGCGGGGTAGTAAGCACTTTAAGAGAGAAGGAGGAAATGAAAAATCTAATGGCTAATGCTGCCCCAGCGATGGTCTAACAGATTACGGTCGGGACGACGGAAGATACATGGAAATTGTCTGAAACTTAGCGAAAACTTTTTAGAGACTGCACGAAGACCGTATAGGAGATCTATTGAGACGCAGAGATTGCAGAAGATACACGAAAATACTTGACTTTGCAGAAAGGATGAGATCTGATGGAGAAGCTAAAAACTTGGTGGCTTCAGCACCCGAAACTTTGGCCACTGATAGAAACAATAGTATTACTACTGGTGGTGATCTTGCCGTTCGTACCGTTCACGGTGGAGCTGGTGAGACACTCTGGCACGCTGCTGGACGGTACCGAGGTGGTGGAGACGGCGCCGCTGGAAACAGAACCACTTCCGGATGTTCTGTCGACGGTGGAGCCGACTGAGAAGCCGCAGCGGTTGCAGTATTACTATGAATCGTTGTTTCGTGACGACGAGGAGATGCGCAATTATTACCAGAAGTGGATCCCAGAGGCGGTATTGCCGACGGATAGCTGGACGGTGGACGAGGTGCTGCAGCTCTACTATGACGATCTTGAACGCTGGCATTTGGGATGGGAGACTGCGGGCGACTTCCGCTTCTATGCGATCTGGAGTCACGATTATAAGTATTGTTTCACGGTGGACTACGAGAGTATCGATTTTGAGGATGACTACTATATTCGGCCGATAGAAGAACGGTCGGGGTGGCTCAGAGTGAACGGTGTGAAGGTGACAGCGATTGACCGCAAAACTTACTCGATGGATCCGACGGAAGTGGTGAAAGCCTATCAATCGGGCGAGTGGGACGGTCGGGGCTGCTTGAGGTCGCATGACTGGAGCACGACGGTGGAGATCGAGGACGGCTGGCTGAGCTATGTGTACAAGACGTCTACCTACACTGAGGTGGAGGACCCAGAGGGGATGGCCTATAAGGGTTATGCGGAGCAGCCGTGGTGGGAGACGGAACAGATCGAGCAGTATCCCGAGGCGTCTGAGCCCTATGCGAACCAGTTTTACAGTGGTTTGGGAGTGCGGCTCTATGTGGACTTGCCGCTGGAGGGGCAGGCAGAGATCCTCAAGGGGGTGTTTGCGACCTCTTATGTGCAGCCGGGCCGGCATGAGTCGGAGGCGCGGCATGGAATCTACCTCATGAGAGAGGACGGCGTGGATTTCTATCAGGATGGATGTCTGATCGACTGGTGGAAGTTTGCGGCGGATAAGAGTACAGCGTGCTTTATCACTTTGACTCGGGATTACCACCACTGGATGGTGTCGGACTATGTCTATACTCGTGAGGGTATCGTTGAGTTGAAACCGTGCGCTGAGCCGGAGGTGGTACTGGAAGATATAGTTTGGGCGTCAGACCCGTTCATGTTGCCGAGCACTTTTGAAGCGTTCGGTCTTACGGATGGCACGCTGAGTTATTGGCGGTGTCGATTGATGATGGAAGGGCTGAAGCAAGATGGAGGCGTATTGCTACAGAATGTGCGCAGGGTTTCCCCAGGTGATTATAGCGCTGGCTGGAGTGATATTTTGGTCGAATGCGATGATGGGACATATCTGGTACGTGCTTCGGTGGAGGTGGCAGCAGAGTATTTGGGCTCGGAACCGTTCGATTATTACGTCCTACGTTGGCGAAATCATCTTTACGAATAGCCTTCTCTAAAAAAAGACGGGGGAAACGCTCTAGCTTGAGGCTAGGGCGTTTTTCTGGCAGAAAAATAATGACAAAATGACAATTATGTGATATAGTTAGAAAAGATTTTGAAATTATAGAAAGTATAAGAGTGATGAAGATGAAGAAAAAGGCTGTAAAACCAGCAAAAAATCAGAAGCTCGCGCTGAAACGTACAGAAGCGGTGTCGAAAGATGTCGGTTCGGTGCGGCGTGCAGGCAAGTATGATAGAAATGGCAAGCTGGTGAAGGCTGCCAATAAGGCTGTCGACAAAGTGAAGAAGCTTAATAAGAAATGGCTAATCGTTGGGGTGGCGGCGGTGCTGGTGCTAGTGCTAGGCGGAGTGGGAATCTGGGCGGCGGTGAGTAATCGGGCGCCAGAGGTGAGCGAGACGCCGACAGAGGTAGAAGAGCCGGAGCCAGAGCCGACCGAGCCGGAGCCGGTGGTAAATACAGACCCGTTGGTGCCGGAGCCGACCATTACGGATAATGCGGCCTATCAGGTAGCAGGATACAAACCACGGTATATTTCGGTGCCAAGTGTAGCACTGTATAATATACCAATCATCGAGATTGGTAAGTATGGTAATATGCAGCTCGGGGCGCCAGAGAACGCGCGGGTAGTGGGGTGGTATTACCGTTCGGCGATTCCGGGGGAGGTAGGTGCGTCGGTGATGGATGGACACGGAGGTGATCTCGGATATGGGATTTTTCGACCGTTGCCACGGGCGCAAATTGGTGATGAAATTATTATTGAGATGGGTGATGGGCGGAAGTTCACTTATGTGATTACAAATATGGTCACTAAGGTGCGTGGTCCCGAAGCTGATGCCTATATGGATCATGTTTATCAGCCTCTTGGCGATGGGAAAGGGTCGCTTACGCTTATTACCTGTACGGGGCAGTGGATTAGGGCGGAGCAGACGTATCTTTTGCGGTTATTTGTGGAAGCGGAGCTTCGCAAATAACCGACGGGGCGCCTGCGTTTTAGTTAGCGTGATACTTCGTTGAAGGCTGCGTTGCTTCTTCACCGTACCTCAAGTACGGTTCAGTCCGCTACTCGCCTTCGCCTCGTCTGACGCTGCTAAAACGCAGGGTTCTCATACCAAGTTTTATATTAAGCCATTCTTCGCGAAGGGTTCGTGCACTTTCTTATTTGTATTGTCTGACGCTGCTAAAACGCAGGGTTCGCATACCTTATTCTTCTAGAAGATTGTGCATGGCAGGCTTCCTTAGAAATTAGTCATAATCGGCATGGAGAGGCTCTAGAAGGGTGTAGTTTGTCAGAAGCGCGGTGGGGTGCGGTGGTGGTGTCAAAACGCCTAAAACAGCCTCTAAATGGCCTGTAAACGCAAAAATAGCTTAGAATATGGCATAAAACTCTTGCTTTTTAGGGAGTGATAAGGTAAAATATAGAGGTAAGTAAAGCAGAGGTAAGTTGAATGTCTGAAAAACAAACAAGTGATGGGCATGAGTACGATAGCTCACAGATTCAGGTGTTGGAGGGGCTTGAGCATGTGCGGATGCGTCCGGGTATGTATATTGGGTCGACGGGTTTTGATGGTCTGCACCACCTGATTAAGGAAATCGCGGACAACTCGATTGATGAGGCGATCGCGGGGTTTGCGAATCAGGTAGTGATTACTCTGCAGGCTGACGGTGGGGTGCGAGTCGATGATAATGGTCGTGGTATCCCGGTAGATATTCACCCTAAGACGGGGAAGTCGGCGCTAGAGACGGTGCTGACGGTCTTGAACGCTGGCGGTAAGTTTGGTGGGGGCGGTTATAAGGTGTCTTCGGGTTTGCACGGCGTGGGCTCGTCGGTGGTGAATGCACTTTCAACGCGGATGGTGGCTGAAGTGCGCAAAGATGGCAAGCTGCACCATGTGGAGTTCGAGCGAGGGAAGACGACGCCAGAGGGCTTCCAGGTGATTGGACAGGCAGACGGCACAGGGACTTCAATTACGTTTTATCCAGATCCGGAGATTTTTAAAGAGACGACGACTTTTGATTACGAATGGGTATCGAATTACGCACGACATCAGGCATATCTGACGAAGGGGGTATTAATCTCAGTGCGCGATGAGCGGACGGGGGCGAGAGAGGCGTTTTACTTCGAGGGCGGGATTCGCAGTTATGTGCGGCGTCTGAACTCGGGTAAAGAGGTGGTGAGCGATGATATTTTCTACGTGGAGAAGGACGTCGAGGACGCGCAGATAGAAGTGGCGCTGCAGTATAATGATACTTATACGGAGACGATTAAACCATTCGCGAACAACGTTTTGACTCCCGAAGGCGGGATGCATGTAGTGGGCTTCCGTACAGCGCTGAACCGGGTGATTAATGATTATGCACGCAAGAATAACCTCTTGAAAGAGAAAGAGCCGAACCTGACGGGAGACGACATTAAAGAGGGTCTGACGGCGGTGATTTTGGTGAAATTGCCAGATCCGCAGTTTGAAGGGCAGACGAAGAACAAGCTGGGGAATCCAGAGGTGCGTGGTTATGTCGATAAGGTAATGAGCGAGTATTTTAGCTATTACCTCGAGGAGAATCCAAACGTTGCGAAGAAAATTGTCAGTAAGGCGACGCTAGCAGCGCGAGCGCGGAAGGCAGCACGCGCGGCGCGTGATAATGTGATCCGTAAGGGAGCGTTCGACGGGCTGAATTTGCCGTCGAAGCTGGCAGATTGCTCGTCGCGGACACGGACTGACTGCGAGCTTTTCATCGTGGAGGGCAATTCGGCGGCGGGTTCGGCGAAGGAAGGCCGGAATTCGCAGATCCAGGCGATTTTGCCACTACGAGGTAAGGTGCTGAATACCGAGCGGGCGCGGCTAGATAAAATGCTGGCGAATCAAGAGCTGGTGAGCCTGATTAAGGGGCTGGGTGTAGGAATTGGCGACCAGTTTAATCTCGATGGGCTAAGGTATGATAAGATTATTTTCATGACGGATGCAGATGTGGATGGTCTCCATATCGCGACGCTGCTGATGACGTTCTTCTTCCGCTATATGCCAGAGGTGATCAAGGCGGGACATGTATATCTCGCGAAGCCGCCGCTGTTCGGTCTGACGAAGGGAACGGGCGCGAATCGGAAAATTGACTACGTCTATGACGAGGTGGCGCTAGAGAAGAAATTGACCGAGAAGATTGAAGAGCGGAAAGCGCAAGGGATTAAGATCGACCCGACACAAGAGCGTTTCAAGCAGGCGGGGTACACCGCACAGAATCGTTTCAAAGGTTTGGGTGAGATGGATGCGAAGCAGCTCTGGGAAACGACGATGGACCCGGAGAATCGGATCTTGGTGCAGGTACACATCGATGATGCGGAGAAGGCGGATGCGGTGTTCACGAAGCTGATGGGCGACCAGGTATTACTGCGCAAGAACTTTATCCAGTCGGGCGCGGCGAGTGTTAATCTTGATGAATTGGACTTCTAGAGAAAGGAGGTAGAGAATGGCAAAAGCAGGTGAAAACGAAGATAAGAATAAGCAGAATATGCCTCCAGACGCGTCAGGAAGCCCTGTACGGGGTGATGACGCAGAAGTGGGGTCTCCCCGCGGTGCGGAAACAGAAGCGGCTTCTGGGGCTTCTGGTGAGGTCGTAGAGGGCGAGATTGTCGAGATGAACACGGAGAGTGCAGAGATGGACGGCGGTGTGGTGAACGGCATTGAGCAGAAGGCTGTCGAGAGCACGATGGAGAATTACTTCTTGCGCTACTCGATGTCGGTGATTATCGATCGGGCATTACCAGACGTGCGTGATGGCTTGAAGCCGGTGAACCGACGCATTCTCTATGCGATGAACAAGAACGGCTGGAAGGCGCCACATCCGACGGTGAAGTCAGCGCGTATCGTCGGTGAGGTGATGGGTAAGTATCATCCCCATGGTGATTCGTCGATCTATATGGCGATGGTGAACCTAGCGCAGCCGTGGAAGATGCGGTATAAGTTGATCGAGGGACAGGGGAACTTCGGCTCCATGGATGGTGACGAGCCGGCGGCTTCGCGTTATACTGAGGCGCGTATGGATAAGGTGGGGGTGGAGCTTCTGACCGACATTGAGAAAGAGACAGTAGATCTGCGGGATAACTTCGACGGTAGCGAGAAGGAGCCGGTGGTTTTGCCGGCGGCGCTTCCAAATATTCTTTTGAATGGACAGATGGGTATCGCTGTGGGTATGGCGACGAACATTCCGCCGCACAACTTGACAGAGGTCGTGAATGCGACAGTGGCGCAGATTGAGAATCCAGAGATTTCTCTAGAAGAGCTGATGAAGCATGTGAAAGGTCCAGATTTTCCGACCGGGGCGGAGGTCTATGGTGGTACGCCGATGAAACAGGCTTACGCGACGGGCAAAGGCTCAGTGACGATTCGTGCTGTGACAAGCATTGAAGAGAAGAAAAACGGGCGCTATAGTATAGTGATTACCGAGGTGCCGTATGGGATGAGCAAGGAAGCGTTCATCGATAAGGTGCGTGAGCTGGTACTGGCGAAGAAGCTGGACCACATTGCGGACGCGCGTGATGAATCGGCACGGGGTAAGGTGCGCGTGGTGGTAGAGCTAAAGAAAGATGCTTTCCCGAAGAAGATTCTGAACCAGCTCTATAAGATGACGGGCTTGCAGACGACTTTTCATTATAACATGTTGGCGTTGGTAGACGGCGTGCAGCCGAGAGTGCTGGGGCTAAAAGAGATTCTGGCAGAGTTCATCAAACACCGTCAGAAAGTGATTCGCCGGCGTACCGAATACGACCTGAGAAAGGCGAAAGAACGCGCACATATCCTCGAAGGTCTGAAGATCGCGCTCGATAATATCGACGAGGTGATCAAGACGATTCGCGAGAGTTATGATAATGCGGACCAGCGCTTGATGGAGCGGTTTGGTCTGAGCGAGATACAAGCGGCGGCGATTCTGGCAATGCAACTACGTCGGCTCCAAGGTTTGGAACGCGAGAAGATTGAAGAAGAGTTGAAAGAGCTCTTAGCGCAGATTGCTGAGTATGAGAAGATTTTGGCCGACGAGAATGAAGTCCTCAGAGTGGTGAAGGAAGAACTGATCGCCTTAAGAGATAAGTATGGCGATGAGCGTAAGAGTAAGATTTTCAACCATGAGGTAGGGAAGTTCTCGGAAGAGGAGCTGATCCCAGACGAAGAGAGTGTGATACTTCTCACGACGGAGAACTACATGAAGCGGGTGCTGCAGGGAGACTTTAAGCGGCAGAACCGGGGTGGCAAAGGCCGTAAAGGTATGACGACCAAGGAAGAAGATGTGATTTCTCAGATCGTGACAGCGAACTCACATGATTATTTGTTATTCTTCACGAATCAGGGGCGGATTTTCCGTTTGAAGGCTTACGAAGTGCCACAGGCGTCGATGACGGCAAAGGGTACACCAGCGGTGAATATCTTGAATATGCATCCAGACGAGAAAGTGACAGCGATTATCAAACAGGGCGATAATCTGAGCGGATATCTCTTCATGGCGACGAAGAAGGGTACGATTAAGAAAACCCCAGTGAAGGAGTATTTAAATATCCGGGCGAATGGCCTCTTGACGATTAAACTTGATCCGGGCGATGAGCTGAAGTGGATCCAGGAGACGACAGGGGATCATGACATCGTGATTTCGACCTCGGCGGGGCAGGCGGCGAGATTTAGCGAGAAGGACGTGCGTAGTATGGGGCGGGGTGCGCGAGGCGTGCGTGGGATTCGCCTGCGTCCGAAGGACGAGATTGTCGGCATGGACGTGATCAAAGATAAGAATCAGAAGCTACTCGTAGTGTCGGCGAATGGTTATGGCAAGGCGACTGAAGCGAGCAATATTCCGGCGCATAGTCGTGGCGGCGTGGGCGTGAAAGCGGCGGCGGTGTCGGCGAAGACGGGTCCGGTGGTGGCGGTACATACGATTGACCCAGAAGCGACTGAGGTGATCATGATGTCGACGAAGGGGCAGGCGATTCGGGTGGCGATTAAAGAAATCCCAACTCAGAGTCGTGCGACGCAAGGGGTGAGAATTATGCGACTGAACGAGGGAGACACAGTGGCTTCGATCGGTGTAGTCTTACCAGATGCGGATGAAGCCGATAATAAGAGTGTTCAGTAAGCGTAAAAATTGAACAAATTTAGTGTTCAACAGAGAAATAAGTGGCGAAATAATGTGTTCGTCACTTATTTTTTTGTGAGTATCCTGGGTTTTAGCCGGAAACTTTATCTCTGTAAAATTAGGAAAATGGCGATTTTTGTCATGCTAGTGCTTGTTGTTCGGAGAAAAATTTTGTTATGCTGGAGGGATATTAAAGAAATAACGGAGAGAATATGAAGAAAACACCACTAGTATTAGCAATTTTGACGATGACGACCAGTCTGACGGGGGTAGCTGTGGCTGCCGATGGAGAGGTATGGGTGAAGCCAGAACGGTGGAAACTAGAGGCGAACTTAGTAGAGGACGCGGGATTTCGGGTCAATAAGGTTGACCCATTCGCGAATAAATTGACGATTAGTTTCGATAGTGAAGGCGGAAGACGTGATCTGGTGAAGATGTATGTGGCATCGTATGATTACCAGAAGACGATGATTGCGGCGGCAGATGCGGGTTTGTCGGAGCTAGGGGAAGTAGCGAAGCCAGTTTGGGCGAGTGATGCGGTGGACTTATCGAGTGAGCTAACGAGCGGGGATATTAGTATGCAGCCTTATAAGGTCGTAAATGCTAGCTATACGTTGCGCAATCCGTCAGGGATGGTTTACTATGCTTTACAGGTACGAGACAATAGTAAGGATGGAGAAGACGCCTTGCACTGGATACGAGGGAAGTTGGACTATCGAAGCTGTGCTTATACTTCACTACAGAGCGAGCATATTCTCGAGGCGTGCCAGGGAGATGTTGATACGACGACGAACAAATACACCTTCACACGAGTGAAGACAAGGCCATCGAACGATACGGTGGTGAGCTGGGAGGATGAACGGGCACGAGACATGAAGAATGTTGTCGATAATCTATATCTTAGCATATCAAGCTGGAGAGGTGATGCCGAGAAGCGAAAAGATATTTTGCAGAAGATTGAGAGATATATCTTATGTGCGGAGGATACATCAAATTATGACGGTTTGATGACGCGGCTCAAACAGTGCGAGCAGACAATGAAAGAGAAGTCAGCGCAATATGGGTTCACAGATGAGGAGGCAGGGGAGGATACTGGCGGGAGCGGCGATAAAACTGAGACGGGCGGGGGTAATACTGGTGGGTCTAATACTGGTGATTCGACTGGAAACACGGGCGGCTCTGGCACGACTGAGGGCGGCTCGACGACGGGTGGCTCAGACGGGGAAGACGACAATAAGGGAAATACTGGTGGTACTGGTGGGGGCGGTACAGAGAATGTTGATGGCAATGCTGGTACTGGCGCTACGAAGCCGAGCGGTAGCGCTACGAGCGGCGGGGTTGGCTCTGGCCTAGGCGGTTGGTCGGGAGCTGGGAATGATTTTGCTGGGGTGACGGAGGCAGGGAATGCTGCTCCTGGAAAAGTCGAAGTTGCTAAGGATAAAATAGGACAGGCAGTTGTAGGCCAGAGATCGACTGGTACTCAGATAACTAGAGCGCTAACAGAGGCGAAGGAAGAGCCAAAGACGGCTGATGTGACGGGAAAAATAGCGAGCGCGGAGCAGGATTCACCAAAAGAAGCTGGAGTGGTGCGTGATGATGAGGTGGAAGTGCCGGCTCTTAGCGAGCAGAAGCATGCCTGGCTGCTGTGGTTGCTGACTATCAGCGGTGGGGCACTACTGATAGGGGGAGCTTGGTGGGGGAAGCGGGCGTTAGGGCGAAAAATCTTTAAAAACTAAAGCAGAATAGACAAAAAACGCACTTTATGCTAAGATAGGGGTATGAATGGTTGGTATGCAATCTTAGCCGCTGTGGGTGGGTGGTTCGTTGCACAGGCCTCGAAGGTGGTGATCGGGCTGCTGGACGGATATAAACAGTCGAAAAAGAGTGATCTGAAGACGGTAATCGGGTATCTGACGCGATCGGGTGGGATGCCGTCGGGACATTCGGCGTGTATGGCGGGGCTGACGACGTATCTTGGCATAGCAGGGGGATTTGACACGGGCTTGTTCGCGCTGGCGCTGGTGATGACGATGATTGTGATCTATGATGCGATCCATGTGCGCTATGCGGTGGGTGAGCAGGGGAAGACGCTGAATAAGCTACTGGAAAAAGACGGTCAGGAGCCTCTGCCGGTAGTGGAGGGGCACACGATGGCACAGGCAGTGGTAGGCGTACTGATTGGCATTGTAATAGGGGTGATAGTGGGAGTTTTAACCAAAGCATAAGAGTTTTCTTAAGAATTTATTAAAAAAATCGAAAAAAGTCCAAAAAAGTTGTTGACATTTCTTTTGGAGTGAGATAAAATGGGATTATCCCAAACGACGAGAGGGGAAATACAGGAGGAATCGTTGGGAGTGTGAAGTTTAACAATTTAGTTGTGCAATTATGGTTTTATTATGACGTTGGATTCGTCCGGCGAATATAAAACTTATCATCGTCAGTCTTTTTATTTGAGTCTTTAAACGATTCAGTCCTTCTTTGGAGGACATTAATGGAGAGTTTGATCCTGGCTCAGGATGAATGCTGGCGGCGTGCCTAATA
>CAZDQY010000013.1:0-12690 GCA_964508115.1 uncultured Candidatus Saccharibacteria bacterium
CAGACCTCGTCATTATCAGTGACGCGCTCTAACCAGCTGAGCTATATCCCCATAAATTATTAATGTTTTGCGTATTTTGCAGTGAGCTTTCATCAAGCTCAGCCGCTTAGGGCGCGCAAGCGCTCAATTTTTGACTATCTCGGCATTCGCCTCAGACAAGAGCTGAGCCATATCCCTATAAAATACAATTTTATATGTCTTATTTTAGCGCATGATGGGTGAAAAATCAAGCATGAAATCGGACTTTATGCGATAAATCAGCAATCCTCCTGCTAGGCGGAGTTATACAGTGAGACGTGGCTTTAAAATGCGCTTAGAAGCCATTTTAAGGCCGTATAAGCTAGTTTTAAATATAAACGTATTTCGGGTGCTAGTTTGGGCCCAGAAAGGCCTTGTGGGGCTTAAAAATGGCCGTAGAAGGCAAAATAAAGCCTATCTTGTGCCTGAATGAGGGGGTTTTGAAAGCGTTTTGAAGCTACTGGAAGACTAGAAGTGCGCCCTTTCGAGCGCACTTCTAGATTTAACAACAAATTGGAGTGTTTTAAGCACCTCGCAGTGGTTTTGCTTAAAACTGTCTCTATTATATATCACCATATGCATAATGTCAATATAAATTTTCCACAGCTATGGAAAACTTAAGGGGAGTTTAAGCATTGTGGAGGGAAGCAGAATATGATGTAAAATTTGAACAAAATGTCTAAATTATGACACATTTTTTCATAAAAACTATTGACAAAACTAAAGCGGTATGATACAATGGTAGCAACATCCTAAAAAGGGTGGCGTTTGATAAGTAATTGGTGGGCAGAAAGAGAGATAAAATGTCAGGAACTAAAGCTGGCGGTCTCAAGGCTGCACAAACGAACCGTGCGAAGTACGGTAAAGAGTTTTATTCCCAGATCGGTCGCAAGGGTGGCCAGAATGGCCACACTGGTGGTTTCGCGGCGAACCCAGCGCTTGCTCGTATCGCAGGTGCGAAGGGCGGTCGCATCAGCCGTCGTGGCCCATCGAAGAAAAACGCTGCTTAATTATTTAAGTGAAGCTTACTAAAAAGCACTCCTAACAGGGGTGCTTTTTGGAATGTTCGGGTGTAAGGAATGTGGAATGACGGACAGTGTTCGGGTTTAAATGCAGAAACAAGAAAATCTTGTTCGGGTGTGAGGCTTGTGAAACATAGGACGAGCAAAAAAGGCGGAAACGCATAGGGAAGCCTAGTAGAGGAGTGGCGGTGCGGGCGGTTTGTTCGGGTTTTTATGAAGATCTGCGTCAAAAATGTTCGGTTTTGGCTAAATAGGGCGATAGATAGTGCTCATGCTCGCGCAATGATGGTGGTCGGTGTATAATGATTTTAACTGGAGGTGAATACAAATATGATGTGGTTCAGTGAGTTGCTTGAACAACTGGAGTCTGACTATCCGGAGCTGAAGTTTCGGGCGGGTAAAAGGTTTTATTATCGGGCACCGCGGCTAATAACGTATGAACAAGTTTATGAATTGAATGCAAATGGTAAATGTGATGTGGCAAAGGCCGGATCGCGATGTGAACAAAATAAAAATGGCGAGAATTTGCCACAATGGCAAGAAGTTGTGGATGAACAAAAATATGGTGAGCTGCAATTATTGCATGAAGTGGGGCATGCGGTGCTAAAGCATCGGGATTTCCGGACGGATGTGGAGCGGCTGAAAATGGAGCGGGCGGCTTGGGAGAAGGCGCGGGCGCTGGCGGAACGATATGGGGTGGAGTACGATGAAGAGTTCGTGGAGGCGGAGATGGACACTTATCGGGATTGGCTATATAAGAGGTCGAAATGCCCGCAGTGCGGGGCGACGAGGTATCAAAATACGCGGGGCGAATATCACTGTCCGCTGTGTGAGGGGTTGATTACTAGAGATGCAGGCCTTCTTTGAGCTCGCGACGGCCGCCGATTGCGGGGCGCACTTTGGCGCCGTCGAGAGGTTGGATAATATGACAATGGACGCGCGAGAGGGAGGCGCCGGATTTGGCAAAATCGCCGAAGCGGAAGACAAGAGCACCGCCGGTGAGATTGTGTTCACGGATGAGCTTTTGCCAGACTTGCTGTAGATCGAGCCACATTTCGGGGGTGACATCTTCGAGGCGGTAGACTTCGCTGACGGCGACAATGAGAAACTGCTGCTCAGCGCCTTCGTAAGGGAAGCGATTATTGGAGACGTGCCAGTATTCAGTCTGGAAGAGGATCTCTTGGTCGATATATTCGGGTGCCATCGGGTCTTTACCTTTGGCTTCCATGTCAAGCATGATGTCGAGCTGCTCTTGGCCGCGAGCGTTGGGTGGATAGATATATTTATATTGGTAATAATTAGGGGTGGTATTTGCCTCGGGCTTTGGGCTGCTCAGTACAGAGGCGTCTCCTTGGTTGGAAGTGCTGGCGCTCATTTCTTGTTCTCGATTAGACAGATGGTCTCGATGCCTTTTTTCTCGGCGAGAGCATGGGAACGTTTGCTCCAGTTGCGGTCGGGGTGATCTTCGAGATAGTAAATTTTCTTGATGCCCTTGTTGGCGAGAACTTTCATGCAGTGATCACAAGGAAAAAGCGTGATATAGAGCGGGATGTTTTCAAGACTATCGACTTTGCCGAGCTGTTTCAAGAGGTTAATTTCGGCATGTTCGACGGTGTCGTAGAAGAGCTCGGTGCGATTCTGAATGTCGTATTCGGGGATGGTGAAGTCGATCTGGTTAGTGCCGAAGACCCATTGATTATTCCAGAAACAGGCGGCGGCGGTAGGACAGAGGTCGTCGGTAGACTTGCGGAGCTCTTTGAGGAGCTGTGGGATCGGCTGAGGCATGTCGCGAGTGTAGTTGATGCGGTGTTTCATGCAGTTGGCAGCCTTAGCAACTTTCTCCTGGACGCCTTCAATTTTGCGGAGGCGGCTATTGATGGTGATCTGGCGGATTTTGTCAGAGGTGGAAGTTTTAGCTTGGCGAGGCAAGACAGCGACACGACCGCAGTATTTTTCGAGCTGGGTAATCTCGTTGTCGTCGTAGTTTTCTTTGATGGCGACGAGGACGTCGGGGCGAATGGTCTTGATGAGGTGCCATTTCGGTTCGTTGACTCCTTTGATGACGATGGCGTCAGCGATATTGAGGAGGCGAATGAAGTCGTAGCGTTCGCGCTCAGGGATGACAGGGCGGGTCGGACCTTTGCGCTTACGGATTTTTTCGTCGCTGTCCATACCGATGACGAGGAAGTCGCAGAGGGCGCGAGCCTTTAAGATATAGCGCAAGTGGCCAAGGTGGAATAGATCCCACGACCCTTGGACGAGACCGACAGTCTTGCCGGACTTTTGGGCGATTTTGACGTTTGCTAACCAATTTTCGTTCATCATAGTCATAGTATCTTCCTAAATTGCTACAGGTATGCCTTTAATTGCTGGGTGGGGTTCGTAATCGCTGAGCTCAAAATCTTCAATACGGTAGTCGAAAATATCTTTGTGTGGGTTCGTAATGTGGAGCGTGGGGAAAGGTTTGCTCTCGCGGGCGAGGATTTCTTCGGCCCAGGGGAGCTGGTTCTCATAGATGTGGGCGTCAGAAATCATGTGGATGAATTCACCAGGGACGAGGTCGAGGACTTCGGCCATGGCTAAGAGGAGAGCAGAATACTGGACCCAGTTGCTGGGGCAGCCGATGAGGACGTCGCAGCTGCGCTGGAAGAGTACGAGGTGGAGCTTATCGCCGAGGATGCGGAAGTGCATCCAGCCGTGACAAGGGCAAACGACGACTTTCTGCTGGTGATTGTGATTGCGGATGGTATATTGAGGTATCCAAGGGGTGATGAGGTGAGTCTTGAGCTCGGGGCGTTCTTTCATCTGCTGAATGATCTCGGCGAACTGGTTAAAGGTGTCGCCGTCAGCGGTGGGAAAATCGTGAAAAGCGGCGCCGTAAGAGCCAGGGCCGAGGTCGCCGGTCTCGAGGCCGCGCTTAGCACACTTCGGCTCGGTGCACCACATCTTCCACCATTTGCAGCCGAATTTTTCTAGCTCATCTTGAGTTTTAGCGCCATTAATGAAACCAAGCATTTCGCCGATGGGGGTGCGCCAGAATTTGATCTCGCGTTCGGTAATAACGGGAGCGCCATTTTTGAGGACGTCGAAGCGCATGACGGGAGCGCCGAGGAGATCAATAGCGTTGACTTCTTGACCGGTTTCGTCGACCATAGGGGACGGACTTTTGACGCCATGTTTGAGGATGGCGCGGATTAGATTTTTGTATTGTTCATCTGGCGTTCGTTCACTGTACGGCCGATATTCACCCTTCATTCTACCTCCTTAACTTGAGCAACAACATATAATATATATAAGCGTTTACGTTATATATTGTTGTTCGCTATATCTCTATAATAACACAAAAAACTCTTTGTGTTGGAAAATCGGGCAATCGGGCAAGAGTGAGAAAATTTAAGTGGGCGTCTAGACAGAGGTGAAAAAGTTTGGTATAATGGGTGTAGATTTTGGGCTCGTTCAAGAGAATCGCGAGAGACGTGCGGGGGCGTGCGGTGTTCTTGAACGGGCCTGAAGAAAGGAAAATTTAATTATTATGGCAAAAGCCAAATTAACAATGGATGAATTGCTGGCGAGCACCGAAGGCGGCGCAGAGCGGGCAGTTCTGGGCGAGACGGTCACAGGGACTGTGATGTCGATTCGCAAACACGAGATTTTGATCGATCTTGGAGCAAGAGGTGTAGGCGTGGTGCCACGCCGCGAGGTATCTTTTGCGAAGAATTTGAACGTCGGTGATGAAGTGACGGCTTCGGTGATCGAGGCGGAGATGGCTGACGGTAGTGTACTTTTGTCGCTACGCAAGGCGGCGAAAGAGAAGGGTTGGGATGAGATCCAGGCGCGTATTGATAACGCAGAAGTGATCGAGATCACGCCGTTTGATGCGAACCGGGGCGGTCTCTTGGCGGAATACGAAGGGATTCGTGGGTTCTTGCCGGTGTCGCAGCTGTCGGCGGAGCATTATCCGCGCGTGGGTTCTTCGGACAAAGATGAGATCTTACAGCGCTTGAACTCTTTGGTTGGCAAGCCGATGAAGGTGCGCATCTTGGATGCGAATCGCAAGGACAACAAACTGATCTTCTCCGAGAAAGAGGCGATCAAGGACGGTCTCGCAGAGCGTTTTGCAGAGTTGCACGTGGGCGATGTAGTCAAGGGTGTGGTGACTGGCGTGGTCGACTTCGGCGCGTTCGTGAACGTGGATGGGGTGGAAGGTTTGATCCATATTTCGGAGATTTCTTGGGAGCGGGTCAATAACCCAGCTGATTATGTGAAGGTCGGCGACACCGTAGAAGCGAAGATCATCGCGATTGATAAGGAGCGCCTGTCGCTTTCGATCAAGCAGCTGAGCGAAGATCCATGGCTGTCTGAGGTGAATGACCTCAAACGTGGAGACCAGGTCGAGGGGACGATTACGCGTATTACGCCGTTTGGGGCTTTCGTGCAGATTTCGCCAGCAGTAGAAGCGCTCGTGCATGTCTCGGAGCTTGGGAATGGTAATGACGTCGATCCAGAGAAAGTCTTTACTTTGAATGAGAGAAAGAAGTTTAAGGTATTGGACGTCGATAAGGATGGGCGAAAGATTAGCTTGACCATAGTTAAGTAGCAGTAAAATACCTCCCGTAAGGGAGGTTTTTACTGCTACGGTTCAGATGCGCCTCCGCGAATAATGGCTTATTACTTTGTCAGAGGCTCCACTGCTCATTCGACGTACCTCTTAGTACGTCTCATTCCGCGGTTCACCTCTTCCGCGTACTGAGCCATTCTTCGCGAAGGGTTCTTGAGTTAGGCCTTACTAAGGGCTGATGTTGCTGAAATGCAGGGTTTTGAGCCAGACGTTGTTATAGGTGTTGCTCTTCGCGAAGGGTTCTGTACACCATGCCTTGCAGCGGTGCTTGCGTTGATAGCAATCTTGATGGCTGCTTGTCTATAATCATTCTTTTCTTCGTCTCACTCGCCAGCCCGTCTTCACGGGTGTCTCGTTCCGTCGCACGAGCTTCGTGCTCCCGAGATGACTCAGAAAAGAAGATTATAGACAATTAGAAAACTGTGCGGCGACTTTTAGCGTAGAGCTTAGCCCTCACGAGTGGACGCTATCTTTATACTCATTATTTGAAGCGTTTTAGAAGGGAAGATCGTGAATAGCCAAAATGTATAACTGCGCATTATATGATGCGTCCAATACCGTTGGGAGCGTGGTGGAGCGTGCAGGGAGCTTTATTAAGCAAAAAAGTTGGTGATTTTACCTCTGTAAAATAACAGTCGAACTTGTACGTGCGTACAAGTTCGATTTTGTGGATGGCGCGAAAGATGGGTTTACCAGCTTTCGAAGTACTTCGGCGTGGCAGGTGGCTGCGGTTGGTATTTGATAGTCGTTTTGGCAGTGTTGGCAGGGGATGAAGGGGCGGATTTTTTCTTGCGACCGCGAGAAGCGGGCTGGATTTTGCTGGTTTCGTAGACGACACGGGAGAATTCCTCGATAATGTAATCAGGGGTGAGACGCTGGGTTTTCGTGAGATAGATAAACGGGATGTGGGCGCTGCGGAAGAATTTTTCCATATCGTGGGGGTCGCTGCCAGGCTGCTTGAGGTCGTTTTGGACACCTTCCTCGAGCTTGACGGCACAGATGGGGCGAAGGGAGCGTTTATTGCAGAGAACGAAGTCGACGGTTTTGTTGTCGATGAAACGGTAGGCGGCGTAGCGGTCTTGGAGACCAACTTTGTGGCTTAACAGGGAAGAGAGGCTGACTTCGGGGATAATGTAGAAACGTTGGCCGAAGAGGTCGTTAAGGATTTGGAAGCATTGACGAGTCGGGCCGACCATGAGATGCTTGCGTGGGCGATATTTGAAACGGTCGATGGCTTCGCGCTGGCGGCGGCGGTTGGTGACACCGACGAGAACAGAGACCAAAAACAGCAGCAGCGTCGCGATGACGGCTACGGTGATGTAGATCTTGTCTGCGCTAAATAACTCGTTGAAATCCATAGATACCTCAGCTACCCAATCAAAGATAAATATATACTACCATTATATCATACATTAGCGTAAAAATCAATAGGCAAGAAGGGTTTGAGAAGGAATTTTAGGGAAAATTAAGAATTACGAGAAGATGATGTAAATCCTTAAGGTTATTTTAAGGATAGCTGGGTGGAGATTTGGGACAAGTTGGGGTATAATGGAGGTATGAAGATTCTGGATAAAAAGATGAATAAAGAGGGGTTATACAAGTGTGAAAACGTGTATAATGATGAGTTAGTAAAAGGGGTGGTGGATGTAGCGCGGGAGATTTTGGCGATTGACGCAGAAATGCATGCAGACCTGGAGCAGATGTTGCTCCGACAGGGGAGTAGGCAGGATGATCTTTGGGGAATAAATTTATATCCAGACGGTTATGATGAAGAGGGAATGATAGAATTTGATTCGATGATAAACGTGCGTCCGCGTCAGGGGAACCGTGCGAGGGGTGTGGAGAATTCAGCTGTGCGGCAGAAAATACGAGAGGTGGTGGCGAAATGGCTATCTTAGAGGGCTGCGTGCATAGGGAGCTGGCGGAGGGGCGCTGGGCGGAGCTGTCGATCGCGGAGCAGATGGGGAACATTGGTAGCGAGGTGTCGCGGGCGCTAAAGGCGAAGGAGATGGGGAACGAGAAGCGGTGGCAGGGGGCTTTTGAGCGGGCGCTGGAACTGTTTGACTTGACGATGGAGTGTTGGCGTGAGGCGCCTGGGCGGCTCAGGGAAGTGTGTCGGGCACGGGAGGAATTTTGCGACTATTTCTTGGGTGGGGAGCTGGAAACTGATCCGGCGAAGATGATGAAATATTATGATGAATTTGCGGCCTTGGCGAGGGCGCAGAGAGGATAAAATGATAGAGATTAGATATGAAGTGGGGGAGACGACGGGGACAATTGGCTGGGCGGCGAGCGAGTATTTTGGTGAGTTGAAAGGGAGAGAGTTTGCTCTCGGGGAGATGGAGGCGGTGCAGATCGAGACGATGGAGAACTTGACGACGACTGGGAAGATATTGTTGTCGGCGGTAGCGGGGGCGGTGATCCAATATCTGATTGACACAGGTGTGGCGCCGGAGAAGATTTTCGTTGAGGGGAAGATGGAAGTTTTATGATTTTTTAGGTGTAGATTTTGCGATCTTTACAAGAGCCATGCTGAAGAGATTTTGCGAAATTGCTACATTTTTGCTTGTTTTCTCGAAAAGTATGATATAATAGCAGTATCTGCGGTCAAGATGTTGACCCGTATTATATATTCCCGGGTAGCTCAATGGTGGAGCAAGAAGCTGTTAACTTCGAGGTTGCCGGTTCGAGCCCGGCCCCGGGAGCCATGAGAAAATAAAATGCCCATTGGGGCTATTTTATTTTCTCATGTTGTTCTGCGAAGCTGAATTAGAACCGGAAACCGGAGGTTGTCGGAACGATCGCCGTAGGAAGCGAGTGAAGAAAAAGCTCGCTTTTTCTTTTGAGCTGACGCCCGGCGAGTAGCGATTATGAAATAATCGCGTTGCCCGGCCCCGGGAGCCATTCAATAAAAATAAGACCTGATGGTCTTCTTTTTATTGAACGATTTGAGACGGGGCGAGAACCGAGGTTCGAAACACAGGAGCGGTTGTAGTCAGAAAGTAAATTTATTTACTTTCCGGACGCTGCGACTGTGGGAATAATTTTACGAAGTAAAATTATGATGCCCGGCCCCGGGAGCCAGTTATATGGTTATCTCTTTTTACATTAGATCTTTAACTAATTTTTCAAGGCCTTTTCCATTCAAGAAGTAATTGTTCGGATGATGTTCTAGCGCGTTTAATATATTTTCCCTTTGAGTAATGTTTTTTGGCTGGGTGGAGTGCTCGGCTAAGTATTTGATAAAACCGCCTTGAAGGCACGATGCGTAATGAATTTTCTGATTTTGTTCATCATATCTGGTAAAATCAATGATCTCGTTTATTTCTGCATTTTGGGCGCCGCCGCCACCATTAGTGAGCTTATGTTCAAGTATGATATAGTCGTCTTTGATCTTTATCAGCATATCTGGATATTTGTTATCTCTTGTTTTTTGGAAATCGAAGGCGACACCGTCTTTCTTAAGGAATTCTTTAAATAAGTTTTTCCCACCTTTGTCGCTTTCGACATAGCAGTATTTTGTACTCTTTAGCTCGGCGTAGTCTTTTGTCGTCTTGAATCCTAGTGGATTTAGAATCGACTCCAGCATAAGGATGCCAGTTTTACTATTCCGTCTGGATGACGATGCATCAGACATCACCTGCAGGATTTGATGTGAATAGCCGTGGTACTTATACATTTCGTATCTATTAGCAAGATACTCATCCAACAAATACCGAACTAAGAAACGTTTTTCTTCAGCATCCATTTTATTTTTGTTTTCTTTGTATGAGCCGTATGAATATCTTAATACTTGGAAATAGACACAAAAAGGTGAATAATTGATAAGTTTTTTCTTATCCAAAATGCAAATAATTTCGTCGATCACTTCAATTATTGTACTGTCATCTGGTTTCTTGCCCATGTTCTTGAGGGTAGAATACGTCGTAATTAGTTCATTTAATGAGTCGGATGAGTTCATTAGATCTGTCGGGTTTTCATCTTTGCTCTCATTTATAACCTTCATGCCTTCTGGTTTAATAACTTCGTTGACAGAATCGTTATTCTTTTGGCTATAATTAAAATAATCAATGTTATTCATGTTTCTCCTTATTAAATTTAGAAAGTGTTTGAGTAGTCGATGTATTCTTATAGGCCTTCTCCATAATTGCTCTTGCTAATCTGAAATCCAACCTTCTGCGGCGTATTCCAGATTTAGTATTACCTTTAAATGGGGTTAGTAGTATGTCTGATGACTTTTCTCTTAATTCTTCAAGCTCTTTGTTGCAGTGGCTAATGAATTCTTGTCGCTCACTCTGAGGAACGTCGACATCGACTAGAGTAAAATGTCGAGAACTAACTTTTATCTTATGTTCCCAATCGTAATTTATATTTTCCTTATAGTCAAAGTTGATACGTACCTTGTCATTAGTGCTATCGACAGCTCTAATGCCCAGCCAGCCTTTTTTATCATTGAAAGAGATTTTTACACTATTGCTAGGATCTATGCGATTGTTTTGAATATCTTGCAAGGTTCCTTTATAACATTCGTTCTTGTAGATTTTAATTTTGTTGAATTCTTTGTCCTTCTCATCAAAACAGGCTACGCATACTGGATTCTCTGTGTCTTCAAAAGGATTTTCTTCAAGGATGGTTATTGAATTGAGTCTTGATTTTTGTTTGTAATTTGAATTTATGAAGGATTCTGGAATTATGGCAACGACGTATTTTTGTGCTTTTAACATTTTATCTAGTGCTATTAGATAGACGTCGTCATATGGGCTGGTGGAAAAGTATTTTGATAAGTCGATCTTTTTTCTTGATGCGGATTGTTTAGCGATGTACGGTGGATTCGTGATTATTATTGCGTTTTCTATGGTTGGGATATTTAATAATGAGTCATTAATATCCCAATTTAGCTCAGTATCGATGTCTAAGCCTTTGGTATTTTTAAAGTTTAGAATGTCTTGTGCGACAGAAAGCAGATCTCCGCCGCCGGCAAAAGGATCATAAGCCGTAAAACAACCACATTGCGAAATATACTCTTTAACTTGGGGCTTAAGCCAAAGAGATGCTTTAGTGAAAAATTGACCTAGTGCTACTTTTTTATCCTGCATTTCTTTTACTATCACTAGTATATCATTATATCTTATTTTTGGATGTTAATTACCGTCTTCGCTAAGGTGGCAGTTGGTTCACATGTAATTTTGACAATGATTGTTTACTTTATGGCGTAAGTTGGATATAATGGAACAATCACGGTTCGAAAATAAGCTTAAGTAGCTTGTGGCCGTTTGATATATATTGTTGTCTTGGCGTGATGTTTACGCCTTGACATAGTCCCTGCTCTCGAAAGAGAGCTTCCCAGCTTTAGATGACTTAGGGACTAAAGTCGTCTGGAGCGCACATTAAAACAAGGAGGAATTTGTATGCATCAATGTAGTCCGTGTCCCAGCAAGAGGGGTCTGAAGAAGCTTCTGGCCCTCGTCCTGTCCCTGTGCATGGTCCTCTCTCTCGGTGTGACGGCCGCTATGGCGGCCGAGCCGGTGGACGAGGACGCCGTCACCGCGCGGGTTCTGGCGAACACCGCCAAGGAGCTGCGCCTGTCGGTCTATGACCTGGAGGTCAAGGCCGGCGACACCTACGACGTGAGGGTGATCCCGACGAAGATCGCAAAGATGTTTGGCTGGGAGATCGGTAAGGTGATCTCTTCCAACCCGGAGTATCTGGCGGTCGACGGCGTGGATCAGGATGCGATGTCGATCAAGCTGCGTGGCTTGAAGACCGGCGGCAAGGTCAGCTTCAGTGTGGAGATGGAAAACCCCGTGCTGAATGAGCTGGTCGAGGCCAACCCGGCTCTGGAGAGCTATGTGAAGGAGGTCGAGACTGCGTTTAAGGACACGATGGCTTGTGCGGTGGCGACCAACAACACTGGCACCAAGGCGGTGAAGGGTGCGGATGCGGGTGATCCCGCTGACGCGACGCTGAAGGATCTGGGCGTGACTATCCCCGGGACTTCGGCGACTACTCTGCCTACTGATCCTACCGGTCCGAATACGCCCACGGGGGGGGGTAATACCCCGGTAAACCCCAATCCTGGTGGCAATACCGGCGGTGGAGATCCGGTGACTCCGCCCAGTGGTGGGGGCGATGAGCCTGGCGGCGAGGACACGAAGATTCCCGAGCATGTTCATGATTTTGGCGCTGACGGCAAGACCCAGTGTGCTTGTGGTCAGGCGGCGCCGGCTGAACACACTCATGTGTATGATCAGAAGGACGCCGATGGTAACAGCGTTTGTAAATGCGGCGTGAAGGAGCCGGCAGTGCACGTGCATGACTTTGGTGAGGATGGCAAGACCACTTGTTCCTGTGGTCAGGCTGCGCCGGCTCCGCATGTGCACGATTTTACTGTGGATGATGGTGAGGGCAACATGTCTTGTGCCTGTGGCGAGCCGAAGCCCGCCGATGGTGAGACCGCTCCCGAGCATGTTCATGATTTTGGCGCTGACGGCAAGACCACTTGTTCCTGTGGCCAGGCTGCGCCGGCTGCGCATGTGCACGATTTCAGTGATGGCGACTGCGCTTGTGGCGAGCCCGCTCCGGCGAAGCATACGCATGATTTTGGCAAAGACGGCACCACTGACTGTATTTGTGGTGAGCCCGCCCCGGCGAAGCACGAACATAGCTTCGTGAACGGTGAGTGCCAGTGTGGTCAGAAGATTACTGCGGCGCAGTGCCCGGGGAGTGCTGGGCACGCTAATATCCTGAAGGGTGAGAGCTGCGGCCAGTGCGGGTACGAGGGTACCAAGATTACTGCTGCTAACTGTCCCAACAAGGAGAACCATGGTACGATCCCCAAGGGCGAGAGCTGCAGTGGTGGTTGTGGTACCGTGGGTACTTATGAACCGCATCAGCATGCTTGGCAGCAGGATGGCTCCTGCTCTGGCTGCGACGAGACTCATGATCATGACGCCGCCGGCACTGATGGTGCCTGCTCGAAGTGTGGATACAAGCCGGCCAAGCAGGAATGTGATGGCACCGGCCATGATGCGC
>CAZDQY010000013.1:12790-18875 GCA_964508115.1 uncultured Candidatus Saccharibacteria bacterium
TGGCTGAGGGCGAGAAGTGCCCCAACTGCGACTACGTCGGCAAGGCCAAGCAGGAATGTGATGGCACCGGCCATGATGCGCTGGCTGAGGGCGAGAAGTGCCCCAACTGCGACTACGTCGGCAAGGCCAAGCAGGATCCTGCGCCGGCTCAGGCGCCGGCGGCTAACGTCCTTAACGGGAACGATGAGCAGGCCGGCGTGGAGCTCGACAACAATGATCTCGTTCCTGTGCTTCAGGAAGGCAACCCTGTCGATGAGGCTGGGGAAGAAGACGGCAACGGCGAAGGTGATGACAAGAAGTCTGACGCCAAGATCAATGATGACGACTCCCCGGATTTGGGCGGCGACGAGGCCGCGTCCGATGATACCGACAATGCTGACGGTGCCGCCGATGGCGATGCTCTGGCCGAGAGCACGCCTGACGACGTGCCCACTGAAACCTAATCAGCAAATTCCTCCAACAGTACCTTATCTCAAGCAAGGGGCGCCCAATCTGGGCGCCCCTTAAAAATTCCTGGCTAAGGTATTTTTGCTCTGATTCGCGGTGTATTTTATCTTTCAACTACGCGTAATACGCGATTTTTTGTCAAAATAGATGTTTTGAGGGTAATGTACGTTGACCGTAGTGATGAAGTTTGTTATAATGGGGGTATGAGTAGCTATACAATTGATTCGTTTTCTGTAAAAAATTACCGATCCATTTATGATGAGCAGACGGTATATTTTGATGCAGGTAGATCAGTGACTGCATTTTATGGTGCAAATGCATCTGGAAAAACGAGCTTTTATCGGGCGATGGCTGATTTTAGTAAGTTTGTGAGACACTCAACGAATCCTGATTCTCCTGACTTTCCGAGGGCTCCATTCTTGTTGCGTAGTGGTGCCATGAAAGAGCCTACTGTCTTTTCTATAGTTTTTCATAATGATGAGAATCGTTATAAATACTCTTTTTCTTTACTTGACGGTAAAGTGTCTGAGGAAGAAATGTATGATCTCTCTAGCAGCCGTGCGCGGACGATTTTTGTGCGAAGTAGGGGAGCGACGGAGCTGGCAGGTAAAAATGGCTTTGGAAAGAAGATGTTTGAGGGCAACGAAGCAGTACGCGACGACTCACTGTTAATTACTTTAGCACGGCATACAAAAAACCGGTATGCTGATGCGGTTTTTGATTTATTGCATAATATAGTGTTGTTTTCTCTCGACAATACTGATGGTTTGAGAAAGGT
The DNA here is from genome assembly GCA_964508115.1 of uncultured Candidatus Saccharibacteria bacterium. Lineage (GTDB taxonomy): Bacteria > Patescibacteriota > Saccharimonadia > Saccharimonadales > Saccharimonadaceae > Nanosyncoccus. The sequence continues at coordinate 14,016 of CAZDQY010000013.1, forward strand.
TTGTTTAGACATTTTGCAACAATATCCTGAACTCTCAAAACAAGTCATTGAGTTATTACACGAAGCGGACTTTTCTATTAATGATTTTTCTCTAAGTACTATTAATTTTACTCCAGAAATGTTGGCTGGGGCTAATATGCCAGAAGATATGAAGCAGATGATGATTAGACAGGGCAAGAGTGTTTTTGTAAATACTGTACATACGGTGCGTAATAGTGATGGTGATAAGGTGGGTACGGTAGTATTTGATATGGGGTCTCAGGAATCGCTGGGCACTAATAGATTCTTTGACATAGCGATTTTCGTGATGAATGCAATAGCTAACGGTCATACTATTTATATCGATGAGTTCGGTTCAAGTTTGCATACAAGTATTTGCCAATTTATTGTTCAGCTTTTCAAAAAGAAGGGAAACAAAACCGGGGCGAAATTATTAATTAATACCCATGATGTGGGGCTGATTAAGAACGGTCCTATAGGTGTATTGGACAAGGATGATATTATGATTGTGGAGAAAGATCGTTTTGAACAAACCATCATTACTCCGCTGAAAGATAAAATGTTGCGTTCGGATGAAAATATCGGGAAGAAATATACTATGGGTATGTATGGTGGAGTGCCAATTTTGGAGGAGATATCATAATGCTGGAGTGCCGACCTGATCTATTATTGATAGTGTGCGAAGGTACAACTGAATCGGAGTATTTTACTATTCTACAACGACAGTTTCGTTTACCAACATGGATAAAAGTATTTCCGGAATTGGGTGATCATAAGACGCTAGGTCAGCATGCAAAATTGATTCAAGCTGCGGCAGAGAAACGCCAAGATTGGGCGAAAAACCTTGATGATGACGCTGCTATTGAGGTTTGGGCGGTGTGTGACAGGGACGACTTTAGAGATAGCTTTATAAAACTAAGGGATTTGGCGAGGGAAAGTGCTGTAGAATTGGCTTTTTCCGATCCACAATTCGAGAACTATCTTTTGCAGCATTTTTCGGCGAATAGATCGGATAGTCGAGGACGTATCGTAGAAAAAGAACTTTCAGATAAAATAGGGCTTCTATATAAGAAGACTGATTTGTCGTGGTTGAACGATATGATAGATCGGAGGCATAGTATTGTGACGGAGGCGATTAGAAATGCGGATCACTTTACTAAACACAACAAGAAGCCCTTCTTCACGGTGCAGAACCTAGTGCGAAGGTTGCTGCAGCTTCAAAACGAGATTGGAGTCTAGGTAAGAGAAGTTTTGTTTACTGAGCTAGAGGGAAATTATCGCATCCTTATATGGACGTTTTTAGTTATCTTAAGTTGTATATGAGTTGGTTTCTCTCCAAAATCTTAAAAATATGGTAAAATAGTGTAATAAATTGTGTTTTCTTGAGTGTTCGCGGACAAGTGAGATAACCGAAAAAATAAATTAAAATCTAAAGTTCGATTTAGAGAAAGGAGCCAGAAATGAGTTCGGAAAGTCCTGATAATACTAATAACGCTGCCGAAAAAGTAATTCGGATTGCTGGCTCGATCACGGTGGATGAGCTGGCCAAGGCGCTAGGCTTAAGCGTGACATCGCTGATTGGCGAGCTGTTTAAGAATGGGATCGTGGCGACAATTAACCAGCGGCTGGATTTCGAGACGGCGGAGATTATGATCCAGGAGCTCGGCTTCCAGGATGTGCGTCTCGAGCGGAAGAATACTACGACGAAGATTCACGATGGCTACCGGAAGGAGCTAAGCGAGAACGCGGTGTCGCGGCCGCCGGTGGTAGCGGTGATGGGACACGTCGACCACGGTAAGACTACATTGCTTGATACTTTGTTAAACAAGAAAACCGTTGATACCGAAGCGGGCGGGATTACGCAACATATTTCGGCGTATCAGTTGGAGCATGACGGGAGAATGATTACTTTTCTCGATACGCCGGGGCACGAAGCGTTCGCGGCGATTCGGCAGCATGGTGCGATGTTGACAGACATAGTGGTGATCGTGGTGGCGGCGGATGATGGGGTGAAGCCGCAGACGGTCGAGGCGATTAAGTTTGCACAGGGGGCGAATGCGAAGATTATCGTGGCGATCAATAAGATCGACCGTGAGGGTGCGGACGTGCCGCGGACGATGGCGGACCTTTCGGCGCATGGTTTGCAGCCGGAGGAATGGGGTGGCGATATTATAATGATACCGGTGTCGGCGAAGACCGGCGAGGGGCTAGAGAAGCTACTAGAGAGTATTCTCTTGGTCGCGGACGTGGAAGAGCTGAAAGCCGATGTAGACGTGCCGGCGGAGGGGTTGGTGATCGAGTCGCACATGGAGACGGGGAAGGGCTCGGTAGTGAACCTCTTAGTGACGGGCGGCGAGCTGAAGGTGGGGGAGTTCGTGACAGCGGGGAATGCGTACGGCAAGGTGCGTACGATGCTAGATTTCCAAGGGCGACCGAAGGGTAAAGCGACGCCTTCGACGCCGGTGACGGTGACAGGGTTCAAGGACCTGCCAAGCTTCGGTGATAGGTTCATGGAGCAAAAAGATGAGAAGACTGCGCGTAAGATGGCACTCCTGAACGCTCAGCAAGAGGCGCAGGAAGCGGCGAGTGCGAATGTGACCTCGACGGATTTGCTCCGGATGATGACGGCAGAGGACAATTCTAAGGTGTTCAATGTAATTGTGAAGGGCGATGTGCTAGGCTCGGTGACGAGTGTGGTGGACAGCCTAAAAATGATTGACACGAAGGGTGAAGTGACGTTGAACGTGGTGGCGACTGGCGTGGGCGATGTGACCGAGAATGATGTCTATATGGCGGCGGGGGATAATAATACGGTGATTTATGGGTTCAACGTGAACGTGCCGACGAATATCTCGAAGCTGGCGGTGCGCGATGGAGTGACGATCAGGAATTATAGAGTGATCTACGAGCTGCTTGATGATGCGAAGAGCAGTATGGAGGATCTGCTGGGTGAAGAGGTCGTAGAGACGGAGCTAGGCGAGATGAAGATAATGGGGGTATTCCGGGTGACGAAGACCGAGCTGATCGCCGGCGGTAAGGTGAGTAAGGGGAAGGTGATACCAGGGGCGATGGCGCGTGTGAAGCATGGTGGCGAGGTGCTAGGCGAGGCTGAGGTAGAGAGCGTACAGAAAGAGCGGATTGAGGCGAAAGAGCTGATCGAGGGGGAAGTGGGCGGCTTGGCGCTGAAGACGGAGAAGAAGATTAACGCCGTGGTGGGCGATAAGCTAGAGTTCTTCACGCGAGAGCGGAAGAAGCGGACGCTGGATTAATGACCAAAAAAGTGGCTTCGCCTTAAGTATTTCTCCGTTTGGCCCGGTCACCTCGTGATGATTTTACTGTAGCAGACATTGCCTAAAAGGGTCAATGTTGGATTGGCACAAAATGTCGATAAAAATCTTAACATCTAGGCGTAAGTTTGCTATACTGAGGATAGATTACGATGAGGGTAATGCGAACGGTTAGCTACCTAAGCGAATCCCTCTTTTTTGATGATTTCTGGAAAATGGTTTTTTGTCATGCTAGTGCTTGGTAGTTTAGATAGAAGTATGCTATGCTGATAAGATGAAGAAAATAAAAAGTGGAGTTCTCCGCACGAACAATGTCAGGCTACAGCCGCATGAGCTGGCGACGGTGGAGTTTCTCTTGCGACTTGGATATAATATAGAGCTGATCATCCCCTCATATACTCCTAACAACAAAAATCCAGATTTCTTCATGGAGGGTGTCTTGTGGGAGAGTAAGAGCCCGATGGGTAAGAGAGTTGACGTGGTGGAGCGTGCGTTTAAGAAAGCTTTATCACAATCTGCTAATGTGGTAATTGATTTGAGAAGAACTTCAATACCTACAGTGCGTTCAATAACGGTACTGAAGCGGGTTTTTGATACGTCCTGTAGAGTCAAGAAATTGTTGATAATTACAAGGGAGAAAGAATTGGTTGACATGTGTAAGAGGACGTGATAGAATAGATTTAATGGAGGCGACCTAGCGCCAGTGGCGTTAGGCCGAGCTTCCTTAGGTATTCACCATCTCCGTCTAGGTGCGACTGAGGCGGATGTAAGGTGGCGGTGCCGCTGGGGGCGGCCTCGCTCTTAGATGAGCGAGGCCGCCCTCGTTTAGATTCCTCGTCAGAGGGATTTTTTATGCAGAATGAGCAAAGCGTGGTATAATGAAAGGGTGAAGCGTTGTGAATAGCAAGTGTCTCCACATAAGAGGGACAGGACCGGAACCGTGTTGTATCGGGGCCTGCCCAGAGGATACTGATATGACTAAGGTCGTGTGGTATTCTCTTTTTTTGATAGTATTGGCTTTTTGCGGGAATGAGCTGTAATAGAAATATATTCCGAGGCAGGGATGTACCGAACGGAGAAATACCTAAGGCGAACCTGCTTTTTTGATGGGGCTTGTGTATGTCGTGATGGTGGTGAGATATATCTATACGATAGGTGGCAGGGAGAGAAAGTAGCGTGGTATAGGGGTGAAGAAATGTTGTGGAGGAATGTCAAGTGCTGATATAGAGAAATGACGATAAAATTGACGATTAGTCAAGAAAAGTTAGGAATAAACCGTACACTATCGTGCGGCAAAAAATGTCAAAAATCTACTTGCCATTCTGCTCATGATTGTTTATAATAGATGATAGAAATAAGTACAAAGTGGAGGATACTATGAAGATAAGGAAATTATCGCGAAGTAGTTTTGCAGGCCCATACGTTTGTGCGGGTCTATTGGGTATTATCTCGTTCGCAGCCTTATCGCCGATGGTCGGTGGACCAGTGGCGAGAGCGGCAGATGGGGATGAGGAGACCTGCAAAACCACTCCAGACGACAAAGGTGTCTGTGCGATGGAGCTTGGGATTACAA
>CAZDQY010000014.1:0-17818 GCA_964508115.1 uncultured Candidatus Saccharibacteria bacterium
GCTACAAGAAATTGGAACCCATCGGTAGAAATAAGTACTTTTACTATGAAGCATACTGTTGTTAGCGGCGTTGCGTTTGCAATCCGCAAAACCACTAGATGGTGTAAAAGTTGATGGTTTTCTCTTCTTGTGTAGCATGGTAGCCCTCCTTTTGGTTAAAACTGAGCCACGGAAGCGCCATACTATTAACCCTGCGTCACCGGAGTTAATAAAAATGACGCCACGAACGGCGTTTACAACTATCACATCAGTACTCAGCCGAAGCTGACAACCTTGTAGACAGTAACCGCTCATGGCGTCAACATTTTCTACAAAATTGTACATGAATTAGTACTGGCTTAATTGTGATAGTTGTAAACAATTCTATTGTACACGAGCTTTTTGAGTTTGGCAAGATGTTTTATGGTGAATATAGTGGCCTAGTCAGCATCCGAATACTACTTCAGAGCGAAAGGCTCGAGTGTAGTTGACTAAGTGCACTAGATGTGGTAGAATAATAATTGTGTTAGTACTTTTAGGAAATAGGGTGATTTTGTGGCGAAAAGAAAACCTTTTGGTAGTCAAGGGGGCAAGGACTTCGGAGCGCGCGCTCAGCGACGAGCCGCTCAGAGCGGTAAATACGACGCGTTCTCTGCACCGGGGTACGGCCTGAGAGGCGGGCCTCTGCCGCAGGAGCTGGTTCTGCCCGTAAGCTTACTGGATAAGCTCGACCGCAGCGTCTATATTTTCTATGACAATGCGGAAGAGCGCAATCAGTTCCTGCTGGGGCTGAACCAGTACATTGCTGCGTACTCGTCGTCGGCGCGTAGACCGCTGCCGATGCTGGAGCTGGCGCTGAGGGGCATCACGCTGCCAGAGTTGAGGCGAATCTGCGAGGAAGAGCAATGCGACGCAGAGCTGCTTGCGCAGTGTCATTTCCTGGAGATCTATAAGGTCTGCCCGGGAGATCTGGTGCTGGCGTCCGGCGTGGAGTCGCAGAAGCTGCTGGAAGAGTTGAAGGTTCTCGCCTACACTCAACCGGACAGCGGGGCAAGGTTCTTCACACTACGCGAGGTCATGGCGCTTACCGGTCGACCGGGAGATATGCGCGACATGGGCGACCGCATGGTCTACTACGCAGCAATCACGGAGCGGCTCTATGCAGAGTAGTCCTGCGAGGCGTCCCGCGGCTCGGCAAGCCTGATATGCCTGCGCCATCATTCTCTATCCCCCTGAGCCTAGAAGGCTCAACGCGCCTGTCGGATAACGGCGGGCGCTTTTTATGGCGCGACCGACTAGGGGGCGGTTCTCGTAATACGCCCAACTAGAGCACTAGCACAGTGGCAGGCTGGGTTTAAGATCGTGCGCCCGACTAGGGCCTATTTTCTTCTACGAAGAAAATATCAAGTCCTGCGGTTTCTCGGAAAAAGTCATGAATAACTTTTTCACTCGCAAACCTTATACTTGTGAACTGCGAGCCTACGGCTCGTAGTTCCGCGTCTAGTCGAAGCACCTACTCAGATAAAAAATAAGCCCCAAAAGGGACTTCTTTTTATCTGGTGCGCCCGACTAGACTTGAACTAGCACAGCTTAAAAATCGCCACTACCACCTCAAGGTAGCGTGTCTACCAATTCCACCACGGGCGCAAGGTATGTTTACATTATACCAAAAAATCAAAATACCGCAACCCCTAAGATTGCGGTACTCGACCCAGGAAGCAGGATTAGTCTTCTTCCTCGACGACTTGCTTGTCGCTAACTTTTACCTCCTCGGTAGCAGCGCTAACATCTTTCTTTTTGCCGAACCCGCTGGGAAAAGCGATATCGTAAAGCCCTTTGATGACGTAGACAACGCCAAAGGCAATGATACCGTAGTAGACGGTATAGGTCTCGCCGGCTCTTGCAGAATCGTAGGAGACGTAAGAGACGATGCCACCGACTGCCGCAGCAACCACGCCGCCAATTAGTTCTTTGATACCGCGCTTGCGCACGGAAGCTTTGTCTATGGATTGTTGTTCACTCATGGGTTTATTATAGCATAAAACTTCGTTTTATACTGTAATCGCCTCGCGCTCGGAAAACATATAAATGCGTTTTCGCTCGCTGCTCGTTATTATAGCATATTTTTAGATTATTCTAAGGTTTTCGGCCATATTTATACGGATTACACCTCAATTCTGGCTATATTGGCATAGATTATATCTCAAAATTTAAACCTTTTGGAGGAGGATTGTATCTATTGTATCACAGCATAAGCGTTTTGTCAAGAGATTGACACCTGCGATGTACCCTGAGGCCTCTTAACGGAGTGATCTACTCCTAGGCACACTAGGGCCGCCAGAATAAAGTCGCCAAAAAGCAAACCCCTACCCTTGCGAGTAGAGATTTGCGTACCTAAATAATAAATCTAACCGTGCTGCTTATGCTTTTTTCTTCAAGGTCAAGAAGCCGTTGCGTGGGTTTTCGTTCACGACACGGTCATCTGGCAAATCGCACGGAGTACCTTTACCACCTTCTGCAGTCTTCGTAAAGAAATAAATCGTCTGTGGCTTGCCACCGCGCAAGGTGACTTCGGACTTATGCAGATAATAGGTGACACCCTTACTGTTGGTATGTTGATAGGCCATTAGGTTCCTCCTTAGAATTATTATACTCTTATCTTATGTCGAAAAACTAGTAGCGTCAAGGGGTTTTATGGGGAATTATGGAAAAATCTTATGGTTTCCCCTGTTAAATAGATAAAAAATGATGTCATTTTATCAACACTTTGGAGAGAAATAGATTATTTGAGGAAGAGAAGAGCAAACTTTAGAGCGCACCAAATGATGAAACGAACGAGGATGATAAGGGTGAGGACGGCGCAGGCGACGATGGCGAGACCGGCTGGGGTCCAAGAGAAGATGGGCGAGGCGTAGTTGCGGCGGTAGAGCTCGGTAGAGGGGACTTTGGCGGTGAGCTGGTTGCTAGAGAGCTCGAACTCGGGATATTTGGCGAGCTCAGAGGTCCAGCAGTCGAGGTAGCCTTGATCGGACCAAGCCCAGCCGTTGGCGATGGCTTGGGGCTGACAGATGGCGCCGACGGCGGCGTAGATATTGCCATTAGGATTAGAATCATCGACGAGTTCGTTGCGGCTGGCCTCGATAGCGGCGTTAGCGGCGCGGACATATTGCTGTTCAAGGTAAAACGGACCAGTGCCGAAGACGATCTGCTGAGTACCGTTAGACTCGATAACGTTGATGACAGTGTGGGAATAGACGAAATCCTTGAGTGCGGAGAGGGCTTGCTGGAGCTCCTCTTCGTTGCCAGACTCGTCGGCACGGAGAACAGCAGAGCGCAGATCAACCATCTTGATGTGGTCGAGCCGAAGCAGAGTGGCGGTAAAGAAGAGCAGCGGCAACAAAATCACAACCAGCTGCCAAGTATGCACTGATTTCAGAGTCTTGCACAAAAACTCGCGAATACGGTTTGATTTTTTACCACCCATTTCTATCCCCATTATATCATATATATGCTACAATAAGCTCATGAATATATACATTTCAGGAATTTCGGGCACCGGAATGGGGCCGCTGGCATTGATGGCGAAAGATGCAGGGATGACGGTTTTCGGGTCGGACCAACAGCCGGGCGCGATCACGGCGGATTTGGTGAGCAACGGGATAAAAGTCTATCTAGGAGAACAAGATGGCGAATTCTTAAAGGCGCGGGCGAAGAATGAGGGCGTGGATTGGTTCGTCTATACTTCGGCGTTGCCGGAGGATCATCCGGAGCTCGTGATGGCGAAAAAGCTGAAAATTAAGCATATCACGAAGCGCGATGAGCTGATTAGCTACCTGGTGAAGAAAAAAGGTCTGAAGATGGTAGCGGTAGCGGGGACGCACGGCAAGACGACAACTACGGCGATGATTGTATGGGCATGCCTGAAGCTAGGGATACCAGTGTCCTATCTCATCGGCACGACACTACCTTTCGCGCCGGCGGGGCTATACGACCCGAAATCGAAGTACTTTGTCTATGAGGCGGATGAATATGATCGGAATTTCTTGGCGTTCCGGCCATGGCTGGCAGTGATACCAGTAGTGTCGTATGATCATCCGGATATTTACCCAGACGAGCGCTCGTATAAGGAGGCTTTCTGGCAGTTCGAGAATCAGAGTGAACAAGTGATTCACGGGAATGAAATCGCGACGGATATTAACCTTGCGGGCGAGGCGAGACGGTTCGATGCGACGCTAGCAGTAGACGCACTGCTGCGTATGATGCCGAAGCCGCGAGGGCTGGCGAGATTTGCTAATAATAATCGCAAAAAGATCGTCAAGGTAATCAATGAGTTTCCTGGAGTAGGGCGAAGGTTTGAACAGGTGTCGGAGGGATACTATTCGGACTATGCGCACCATCCGGAAGAGGTAAAGGCGACCGTGCAGATCGCGCGCGAGGAAGCAGAGCGGCGCGGTCTAAAAGGGGTCGTAGTAGTCTATGAACCGCACCAGAACACACGCCAAGCTGGATTGGTGAATGAATATGCTGACGCATTTGAGGGCGTGGAGAAATTATACTGGCTGCCAACTTTCCTAACGCGTGAAGACGCAAGTCTGAAAGAGCTGAAGCCGGCGGATTTCATCGCAGTCTTAAAGAACAAAAAGATCGCCGAAGCGGCAGAATTAAACGAGAAATTGGGCGAAGACTTGCTAAAATGGCATGAGAATGGCTATCTCGTGCTACTGATGACGGCAGGACCGGCGGATGCTTGGTTGCGAAAGCTGGTCTACGCTGGGAACCAAGAGTCGGCGGCGACGCGGTTTGTGCTTGCCTCACGTGATGCGAGTGATGATGCAGAGAGATTGGCGTAAAAATCTGTGGCAACTTAGCCGGCAGCAAACTGGTTGGCTTCCTTGTATGAAGAGGAGGCGCTAGTTAGTGGTGTCTCCTTGCATGGAGTTTATTTGATGGTGCTCCTCTATGATCGGTGATGATTCCCTATTCTTTGGTTTCTTTAGGCTCTTCGGCGGGAGCAGTAATACCGAGCGACTCGTCGGTAAGCGGACCTGGAGCGTAAGGGTCTACGAGAGCTTTGATACGGTCGTTAATCTTCTTGAGCTCTTTTAGATAGGTCTCAAGCTCGTCTGCGGTGAGCTCGCCGTTCTCATTGAAAACATAGTTGCTATTATTGATGTTCGTAGGGTCTTCAGTCTCCCCTTCTTCGGGCAGATAGCCGGGACGCGAGCGGTCGAGATAAATATCGCCCGAACTGCGGTACAGCCAGAGGCTCATACCGGTAGTGACGGTGGTGATCAAAAGCGCCGAAACGCCGAGGAGAATGAGATTTCTTTTGCCATGTTCGTTATTCATCGCGCAGGCTCTTTTCTAGATTAGAGACGCTCTGATATTGCTGGTCAGCGAGCTCGGAGAGCGTTTTCGTAACTTTGCGCAAATCTTCACGCTTCGTACGGACAGCAGTGAGCTTTTGGTAGAAGTCAGCCGGATGTGTAGAACAATCAGTAGCAATGAGACCTTCGAGCTCACGCATGTAGTCTACATATTTATTGCGGAAGCTACTTTGCGCCGCGGAAAAATCATTTTGGATCTTGAAGAGTTCAGTGATGGGGAGGTTATTCTTGACAAGGCGCAGATTAAGTGGTGTAATAAAACGAGTAGAGATTGCTTCGTATGACGAACCAAGATACGTACGCGTGCGTGAGTCGGAATGTTGCAGCTTGACAAGCGACTGTTTGATATTACTGCAGTTCTGAACGACAGCATTCGTCTGTTCTTCACTAATAGCAGCGACGGCGGGCGCCATGAGGGTCGTGCTGAGTACAGCGACAATAGTGATGATAATACTAATCTGCTTTATAGAGGCCATTGTGCTTCTTTCCGTTATAGATCAAGGTCGGGATGCCTTTGGCATGAATCTTATCCTCGACCATGGTCTTGACCTGTGCCATAAGCTCAGCCACCGCATCGCTATGGGCAGCCTCCACTAGTTTGGTAATTTCCTTCTTGTCCATGCCGAAATCTTTGAGCCAACTCTGCAGGAGCTTCTCAGCGTCTTCGGAGCTGCTCTGCATGATAACCGACTGATACATGGCACCTTGGTCATTATTCTCGGTAAAAATCCGATTTAAGATCTTCGACGCGTAGTCGGTGTCGAGCAGATCAGCGGCATGCATATATTTCGCAACGAGGTCGGAATTGTTAAATTTGTAGCTACCATCGGGGAGCTGGATCGGATAGACCATGAGGACGGTGTTATAATTATTGAAGAACCCGGAAGATTTCTGATTGCGATAACTCTGGACGCAGACTGAACAACCAGGGTCGAAGATATCGAGAGCTAGCGGCTTGCCGTCTTGATACTTCGCGGCGAAGCTATAAGGCTCAACCAGATAGTCTTCAGCATTCCAATCGTGAAAACGATCAGGGATATTGGCGAAAATCTCACCCCATTCGCTGAACCAGCGGCCAGTCCATTCGATAGGATTCTTCGGCTCTTCCGCGTCAATGCCGCAGACTTCTGCGCCAAGTGCACAGCTGGCGGGCTGAGAAACATTGCAGGTGCCGAAAACCCAGAGTGCTAGGAGCGCCTTCACGGCTTCGATGAGGGACCAGATAGTAATAAAGACGATCAGAACGGCGCTAACTTCGATCGCAACGCCGAGCGGCTTGACCCACTTAGGATGCTTGAGGACGACTTTGCTGAGGAGAGAGTTCTTAACATCGTCTTTGAAATTAGTCTCACATTTCTGGAGGCGGACTTTTTTACCGACGCAGCCCCAAGCTTTCTTGAAAACGGCCCAGTATTTTTTGCCGATATCGCGCCGAAAGATACTTAGAAAGGCTACAAAAACGCCAACGAGACAAAGGATAATGAATGCAGCAATACAAACCATGTACCCATTATAGCACATTTCCTTGTGAACGAGACTACGGCGCGAGGAGATTTCGACGATTAATCGTCTTCTTCGGAGATAAGTTCGAGGTGGGCTTCTTCGAGCTGTTTCTCATCGACGACGGAAGGCGAGTTCATCATGAGGTCGACGCCAGAGCCATTCTTCGGGAAAGCGACAATATCGCGAATATTGGTGATGCCTTCAAGCACCATAAACATGCGGTCAATACCGAAAGCACAGCCAGCGTGCGGAGGAGCACCAAACTTGAACGCGGTGAGCATACCGCCAAACTTCTCCTCGACGTATTCTTTGTCATAGCCAAGCACGCCGAAAACTTCATACATGATTTCTGGGTTATAATTACGGACGGCACCAGAACAAATCTCGTAGCCGTTCATAACCATATCATATTGGTCGGCGACAATGTCAAGCTTATTTTCAGCCTCACGAATCGCCTTGAGGCCGCCTTTCGGCAAGGAGAATGGGTTATGGCCGAAGTCAAGTTTGTCTGCACCGTCATCCCATTCGTAGAACGGAAAGTCAACGATCCAGCAAAGAGCAACGGTATTATCGTCTTTGAGCCCTAAGGCATCGGCAAAAGCAATGCGCATCTGGCCAAGGATCTTATTTACCTTCTCACGCTCGTCAGCACCAAAGAAAACAGCATCGCCATTCTCTGCACCAGTAAGCTGCTTGATGCTGTCAAGCTCGACTGGCTTGAGGAATTTTGCAATCGGGCTACGAACGGTATCATTCTCATACAAAATATAAGCGAGGCCGCCAGCGCCGTTCTTGCGGGCAAGCTCAGTAAACTCGTCGATCTGCTTACGAGTAAAGTTGGCGCCGCCTGGTACACGAATCGCTTTGACACAAGGGGTCTGAAAAACTTTGAACTCGACATCTTTCAGGGCGTCGGTCAGGTCGATGAGCTCCAGACCATAGCGCAAATCCGGCTTATCAATGCCGTACTTTTCCATGGCTTCGCGATATGGAATACGCGGTACTTCCTCACTCAAAAGCTGCTTGCCAGCAAACTCGGTAACCAGGCACTTAATGAGGGGCTCCATGGTCTCGCGGACGACTTCACCGTCGTCGACGAAAGACATCTCAGTGTCGAGCTGATAGAAATCGCCATAAAGACGATCGGCGCGCGGATCTTCGTCGCGGAAACAGGGCGCAATCTGATAGTAGCGTGGCACGCCACCAACCATCAAAAGCTGTTTGAACTGCTGTGGCGCCTGAGGCAAAGCATAAAACTGCCCAGGATGAATACGCGAGGGGACGAGAAAATCTCGGGCACCCTCAGGAGAAGAGTTGGCGAGGATAGGCGTAGTGATCTCAATAAAATCATGCTCATCCATGTATTTACGCATGAATCGATAATACTCGGCGCGGCGCTTGAGGATGGCCTGCATTGATGGGCGGCGCAAATCGAGATAACGATAGCGCAAGCGCATCTCTTCACTGGAAGTATCGCCCTCATCGTGCGTATTGACGGGGAGCGGCTCAGACTTAGTGATGAGCTCTAGACTGTCGACGACGATCTCGATATTACCAGTCTCAATGTTAGGGTTCTTCAGCTCAGGAGCACGCTCACGGACAGTGCCAGTTGCGGCGATCACAAACTCATCGCGCAGGCTCTCGGCGGTTGCGAAAGCATCTTTAGCGTCAGGGGTGATGACGAGCTGAATAATTCCCTTGTGGTCGCGAAGATCGATAAAAATCAGGCCACCGTGGTCACGACGCGAATTTACCCAACCGGCAACATTTACTTTTTTGCCAATTTCTGTCTTTAAATCTGTTGATAAACTTCTCATGGGTCTAATTATACCACTAAATTCACCAGAAGAAAAGTCCGAAGCTGAGCGTAATTTTTGAGGATACTGCCTCAAAATTTGGACCTTTTGGGGGAGGGTTATATCTATTGTAGCACAGCATAAGCGTTTTGTCAAGAAGGGCCTCGAGTCGGGACTACTCTGGTGCTGGGTCGGGATTGATTCTAGCGTAGGATGGGCGGATCTTAGACTAGCTTGCCCTGTACTAAGGAGTGCGGTTCTTAGTGTCGTGATTGACGGCCCAAAATTCGACATCCATGAAACGATCAGTAGCATAGATGAGTTTATCGTCTTCGGAGAAAGCACGGACGTTCTTATTAAAATAATAAACGAGGCTGACCTGATAGATGCCGATGGCAGGGACGTCGTTGACCCAGCGTTTGAGGAAGGTCTCGTATTTAGCAGCACGACCAGACACGCTCATGGTCTCGCGAGAACTCAAAATAAGATCGTCGACAAGTGCATTAGCGTAGTTAGAAAGGTTGAGGCCGGTAGTGCTAGCCTGAGAGGAGTGATAATAAGCGAAGAGGTCGAGGTCAGCGCCGAACTCCACTTCGTAGAGCAGGATGTCGTAGTTGCGTTGACGAATGACATTAGCAATAAAATCTTGACCTGGGCTGTAAACTGAGAGGTCGACCCGGAAGCCGATCTGCTCAAGCTGGCTTTGCCACTCTCGAGCAAGCTCTGGGAAATAACCAGTATTGATGGTGACGAGACGGAGAGTCTTGTCAGTAGCGCCAGCTTCGGCGACCATAGACTGAGCCTCGGCGAGATTATAAGCGGGGAGGGCGGGGTAATTATCGACATTGAGCTCTGACGTAAGCAACGGATAGTCGAGCGGGAACTCGTCGCCGAGCACCGAACGAATTTGCACAATATTGACGCCGCGTTGGATGGCTTGGCGAACTTGGACATTGTTGAGGTTGGGGCTGGTAGTGTTCAGGAAAGCAAAGACGCCGCTAGCGAGAGAGGTCTGCTTCTCATAGATAAGTTCAGCCGGGAGTTGATCACGATAGACGGCAGAAAGCTCAGCGGTCGCGGTAACTTCGCCCGTAGAGACTGCGGTGACGATGTCCTCGAGCGACGAGTAGGTATGAATAGCGAAGCTATTAAGCATAGGTTTGGACTTGTAATAGTATGGGTTCGCAGCAAGGTAAATAATACGCTCGCCTTCACTATTGACGTTCTGCATGGCGTTGAATGAGAAAGCGCCAGAAGTGATCGGGTTAGAGCTAAAGCTATGCTCGAGAAGCTGGCTAGGGCTCACGTCCTTTAGAATGTGGGACGGGAGGATTGGCATGTTAAGCGTGGAGTCAAAGTCAGCATAGGCTGAAGGCAGCGCGAAGAGGAGCGCGTCACCGTGGCGCTCAACAGTGACGCCAGCAAAATTGGAAGAATAGCTGGTATTGACGGTATTGTCCTTGGTAAGATTAACAGTGTAGAGTACGTCATCGAGTGTAATCGGCTCGCCGTCAGACCATTTGAGATTGTCCTTCAGAGTGACAGTCCAGACTTTACCCGTGTCGTCAGGGACGATAGAAGCGGCCAAGCCGAGGCCGACGTGGCCAGAATAATCAATCGTGGAGAGTGAGGCGAACATAAGCTTGGAGAGGACTTTCTCGCTCTCGGTAGTGGCAAAAAGGGGGTTCAGAGAGTTAACACGACCCATAGTAGCCTCAATATAAGTACCGCCGTCCACGAAAGCTTGCACCGAATAGGACTGCTGATACCAGAAAGCCTGCGTAAGGGCCAAAGAAATAATGACCGTGACAAGCAAGCACCATTCCAAGATCAACAAACGGACGCGCTTGGCGTTGGAGAGGCGATCAATGACATTCTCCTGGAAATGCTCCTTACTGCCCTCACGTGCTCGCTCGGAAAATTCCTCCCAACGTTCGGATAGTTTGCGCCCACGCTTTTTGGTAGTAGATTTCATGCTTTATGAGTGCCCTGCTCCTTTAGGCCGCCGGGATTAGCAACAGACATAAGATCGAAAGGATAAAGACTACGACACAGACGATGGTGGCGTTGTAAAGTGAGCGCTCAAGACCACGGCGAGTGGTGTAAAATTCGCCAGAGCTACCGAAGCCGGCACCGAGCGAAGCACCACGCTGCTGCAGCAAAATCAATAAAATCGACAGAATTGCTGATACGAAAGTCAAACTTTGAAATAGTGTTCCCAAATTCATGACTCTATTATACTCCACTCATGCCCGAAAATCAAGTTCGACTAGCTAATAATTAAGTTGAGGATGGCGTTGATAACACTCATGACGGCGCTGGAAATAAAGGCGCCCCAGAATTCCATTTCGACGCCCGGGAGTAAATAGATAGTAAGGATAACCATGGCGGTATTAATAATGATGGTGGAGATACCCATGGTAAGGATAGCTAGCGGAAGAGCGAGTAGTTTGACGAGCGGTTTGACGATGGAGTTGACGAGCGAAAAAATAAGACCAGCAGCTGCAAACAGCATCCAGGGCTCAGCGAAAGTCTCGGCAGAGTCGGGGCTAACCGTACCAAGCCAAGTAATACAGAGATACATGCCAAAGCTGGACGCTAGCCAGCGCAAGAGAAAGGTGAAGATTTGTTTTTTAATCATATATTTATTATACCATGACGACGCAGGTTTATTACAAAACTGTAAGGTCTACTAGGCTTGCATTTAATTGTTATGGTGCTATTTTAACATGTTCTTGCGTTTTAGCAACGTGTGGTAGGTGATGGCAAAACGATGCGCTTCATCGTCAATACGAGAGATAAGCTTCGCAATATGTGAGTCGTGCGGAAGATTTAAATCTTGGTAGCCGGCATGCGTAGGGATGACGAGATGGACAGCGGCATTACGCGTATGATCACCGGACTTATCGCGGCCAACCACGGCGATGCCCTGCGCCAAGAGCAGGTCTTGCACAGCATTGACCTGGCCGATACCACCATCAAGGATTACCAGATCGGGGAAATCCCACTCCTTATGCTTGAGGCGACGTTCGATAACTTCGCGAAGATTAGCTGTATCGTCATTACGCTGATGGCGAAGCTTGAACTTGCGATATTCGGAGCGGTCGGAAGCGCCATTGACGAAGACTACCATTGAGCCAACCACGTTCGTGCCGGATTGGTGCGAAATATCGTAGCCTTCGATGCGACGAGGGGGGTTCGGTAAGTGGAGCAACTGTTGCAAATCAACTAACGCCTGATCGGAAGAGATATCGAGGAACTCTTTGTCAGAAAAGACGATTTTCTTCTGCAGCTCGCGCAAGCCAAAAAGCTGCTTTTTCAGCTCGGCAGCCTCTTCAAACTGTTCGTCTTTGGCGGCTTGCTGCATTTGTTTCTCGATTTCGTGAATCAACTTATGCCGACCGCCTTCAAGATAGAGCCGAAGTTTGCGGAGATTCCTCTTGTACTCCTGTGGCGTAGAGCGGCCAACCTCGATGCCGGGGGTAAGCCCGAGGTCGGTATTTAGCGTCTTCTTGCCATCGTACGGTTTGTCATAATACGGGAAAACTTTACGCAAGATGCGCAAGGCCTGCGCGACAGCGGTTTTGCCATAGAACGGGCCGATGTAGTTAGCCCCATCATCCTGTGGCGTGCGCGTGAAGCTAACGTACGGGACTTCTGACTTCATGTCGATACGAACATAAGAGACGGTTTTATCGTCGCGCAATAAGATATTCCATTTTGGCATGTAGCGTTTAATCATTTCAGATTCAAGAAAGAGCGCATCCATCTCGGTGTCGACAACAATCCAATCGGTGTCGGCAATTTCGCGAACAAGCGCTTCGGTCTTCGGGTCTTTCTGGGTGTGGTGAAAATACTGACGAACACGATTTTTCAAGACGGCAGCCTTACCAACATAGATTACTTCCCCGCTGGGGCTCTTATGAAAGTAAACACCAGGAGCGGCAGGTAGAGTCTTAAGTTTCGCAAGCAGCCGCTCCCGCATTTCTGGAGTGACCGATTCAGACCCTTGGATGTTCTTATTCTCGGTGGGCTTCATTGGACATATTATAGCATAAAACTCCGTCTTATACTGTAATCGCCTTGCACTTGAAACCCCGTAAGTATGCCTTGCTCACTGTTCATTATTATGTATGCATGCTTCAGAGAAATAGCTAAGTGGCGCGAAGGCTATTGAGCTAGCTTATCAAACTTATTAGTATACATTTGAATTTGAGAAATGGAGTTCTTATTATGAATATAACGCGGGCCGCCATCTTGCTTCTCAATGGTGTAATAGTCGTAAGTGCCTTCGGTAGCATCGCCACCGTTCCAGATTTTATCAAGCACTTCCTTAAAACGCGCAGCGGTTTTCTCGTCCATTTCCTTTTCGTACAAGACCTTACCTTTGTAATCGTATTTATGCATGGGAGCGAAATATTTGTCCTCGCACTTCTGGATTTGGCGTTCTTCAAAATTAATAAGATAGTAAACGTTCATATTACTGCCCCCGTCGCTCTCTAAAGTCGTCCACTGAGAGTCGGTCGTAATCATATAGCTCCATTCAAATTTATCACTGCCTAAGCTGCGTAGAACGCTGAGCCCACCGATCGCGACAATCAACGCTGCAATAATTCCGAACATTATTACCATTGTTTTCTGTTTCATACTATTTATTATACATTAAAACTTTTTAAGTTTAAAGGTTTCACTACTTTTTGTCCTTAGGAATTGTACGGAAAGCTGGCGCAAGCTGACGAGCATTACCAACGCGAGCTTTAGTACGACGGAAGACAGAATGCTGGAATCTGATGGCAGTGAAAGCATACGCACCGAGTAGCACGGCGAATGTAATCATGACCGGTGTCCATGAACTCATGAAAGCCATCGAGATGAAAAGTATATTACTTAGAACGCGTCCTGCGACTAGGTAGCGTTCGTTAGTGACCCAGAACTCAGACTTATAGTCGCGCTTAATCCTAAGATCATTGCTAAGGTTAGCACTTCCGGTCTCAGTAATACTATGCGTAATATCTATAAACACGACTCGACAAAGTTTGAATATGATAATCGTGATGACATTACACTCGGCAACCATCGCGAGAAATGTTGCAATCATGGCGAACGCAGAAAAACCAATCGCGCCACTGTAGTGTTTCTGCTTGAGAAACTTTGCAAAAATAATGCCAATGGCGCCTGATACCGCCGAGAAAACAGCCGTGAAGACGCCGAGGCTGAAGCCGTCCGAGAACACTGTCACCACGTACAGAGTAATAACTTGCGAAAAAGCGCTGCTAGAACAGCTAAGGCCATCAAAGAAGTGCATAACGTTGAGACGGTGGAATCTTTGATCGCGCCGCGTGATCTCGCGAAATTTCTTGAGATTAGCCTTTTTCGTACGCGGAAGGTTCTTGTCTTTGTAGCGAAAAGACAGTAACATCCTAATTGCCACTATGACTATAACGACGATTGAGCTTTCGACAAAACCTGCCACTTGCATAAGGCCGCCGAGGATGATCGGGAAGACCATTGAGCAAGCCGCCTTGGCAGTTTTGTAATTACCGATAAACTTAGCTCGTTCTTGATTCTTGATACCATCAGATTCCATGATGTTGTATAGCGCATAGTAGAAACCTTCTTCAAGACCACGTAGTAAACCGAGCAGATACATATACTGGACGACTTGGGTTTGCAAAGTGATGATTAAGAAAAAGTAGGCTAGGTCTAGCAACATCGCAATACGAATTAACCAAATACGATGTTTACTACGTGAGAGATTACGGCAAGCATAAATCGTGAAGTAAATTGTCGCGACTATGATAATATAATAAATGCCGAGCGGTACAATGTTGTCGCTGGAAACATCCAAAAAATACAGCACGAAAAATGTATCCACAAAAGTATCGATAACACTCTTCAAGATTCTTAGGTAGAACAGGATTTTGTAATTTTTCATGTGTTGGTGTTTGGTAATTCTTCTTTCATTGTACACCTAGTGATACCTTTAGGCAAGGTATATAATGCGATAAGGGCTAGAACCAGCTAAATCGATAATTTTCGAAATAGTTGGTAAGCTCTAAAATATCATGCCAACGCAAAAATGAGTAATAGGTCTGGTCGTCAATGCTATGATAGCGCCGCAGGCGCAGGAGAAATTCGTACATAATAGCAAAACCGAGTTCTTGATGAAAACTAGCCGGGATATGACCACCAAAATAGCCTTCATAGATGCCTCGAAAAACCGCCTGCTCGCGCTCGGTGTTGTTGCCGGTCCACCCCCACCAACAGTTGCCACGAAAGTCTAGTGCGCGCGTTGCGAAGTGACCGCCATCGGTGTCAATGAGGTAAGGAGAAGCTTGGTGCCAGATGACATTGTAGAGATTAATATCGCCATGGGTGAAAGTCGGAACGATCTGCGAAATAGTAGTAAAGTGAGCTTCCAAAGATTTCTCAAGGCGTTGGAGGCTAATTTTGGGAAGTTTTTTGACCTCGTGAGCCTGGTTATAGCGGCGCTTTTCTAGATGCGCCTCATGAAGAAGCTGGGCAAGGTCATGCTTAAGTTCTAGGAAGAAGATATCTGGGTTGCCTTTTAGGGCAGCAAACTTACCAAGCTCCTCGCCAGTGCTGTGCCCGAAATGCTCCAGCTGACTGGCAGACTCTACCCGCAGAAGCTCGCGCAAGGTGGGACCTTCGATAAAAGAATACACGCAATAAGTGAGGTCAAGATCGGGCAGATAACTCGTCTCGATTGTTTCGGCCGTGGGGATTTGTAGCGAGCTGTAGATCTCACTGATCTGTCCTAAACTGGAGACGCGATTGGCAGGATAAACCTTGAGAAAAAACTTTTGCGAAGCCTTCTCGACCACGAAGCACGGGATGCGTGAATGACCACGGGTCTCTGGATAGATCCGTGAGTCTCGCAAGAATGGCACTTCAGCAGCTAGCCTGATGATAAGCTCTTTGCTATCCATAATATTTTTACCAAACTAAGAACTGACCTGACCATTAGCTGGGAAGTTCTGCTCTTTAATAATATAAATCGGGCGTTTCTTAACTTCAAGGTAAGTTTTAGCAAGATACTGGCCGATGACGCCGATCGAGAAAAGTTGCACACCACTCACAAAGATAATAATACAGACCAGAGATGGCCAGCCGCTAGTAGGATCGCCGAAAGCCAATGTGCGTACGACGATGAAGATGATTGCGATGAAGGCTACGAGGCAGAAAATGAGGCCAATAATGGAAGAAATAATAAGTGGCACAGTAGAAAAGGCCGTGATACCCTCGATAGCGTATTTAAATAACTTCCAAAAGGACCATTTCGTCTCACCGGCAACGCGTTCGATATTCTCATACTCGATCCATTTCGTGTCGAAACCAACGAAAGCATTCAAACCTTTAGAATATCGATTGTACTCACGCATGGAAGTAATCGCATCGGCAACTTCGCGGGTCATGAGCCAATAATCACGTGCGCCGTCTACCATCTGGACATTAGACATCTTGTTGATGATCTTATAAAAACGGCGGGCGAAAAAACTACGAATGGGTGGCTCGCCCTTACGAGAAACACGACGAGTGCCGACACGGTCGTAGCCGTGGTCGACGATTTCGCTATACATCTCGCGCAACAAATGCGGCGGATCTTGAAGATCAGCATCCATAAGCGTGATATAATCACCGGTGGCAGCGTCCATACCGGCTAGCATCGCAGCTTCTTTACCGAAATTGCGCGAGAAAGAAATATATTTCACTTTTGGGTCGTGCGCAGCAAGGTCTTTTAAGATCTGCAGGGTGTGGTCTTTGCTACCGTCATTAACAAAAATATATTCAAAAATGAGGCCTGTATCAGAAAAATCGACTTCACGCACGCGCTCCATCTCTTGGTAAAAATATGGCAACGCTTTTTCTTCGTTATAGCAAGCGACAATAACAGAAATCTTCTTCATAGTACTATTATACCATAGGCGAGCCTATGGTTGTACAATCACGCCAGCCCAGACGGAATATGCAGCGACTTTTCGCGTTTCTTGATATAATGATGTGGGCTAGTTTGTTTTGCTAGACCTATTCTATGTTGACTTAGGGCTAAGCTAGCTGGCTACAGAGTAACATCAATAGAATGGTAATCTTGATAGTAGCGAGCAGATGTAGCAGTAAACTTTAGTACACAGTAGTCTGGATCAGTATTATTCTCGTAGAAGATAATATCCATGTCGCGCCAGATTTCATCTTTGATAGATTGATCATATAGCACCTCTACGGTGCCAGCAAAGGCAATACCACGATAGAGCGGGCGGTCATAAAAATACAAGCCAGCTTTCGGGTCAGTAAGTAGGGCTTGAACTTTCTTAGATTTTGTATTAGTAGTTAGATAAAATTCTTTAATTCCTTGACGTTTGCGAGGGTTAAGCATGGTGCGAGTACTAGGAAATCCATTCTCGTCAATGAAGCTCAAGAAACAGACTTCTTGACGATCGACTAAGTTGGCAATGTTTTGTGCTAATTCTGAATTATCCATAGCATAATTATAGCAGAGTTCCGTGGCGATGAGCTAAAATAGCTGCAAAATGGCATAAGAGATAAACGGGCTAGCGTAGATCGTGAGATAAACAAGCGAGATCCAGGGCTGATATTCGACGTAAAATTGTCGAAAAGTAAGCGACCATGGGTGCTTAATTATAACCCAGCCCACTAAATCAATAATAATTGTGAGCGTACCCCAAAGCAGAGAAAGCCAAAGAGCTTCGGAGACGTCCGTATTGCCGGTAAGTGAGAAGTAGAGCCAGGCAAAGAGTGGAAAAATAATAACGTTATATAAAGGATGGAAGGGCTTGGTTCTCTCGTAGGCCTCACCCATGTCTGAGCTTTCTTTCATAGGTTTGTAATGAAGAACGTAGATGTTGAATATGGTATGTAGCATCCCGATAATGGTGACGATTACGTAGGCACTAAGGTAGCAGATTAACGATAACCAAAAGTCGTGCATGAATAAATTATAGCATAGAATTTCGTTTTTGCACCGTAATTATCATCTTGGGTCTGAGAAAAAACATGTAGGTGCGGTTTTTGTTGACATTGCCGCCATAATATATGATTCGCAAATACTCATAAAAGACGACGAAAAGCCACCCTTTCGGGTGGCTTACTCGTATAATTTGGCACCTTGCTAGT
>CAZDQY010000015.1:0-16573 GCA_964508115.1 uncultured Candidatus Saccharibacteria bacterium
TACACACAGCACTAGTGAATTCTGACATCTTCGTCACGCCACCAAGACCGCCTTTGGCGATTTTCTTCGGACTCGCCACTAGGCTTAGTAGGACCTGCGTGCGGTAGTGCCCCGCCGCCATACCTTCGTCTGCCCGTGCTCCGAAGTGGATCTTATATGGACGATCAGTATGGACATCGTTTACCAGATCTGTATCCGTATCGGTATCTACTGGCGTAGCAGTCTCAGTAGTGCCGGTCGGTACAGCTTTGTAGGTTAACCCTGATGCTGCTGCCGAAGTATTATCGCCTTTCGTTAAAGCGTAGCCCCATTGACCAGCTGGGATTGCTGTACCAGTTGTCTCTGCACCGAGTGGGTTGATCGAGAACTCTGGATAGTCGGCATTTACTAGCTTATTAGTATAATCTTTTCCATCAAGCGTTGTTGGTACGGCATTAGCATATAGTTTATAGCCGTCTTTATCAGTATCGATTGCTCGCACCTTGAACGAATACGAACGGAACGCTGCTTCTTCCGTGCTGAGTGCTGTTGCTGGCTGCTCGGTGTATGCTCCGACAACGTCGCTTCCATCGCTGCCTTGCATTGTAATCCCAAGCTCCATCGCACAGACACCTTTGTCGTCTGGAGTGGTTTTGCACTCGTCGTCCGTAGCAGCATAGACTGGCTCTACTTTATCTACTACAGGATTTACAATTATTCCTAATCCCAAAAGGAGGGCTAAGCTACAAGAAATTGGAATCCATCGGTAGAAATAAGTACTTTTACTATGAAGCATATTGGTAAAAGTTGATGGATTGACGGTTTGCGAATAAGTTTTGAGCGTATCGAAAACTATTCTTTTCTTTTTGCGTAGCATGTAGCCCTCCTTTTGGTTAAAACTGACCCAGGGCTGCCATCTCTATATATTGCGTCACCGATATACAAAAATGGTACCGTAGGGTCCGAATCACCAAGCAACTAGCTCAGAGAGCCCGAAAGCTCACCGTATCCATTGAAGATGATACCTACGGCACCATTCTATCTTCAATAAATAATTGAGCTAGTGTGTTTAATATGGTAATTCGGACAGTTTTATTGTAGCAAGGTTTGAGCGG
This sequence comes from uncultured Candidatus Saccharibacteria bacterium, assembly GCA_964508115.1. Taxonomy (GTDB): domain Bacteria; phylum Patescibacteriota; class Saccharimonadia; order Saccharimonadales; family Saccharimonadaceae; genus Nanosyncoccus. The sequence goes on from CAZDQY010000015.1 coordinate 1,095, forward strand.
TTTAGCAAGGGCTTTTTGCGGCAAAAAGGCGGATTTTAGGGCTTATGTTTGTGCGGATTTGCTGTTTAAGGCTATTTTGGGGCGATTTGGGGCGTTTTGATAAAAAGCTGGGTATGAGCAAGGTTTGGGATAAAATCGCTCCAGAGATACGCTGGAGGTGTCATTCTGATCAAAAAAGGAGCTTGGCCTGGTGCAATGCACACCAGGTCGCTCCGTTAACATGATTGTACTATTTAATATGGATAAAGTCAATCTAGTTAGATTGTGGTGGTTCTTATTGGGCTCGAACCAATGACCTTACGAATGTGAATCGTACGCTCTAGCCAGCTGAGCTAAAGAACCACGAATCTGATAATATAGAGCCAAGCGTAAACCTTCTAACAAGAGATCATGAAAGTTCACGCATGAGCCCTATATATGATATAATAGCATAAATGAATGTAGATTTCCAGAAGTTTATGGACGAAAAAGCTGAAATTGAGGCTTTTTTGGCGCGCCCAGAGGCGTATGCGGATGCTAGTTTCGCAGAAAAGTCGCGTCGTCTGGCTGAGATAAACACAATTTTAGACTTGAAACATGAAATTGAGCAGGCAGAGCAGGCGCTCGCGGAGGCGAAGGCGCTGGTGGAGGATGCCGAGCTGGGCGAGCTGGCGCGGGCAGATGTCGAGGAGCTGACGGCGAAGATCGCCGAGAAGACCGCTGAGCTAGAGGAGATCCTTTTACCGCACGACCCGGCGGACGATAAGCCGGCAATCATGGAGATCCGAGCGGGGGCAGGCGGTGATGAAGCTTCCCTGTTTGCTGGTGAGCTTTATCGAATGTATGTGCGCTATGCCGAGAAGCATCATCTGAAAGTGGAGCTAATGTCGCAGAACGAGAACGAAGCTGGCGGCATGAAAGAGGTTGTGATCCGAGTGTCGGGCGAGAAGCCGTATGGACAGCTGAAGTTCGAGGGGGGCGTGCACCGGGTGCAGCGGGTGCCGGTGACGGAGAGTCAGGGGCGGATCCATACTTCGACGGCGACAGTGGCGGTTTTGCCAGAGGCGAGCGAGTCGGATATTGAGATCAAGCCGGAAGATTTGAGAATTGATATTTACCGGTCGGGTGGACATGGCGGTCAGGGTGTGAATACGACGGATTCGGCGGTGCGAATTACGCATCTACCGACGGGGATCGTGGTGGCGATGCAGGACGAGCGCTCGCAGCAACAGAACCGCGTGAAAGCGATGATGGTACTCCGGTCGCGCCTAATTGAGAAACAGAAACAAGAGGAGATGAAAGCGGCGAGCGACGCGCGCAAGTCTCTGATCGGCTCGGGCGACCGGAGCGAGAAGATTCGGACGTACAATTTCCCGCAGGATCGGATTACTGATCACCGGGTACATTATTCGCGCTCGAATGTTGGCGCGGCGATGGACGGGGATATTGACGATTTGATTCACGAGCTGACGCTGGCAGAGCGCAAGCTAGGAGAATAGATCGCTACGGCGAGAAGGTAGAGTGTAGGAGGGGGTTTGCTGATTTGTATAGGCTGGCTATGTAGAGGCGGGTTTCTCTATGGTATAATTAGAGGTGAGGAGGGGCGTTCTTTTGAAAAGGAGGTTAATACTTGAAAGATAAGATCTGTGATGCGTTGTTTGTGGTGGTCATGTTGGTGCTCTATAGCAGCGCGGTCTTGGCGGTATGCGGGCTAGTCCTCGCAAGATGGAGCCTGTGCTGGGTGGGGCTGAGCTTGGCCGCTATCATCATTGTGGCGATATCGGTGGGACGTACGGCAGACGACCTGCGCGATATCGCCAGGTACAACACCCTAGCGCGGACCTTATGGTGTGGGCTGAAAACTGTGGCCGAGGCCGTGGTGTGCATCTCTCTGTACTTGCTTGTGATGCCGATAGTGCTCTTCGTTGACGGTTTGGCGCACGTTGCAGAAAAACTCAAGACTTGAACATATTATACAAGACGAGAGCGTCCCTCCTTTCCCCGCTTTGGCGGGGATTTTTATGTTATAATATAGAGATGAAATTATCAGACTGGTTGGCGCGAGCGAAACGGGAGATTGATTCGCTGGATGCGGACTTGATTGCGATGCAGAACTTCGCGCCGGCGAGGGCAGACCGGAGCTGGCTGGTGGCGCACGGCGAAGATAAAATCGACGAGAGGCGGCGGAAGAGTGCGGATAAGATGCTGATGAAGCGGCAGAACGGGGTGCCGCTGGCATATATTGTGGGGGAAAAGGAATTCTATGGGCGAAAGTTCGCGGTGCAGCCGGGGGTATTGATTCCTCGTCCCGAGACGGAGACGCTGATTGACCTTATAAAGGGGCTAAAATTGCCGATACAGCCGCATTTTCTCGAGGTGGGGACGGGGAGCGGATGTATTGCGATCACGCTGGCGCTCGAGTATCCGCAGAGCTATGTAATGGCGAGCGACCTCAGCACGAAGGCGCTCACGGTGGCGGAATATAATGATTTGCGACATGAAGGACGCGTCGAGCTGGTGGAGTCGAATTTACTACGAGATTTGGATTTTGAGGGAAATCCGGAGCATTTTGATGTGGTGGTGGCGAATCTGCCTTATGTGAATAAAGATTGGGACTGGCTGGATACGAAGAATCTAGGGTTCGAGCCGGCGATGGCGCTCTATGCGCGGGGCAATAACGGTTTGTCGACTTACCAACGGTTCTTGAAGGAAATTTATCATTACGACGGGCCGGATGGGCTCTGGATGGACTATCTGGTGTTGGAGGCCGACCCCTGTCAACAGGCACAATTAATCAAAATGGCAGAAAAGGCGGGTTTCATACACCTGAAGACGGAAGGGTTCGGGCTACTGTTCGAGAGTAATTGGCGGTATTGGTGGGATTACCGGACGAATGAGTATGTGCATAAGCCAGAGAGTGTGATAAAGGCTGAGCGTGAGATCGGCAGTACGAGCTTCATGGAAGAAGAATTGCGGGGGCTGGAATACTAAAATCGTGCTAGAGGCCAAAAATAGGGCTTCTGGCGCGTTTTTAGGAAAAGCTGGGTAGAACGGCGCTTCTGGCAAAAGCGCCGTCTGGAGGCTTCTAGTGTGATTTCCTGAGCCGATTAGCTCTTTTGGCGATTGTTGCTGCCGTAGGTACCAAGGGTAAGATTGATGTTTTTCTCTTTGCCGTCACGTAACACGGTAATCTGGATGGTGTCGCCTGGCATGTATTCGCCGATCAGGCTGGAGACGGTGCCGGCTTTGCCGACGCTGACACCGTTGATTTTGATAATGATGTCTTTGTCTTTGAGGCCGGCTTTGTCGCCAGGACCATCTTTGATGACGGAGTCGAGGTTGCCGCTGTTGGAAATGTAGGCACCGCTGGTGACGGGGAGGTCGTAGGTAACGGCAATATCAGGGGTGATATTGATATAGTAGACACCCATATAGGAACGGTCGGCAGCTTGATTTTTGATAATGTTGTTTAGCATGCCTTTGACACTAGAAATAGGTATGGCGAAGCCGATGCCGTCAGCCTCAGAGGTAGTGGCGGTGTTGATGCCAATGACCTGACCGGCGGCGTTGACAAGTGGACCGCCGGAATTGCCGGCATTGATGGCGGCGTCGGTCTGGATCATGTCGCTAAGATTTTCGGCGGAAGAATAATCGCTGGCGTAAGCGGTGAGTGAGCGGCCGGTACCAGAGACGATGCCAGAGGTGATAGTATTTTGATATTGACCAAGCGCATTGCCGATGGCGATAACCTGCTGACCGGCGGTAATGGTTTTAGAATCGCCAAGAGTGACGGTCGGGAGGTCATTTACATCGTTAATTTTAAGGAAGGCGACATCATTGAGCGGGTCGGTACCAACAAGGGTGATCTTGTCGTAAGTTTCCCCGTTGTCAAGGACGACCTTGATAGAATTAGCGCCATCGACGACGTGTTTGTTGGTGAGGACGTAGCCGTCTTTGGTGACGATCATGCCGGTGCCAGCAGAGGTGGAGGTGGAAGATTGACCGAACCAACCAGTGGTGCGGGTCTCCGTGACGATCGAGACGACGCCGGGAGCGACCTTAGAAGCTACTTCGGCAATGGAACCCTCGGTGAAGTTAGCGGAATTGCCATCGACGCCGCCACCCCAAGTGATAGTTTGATGGTCTTGGTGATAATTAATAATAGAGAGACCGAGGGCGCCGCCGGCAGCACAGAAGGACAAGATAAGTAGCGCGATGACGGCTGCGCGGAAAGCACCATCAGAAGTATGAGCGCGTTCGACAGGATGAGCTTTGTGTTTCTTAGCCCAAGAGAACTTGTGCGGGCGGCTGGATTTGGCTGGCTTAGGGGGTTCTGTTTTAGAGTGATTAGTGTCCATTTCGTCGGGCTTGAAATGATGCGTTGAGGTCGAGGATGGCTGAGACTGTGCGGAGGATTCTGATTTGGCGGATGTTTCTAGAAGGTTTTCCTGAGGCGTACTCTTCTTATCGGCTTCTTGGTCAGGGCCGGACTTTTGGTTTTTCTCTGCTTTTTGCATAAATATCTCCTGTTTGCTCATGCTTAGATAGATCTTAATATCGTTGCGTCGGGAAACATATTGCTATGTTTCCGCTCACTGCCCCTATTATAACAAAGATACCTTTAATGTATATTAAATCTTGGTTGGCTAAAGCCGATAATTAGGACGATGACCACTACGAGCGTGAAGACGATCGGCAGCGCGAGCTCACGGAGCTGGATCTTGCCTTCGTGCTTGGAGATATTATTATAAACCTGGAAATAGGCGAAGCTGAGGACTGTGAGAAGAATGGCGAGCTGCGAAACACAGAGGCCAGTGGAGACGAAGTTGTAAATGATGAGCCAAGAATAGGAGAGCCAAGCGATCTCGGAGAAAAAGAGACCGCAGACGAGCGAGATGAAAGAAGTCTCATGCTCGTCGCTCTGGACGAGGACATGATGTGAAGCAGCGTAGCCGATGATGAATTCGGAGATGACAAGGATGGCTGAATCGGTAATGGCTGCGAAAACTGAGGCGGCGGTACTGCCGACGAGAGCAGCGATGAGAGCTTGGGCGATGGCGGCGTTCATGGAAGAACGAGGTTTAATAAAAATGAGCCAGATAGCATAGGCGGCCATAAGGATGAAGTGTACAGGCAAGAAAACAGTACCAGCGGCGTAGGCTAACAAGACGAAGCTGATACCGACGATGAAATCGACCAAGCTGGAGCGGATATTAAGCCACCAGTAGCGGTGATTAACGGCGAAGACGCGCCATTTAGAGACGACAATGAGGACGAGGCCGATGATGCAGTTGCCGGTGATGACGGTGGCGCCGATCGAAACGACGGCGAGTAAAAGGTTGAGGATCATATGCGTGAGTGAGCTCAGCGCATTGCGACTTTTGCGAATGAAAATATAATCAGCCATATGTATACCATTATAGCAGACTTTCGATCGGACTTATGTAAAATCTGCGATTTCTGAGGGTGGGTGTCTTTTGGCTTTTTGCAAGTATTGTTAGGGGCATGATGGCTTGCTGAAGTAAGAATCGCGGGTATATGTATGCGCTGGCGGGTGGAAATTAAAATTTGCTAAAATTGCTAGCAAAATGCTCGCACTTTGTTTTAAATATGCTACAATTAGGTAATGGAACAATCAAAACCGAGTTTTCTTAAAAAACATCCGTTGTTGAAGGATCTGCTGAGTCTGGGGATTTTTGTGGCGGTGGTGATTGTAGGGACTTTCCTCTTGAACGCATATGTCTATCGGTCGTACGATGTGGTGGGTCAGAGCATGGAGAACACACTACATAATGAGGATCGAGTAATTGTAAATCGTTTTGCGGTGAGTTGGGCGCATTTCTTGGGGCAAGAGTATGTACCGAAGCGAGGGCAAGTAGTGGTGTTCGCGAACGGTGATGCGTCAGGTCCGCTGACTTGCGGTGTGCCGGCGGGTCAGCGCGACCAGTATATTATTAAGCGAGTGATTGCGTTCCCGGGCGAGCGTGTGACAGTGAAAGATGGGGTTTTGACGGTCTATAATGATGAACATCCGGATGGTTTTCATCCTGATGACGAGACACGAGTTGATGAGAATAATGGTCCGAAGGAGCATTCTTCAGGGGATGTAGACATGGTGGTGCCAGCGGGGGAGTTGTTCGTGGCGGGTGATAATCGCGAAGGGTCGCATTCATTTGATTCCCGTTCGGGGTTAGGGACGGTGCCGTTTTGCAGGTTGATTGGGCCGGTGGTGTTGCGCATTTATCCATTCGATAAGATTAGGACATTCTAAGCAGATACGCCTCCGTTTTAGCTAGCGTGATACTTCGTTGAAAGCTGCGTTGCTCCTTCGCCGTACCTTAAGTACGGCTCAGTCCGCTGCTCGCTTTCGCCTCGTCTGACACTGCTAAAACGTAGGGTTCGTGAGTTGGGCTTTATTAAAAATGGTCTTCCTTGTACTAGACCATTCTTCGCGGAGGGTTCGTAAACCTTCCCGTTCGCCTCGTCTGACGCTGCTGAAACGAAGGGTTCGTGAGTTGGGCTTTATTAAAAACGGTCTTCCTTGTACTAGACCATTCTTCGCGGATCGTGTACTGGAACTTATTAAAAGCACCCTTCCGTGTATTAGACTACTCTAGGCGTAGGGTTCGTAAATAAGTTAAAAGAATACCCCCGGCGCGGGCCGAGGGTATAAGATTCAGACATAGATAATCTGGCGGGGTGGACGGTTCTTATCGGTGCGATCGAAGATGATTTTGTCTTTCTTGTGCCCATCTTCGATGTTGACGATGCGGATGGCGGTCTTGGTGGAGAAGACCAGGCAAGTGCTTTTACTGTGGTCCCAGCCGGCGCGGTTGAGATAGATCGGCTCGGCCTGGAAGTCGCCAGTAAGGACGAGGCGGCGCGCGGTTTGCTGGTAGATTCCCGTCAGGAGCTGGTCGTGGCGGATATCGTAGGCTTCGTCGGGGCCATCGAACTTGTCGAGCTCAGCGATGGCTGCAGTGGCGAGCTGGTGGATAGTCTTGCTGCGGACGTTGAGATACTCGACCACGAGACCGTGCTTGCAGATGTGGAAGCCGCTGATCTCCCAGAAACTGCTATTACCGCCGAGGGCGGTGGCGATGGAACGGTAGTTGGACTGCTTGTTGTCCCAGAGGCGAATCTGGGGCGTGTTGGCATGGAAAGATAGTCGGATTCGGAGATGTTGGCGGCGAATGTTCTCGAGGTCGCTCAGCGCGCTGAGACCATAGATCTGGGAAGATTCCGGCGGTGAGTAGGTGAAGCCGTCGTATGGACGGTTTACTTCCCTTCGTTCCTCGTCGAGAGCTGCTTGGATTTTATCGTGCCTCAAATTAATCACCTCTTTTGTCTAAAATATTATCTACGGCTGTAAGGAACTTTTCATAAAAAATAACACCCCCAATATTTTTGTTATAGCACAGAATTGGTGTTCTGTCTATGGTTTTGAACAATCTTAGTGTTCAAAGTGTTGTAGAGCTTACAACGGATATGATTTTTGATGGGATGAGCTTTGACAAGCGTATGGTGAGCCCTGTGCGGGCGCGTGGTTTTATTTTTTTTGGTGTAGATATGTGTGCGGACGGAGTTGACGGTGCGAATGGATTTGACAAAATAGTTAGATTTTGCGATAATTATGGATAATGAAAAAGCAAATGGATGCCCTAGAAGGGGCGAATATCTGGGAGAGGTTGTCGAAAGGCTTCACGGTGCTGGCACCGATGGAGGGTGTGACGGACGTATTGTTTCGGCAGGTGGTAGCGAAGGCTGGCCGGCCAGATCTTTTCTATACAGAATTCACGAATGTGTCCAGCTTTGCTTCGGAGAAGGGGCGCTTTAATGCGCTGGAGCGGCTAGAGATTGCGCCGAGCGATGCGCCGATTATCGCGCAGATCTGGGGCAAGAATCCGGAGCATTTCGCGGAGCTGGCAGGGGCGTTAGGGGAGCTCGGCTTCGACGGGCTGGATATTAACATGGGGTGTCCTGATCGGCATGTGAATAATGCAGGTGGAGGTGCGGCGATGATTAGGACGCCGGAGCTCGCAGTGGAATGTATTCGGCAGGCGCAGGCGGTGACGGAGCTGCCGGTGTCAGTGAAGACACGGTTGGGGTACACTTACGTTGAAGAGTATAAAGATTGGCTGACACTATTGCTACAGCAGAATCTGGCAGCGTTGACGGTACATCTCCGGACGCGCAAAGAGATGTCGAAAGTACCGGCGCATTATGAGTTGATCCCGGCGATCGTAGAATTGCGGGACAGGGTGGCGCCAGCGACGAAGCTGGTGATCAACGGTGACATTAAGGACTTGACGCAGGTGCGGAAGATGGCGGCGCAATTCCCCGATGTGGATGGCTGGATGATCGGGCGGGGTGTGTTTGAGAACCCGTACTGTTTCACTGAACACGAGCCGACGCGGGGGGAGCTGATGGAGCTTCTGGAGCTGCATTTAGAGTTGTTCGAGGCGCAGGATATGAAACACTGTGCGATGCAAGCAGAATTGATGCGGGAGGATCCGGAGTTTGCACTGAAGAACGACGGCAAAGTGCGAGGGTTGCCTTTCGAGCCGCTGAAACATTATTTTAAGATTTATGTAAAGTCGTTCCCTGGTGCGAGCGAGCTGCGGGCGAAGATGATGGAAACGCACTCGGTAGAGGAAGTGCGGAAGGTGCTGAGAGAGTCCGAATAGGGGGATTTTGATGGTCGAGTGGAGAAAAAGCTAGCTCTTGAGTAATTTTTGTGTTCAAAGCATTGACATTTTGAGCTAAGTGTGGTATAATGGAGAGATAGAGTACCTATAATACTCACCCGAGGGGAGTACATTAAGATTGGAGGAAACCATATGTCATTTCTGGGCGGTTTTGCAAAAGCGCTCGCTATGGTGGGAGTCTCGGATGAGGCGCTGCAGCAAGAAAATGCAGAGCTCCGTAGGCAAGTGGACGATTGGCGAAAGCAGTATGAAGGCCTTCACCGAGCGTACGACGAGCTGAACGGGCGCCACCAGGCCTTGAGCAAGAGCAACAGCGAGACGCTGGCCTGGCACAGCGGGCTGCGTGATCGAGTGCAGAAGCTGGAAAACGAAAACAGCAGATTGCGGGATCAGGTATGCGTGCTGGAAGGCGACAACAACGAGCTCCGCGAGCAGGTTGAAGATTTACGGAAGAAGAACGGCGATGTCGAAAAGCGGCTCTCTGAGCTGCAGGTAGAAAATGCCAAGCTACAGGAGGAGAACTTTGCTCTGAACCGAGCGAACCGAGATCTCAGCTGGGAAAGTCAGGCCTTGGTACGGCGTCTGGGGATTTATGAACAGGCGACGGTTGGGCAGGAAGAGGGGGAGTTTTGCCCGGAGGACTTAGCTGAAGCTAAGAAAAAAGCTGACCTGATGGACCTAAACCTGCAGAGTGGGATGGGCATAAGCGTGAAGACGCTGAATGTTTTGATCCGCAGAGATATCAATACTGTCGGAGAAGTATGCCAGCATAGCGCACTGGAGCTTTTGGAACTTCGGAACTTTGGCTTGGGGTGCCTGAATGATCTGAATTATCATTTGGGGCTGATGGGGCTGAAACTGGCAGATGAAAAAGACGCGAAGGCGCAGCGGAGGGCGAACAAAGCCTTGAGCGCGAGCCGAGCGCAGCTAATGAAAATCGAGGAGCTGGAATTGTCCGATGAAGCTTACAACGTCGCGAAGGAAGTTGGCTGGGAGGTCGCTTCTGACATTGTGGATAGGATACGGGTTGACTGGCCGTGGTCTGTAAACTTATGGACAGTGAAACGGATAGTCCAGGACGATGATCGTGCCACTGAAATCGCCAATGAATTGAGGTGTAAGATGCAGGCGAAAGGTTTCCCAGTCAAATAAACACTTCGGAGAATCGAAGTATAGGGGGTGATAAACCCTGGTCGGAATGACCAGGGTTTTCCAATGTTTAGATTATTTTGAGGTTATTTTTTAGTAGAGTCTTTATCATCTTGATCGCGGTTGTCGCTGCGGAAGGAGAAGAAAATCGGGGTGCCGACGAAAGGATATTTCTCGCGGATTTTGCGCTCGAGGAAGCGCTTCCAAGACCAGTGTAGGAGGCCGAGGTCGCGGCCGTGGACGACGAACCAAGGCGGGCAGACGTCGGTCTGGACGATGTATTTGGGCTTCGGGCGGGTGTTTTTAAGGCCGGCGGGGAGATGCTCGAGAATGGCTTCGCCGAGGATCTTATTCAGCTCGGAAGTCTTGATCTCGAGACGACGAGTGGCGTCAATCTCGGTGGCGAGCTCGAAAAGCTTAGTGATGTTCTGACCAGTCTCGGAGCTGGTGATGAGCACTGGCGCGTAGGGCAGGAAGTTAAAGTCCTCTTCGAGCTTGTCGAGGATGGCATCGGTGTCGGAGACGAGGTCGGCCTTCGTGAGGACAACGATGATGCCCTTGCCGGCTTCGATGATCTGGCCGGCGAGGGATTGGTCGAGCTTAGAATGTGGCTCGGTAGCATCGACAAGGAGAGCACAAATGTCGGCTTCTTCGATGGCGGCGAGGGTGCGGAGGGCGGAAAACTTCTCAATCCCGACTTCGCGCTTGCCGGGCTTGCGTAAGCCGGCGGTGTCGAGAATCTCAAGAGTGCGACCATGGAAACGGACTTCGACGCGGTTCACGTCGCGGGTAGTGCCTTGGCGAGAGCTGACGAGAGCTTGTTGCTTCTGTCCAAGGGAGTTAAAGAGACTGGATTTGCCGACGTTAGGGCGGCCAATTAGTGCTAACTTTAACGGCTCCGAGGACAACTTGTCATTGCCGCGATCTACTGCGTCAGTTTCTCCAGTGCGCGCTCTCCGTATGTCTAATACGGTTCGCTTGCGCGCTTCAAAACTTTCTTGTATCTCATCGGCACTGACTGCGTTGCTAGAACCAGAGTGTGCCGTTCTGGAATTGGGCAGAGCTGAGTAGATAGCGTTTTTTAGGTCTTTAATTCCCTGTCCAGTAGTGGCGGAGACACGGAAGGTCTCGCCAGGCTTAATGCCGAGGCGGAGGAATTCTGCGTCGGGGAGGCTGTCGCCGAGGTCGGATTTATTGAGGAGGAGTAGGACAGGTTTGCGGGATTTGAGAGCCTTTTTCGCGATGTCTTTGTCGCGGTAATCGGGATATTTGGAGCTGTCAAGGGTAAGGAGGATAAGATCGGCACTGTCGATAGCGTCGGCGATCTGGTCTTGGATGCCAGCTTCGAAATCGTCAGTCGGGTCTTTCAAACCGGCGGTATCAATGAGCAAAAAACGGTCGTCGATGCGCGCCATGACATTATCGCGCGTGGTGCCTTCTTCACGGGCGACGATGGCAATGTTTTTGTGCGCGAGACGGTTGAGTAGGCTGGATTTACCAGCGTTGGTCTGGCCGATAAGGGCGACGATAGGAAGCTTTTTCATAGTATTATTCTAGCATAAAATATGGCTTATTTCAAGCTTGCGGGAGCGGACGCTGGCTTGGAATTTGGCAGCTGAGATGAAAAATTTGGCGAAAATTGTCATAAAAACGGGAGATGTTGAAAATACGAAAACCTGTGAAAGCTTCACAGGTTTTGGGCCATGCAAACAGGGGTAGCGTTTTTGAAAACCTTGGAAAGCTTCACAGGTTTTGCTAATTTTGGAGAATTTGGAAAAATGTCGACTTTGGCGAATTATGAGAACATGAGTTCTTGAGAAAAGGGATGCCGCGGTGGCATCCCTTCGGGTGAGTAGCTACGGATGGAACGTGTTTTGGGAATAGGCGAGACAGGGCGTGTCGATCAAGTGGCGCGGTACCGGGCCAATGATAGTGGCCGCGGTGAGCGTACCGTTGTCGACGATGCGGCGCAATGCATCGCATTGGCCATGGCTGACCTGCTCGATCGGGCAGTTGAGACTCTTGGCGATCTGGTTTACGCCGATGTCGTCAAAATAGAGCGACGTAATGATCTGCATCTCTTGCGGCGCGAGAAGACTGTTTAGCGTCTTGATAATGCTGGAAATCTCATCGCGATTGAGCTGGCGGAGTCTCTGGAGCATGGTACTCGGTAAGGCTTCGGTTTCGCTGAGTCTGGCAGCTTCGGCTGTCAGGCGCTCGTAAGTCTTAGGGCGGCGTTCACGCAAGAGCTCACGCTCGCTCTCGGGCATTGCAAGGAATTTCGCCGCTTCGGGCTGTTCGGGAACGCGCCGAGCGAGGAGCGCGGTGAGCGAAAGATCGTTGCAGGCGACGTGTACGCTGAGCCGGTAGAGGCCACGAGCGTCGTGGCTGGGCTTGTCTTGCGGATAAGATTGGTCGAGCAAGGCGATGAGCCGCTCAAGGTCTTCGCCGGTCAAATTGACCAGGTCAACAAGGCCAAAACGGTGCAGTAGCACGAGGCTATTCATGCTGATCCGGGCACGTTCGGCAAGAGTTTGCAATTCCATACGATTCCCCTTTTCGAATAGAATAAACGAGCCATGCTATCCAGTAGCACTACTCTAAAGGTGCGACACCCTCATTTCTATTATGACATGGAGGAAGTGTAGCGTCAATAGAAAAGTGGGAGGTGAGGCTGCGTGGTAAACAAATATAAATTATACTAAGTTAATGTCCATATGAAGAAACACGGGGCGCCGAGGTGGCGCCCCGCTTGGGGCTAAAGAGGAATGCTAAGGGCGATGTGATTGTGGTGCACATGAGAGACGGGCGGGACTGCGATGCGGAGGTGGAGAGTGCGGCGGTTTGTGAAGTTAGAATCGTCTCAAGAGATACGAAGCTTGGGATTATTCTGACTGCGTGAGGCTGCTGTTTGCTACGGGCTGGGCGGCTGTCGGGGGGGGGTAGCACCGTTAGGACGAGGTTGGGAGTTCGTAAAGACAGTTTGGAGCAAGATATTGCGGTCGACCTGACGGAGGTACTTGATCGCTTTGCGGCTAATGTCGTAGACGTACCCCGAGTTGCGGTTGATGACGCCAGCGATGTCGTCGCAGATCATGCCCTGGAGATACTGCATGTCGATGACTTTGAATTGGATCGACGTGAGTTCTGCACGTAGGAATTTGATGACCTGCTGGGCCTCAGCGTCGTTTAGTGGGTGGATGCGGTCAAGCAGCCGGCAACTGTAGCGACCGCTGGTTTGGAGGAGCTTGGCTTCTTTCTTGAGCCGGGCGTAGGTCTCGGGGCGACGCTCATGTAGAAGCGCACGCTCTTCGGTACTGGATTCAAGAAATTTGTAGGCCTCACTGAAACGCGGTGGGATGAGCGGTTTGGTGAGTAGCGAGAAATCGTACTTACCATAGGCAACACGAAACGCCAGGTGATAGAGGCCGGCAGCCTCGCGACTCGGGATGTCTTCTGGATAAGTGCGATCGAGCGCACGGCGGAGCGGTCTCTTGCGTTTGCTGTCCATAGGCAGAGCCCAGAGCATCCCGAAACGGTGCAGTTTCAGGACAGTGTCGCGATCGGCGTCGCAGTATTCCAATAATGCGTCGAGGTCCATGGAATCTTCCTTTCTGTTCTTGGGTAAAGCAGAAGAGAAATTTGCTTTTAGCATTCTAATTAGCTAAAATGTACACCCCCTATAGGCTCACTATAGCACACTTCTCCTGTTTTGTCAATGAAGGATAGGCTTTTGTTTAAAATAAACTTAAGAATTATCAAAATCTAGAAAAATTAGTGTGCAGGATGCAGCTGGAGGATAAGCATAAAAACTTTGCATTTGGATTTTCGTGTGATATAATAGGCGTAATGGGCAAAGTTATTGTAAATAAAACAGATGCCACCAAAACTGCGAGAAATGGTAGCGAACTGAGTGAAGAGCAAGTGAAAGCGAAGCCTGCTGTGAAGACGGCGGGTAAGGTTGATGTGAAAGTGAATCAGAAGAGCAATGGTGCGGGGATAGCTAAAAGTGGGGCTGTTAAAGCCATAGATAATAAGACTGCCGATGTTAAGAGTGCGAAGCCTGCTGCGAAGAAAACGAAGCCGGAGAGCGGCTTGGTCGTGCGGAAGAAAGAGATCGATCCGGAGCTTGCATTGATGGCGAGCCGTGCGGCAGCTGCGGAGAAGGTGCGGGTGCAGCCGAACGTGACACAGATGCGGCGTGGTGGGCGCTCAATGTCGGGCATGATCGTAGAAAAAGCACGTCCAGTGAGCCGTAGCGCGCAAGCGGCGGAAGTGGTTGAGGACAAGAAACTAGAAACGAAGAGTCAATCGGCGAGCGATCCGGAGGCGGAGCTACGTTTCTCGAAGATGAAATCGGCATTGATTGGTGTGGGGGTGGCTGTAGTGGTGGCGGTGATTGGGTTCGCGGGGATTGCGATTTTTGGTAATAATAAGAAGATGTGTACAGTGAATTTCGAGTCGAATGGGGGCTCGGAAGTGGATGGCGAGGAGATCGTCTGTGGGCGCACAGTGAAGCAGCCAGAAGACCCAGTGAAGGAAGGGTTCACCTTTAAGGGATGGGTGTTTGAGGGGGATCCATTTGACTTTAGTACGGGTGTGTATAAGAATGCAACGCTCGTGGCGCATTGGCAGGCTAATGAGGGTACGGAGACCGTGACGGTGAAGTTCGACACGGACGGTGGCTCGAAGGTTGATGATGTTGAAGTAGCCAAGGGTAAGAAGCTGACGCGCCCGGTGACGCCAAAGAAGACGGGTTATGTGTTTGATGATTGGTATCTCGGGGATGCGGTATATGATTTCAATAAGCCGGTGGATGAGAATATTACCTTGAGAGCGAAGTGGGTTTTCCGAAGCAACGTGACGAACAATAATGGTGGCGGAGCGAGCTCGGGCGGCGATTCATCGAAGCCGACTGAAAAGAAGTATGCTGAGAGCTTGGCGGTGGGCGATATGACTGTAGGCGAGGGAAAGTCGGCGCAGACGAGTGTGAGAGTAATTCCATCAGATGCAGAGTTCGAGCTGATGGTGTCGAGCTCGGATGCGGACGTGGCGTCGTGTGCGGCGGCCGGAAATAGCTTGACCTGTGAGGGTAAGCGGCCGGGGCAAGTGATGATTACGGTGAAAGATAAGCTAAGCGGCAACGTAAAGACGTTTACATTGACGGTGGAGCATGTGCATACTTATGAAAATGGTAAGTGTAGCTGCGGGGCGATAGATCCGAACCATACGCATTCTTATGAGAATGGCAAGTGCACGATTTGTGGTGCGGAGCATCAGGAACACGATTTTAGCGATAATGCACCGTCTTGTAAGATTTGTGGGGTAGCGAATCCAAATTATCAGGCGCCGCATGTGCATACTTATGAAAATGGTAAGTGTAGCTGCGGGGCGATAGATTTAACGAACCATACTACGCATGTCTACGAGAATGGTAGGTGCACGATTTGTGGTGCTGCGGAAGAACAGTCTACGGAGTCGGGCACGGGTACGAACGGGTAGATGACCGTATCTGGAAGATTATTGCCAATTTAAGGGAAGTTTTGTAAAACAAGTCTTCCCTTTTTTGAGTAAACATGATAGAATATAGATATGGTTCCGTCGTCTAGTGGTCTAGGACGTCTGGTTCTCATCCAGAAAATC
>CAZDQY010000016.1:0-14913 GCA_964508115.1 uncultured Candidatus Saccharibacteria bacterium
TGTTTTCCTGCTCAGAACCCTTAATTGTGTCAGATTTGCCGCAAATGACTTTTTAAAATCACCAACATTTGATTTTGCCACTTCCAGACAGGTCAACAGAGGTCAAAGGTGTGATTTTACTTTATCTCATCACGCCAACATTGCTCCTGGATTCTTCGATACCAACCAGGAAAGCTACGCTTAAATACATTGATGTCACAAGTGTGCTGGACATTATAGCCATTCTCACGCTTGATATACTCAACTCTGCCGTTACTAGGGTTCACGCAAGGTATGTAAGGCCTATCCTCAGTAATGCTACCAAAACGCACAGGAAGCCCTTCATAAAACTGTGTGCCTCCGACCTCGTTTGTAATATGGCCGTCAGAGCCTCGTATTTGGCCTGTGAGGGCCTTCTGGTCTTTTTGTTGGTATTTATGCGTTTTTCGTTCATAAGTCCTTATTTTGGCCTTTTTAAGAGCTCTTCTGGCATACCAAGTTTGCTCCTCGGTGGCTTTTTTGAACGCAGCATCAAAGTCAGGGTGTTGCCTTCGCCAACGACTGAGTGTCATATCAGCCACCCCAGCCATCGCACAAGCCATCTTTACGGTGAATCCACCTCGAATCGCATCAAGGAGTTTCTTGGTCGTGTCTGGTGTGTATTTGGTGGGTTTACCCATAGTTCTATTTTACCAGCAAAAATCCATTAGGGTTTGAACGACGTAAGGCATCATTCGCTACTTAATCTGCACATAGAGGGATTGATTTACCAACTTTTATTGGCTAATCAATAACATTTACGAGCTCAAACGGGGTATCGATGGAGTTTACATCTTCCTGCTCACAAAATGCACCCTCTCGCTTAGTTGTAATCAATCGTAATAGTTGATGAGGGATTAAAACCACAATTTCATCCTGAGATTGTGGTCCATCTGCCTCAAATCGCAACATCTCACCAGTCTGAGTGCAGGGAACCATAGCAACACTTTTGCCAGTTTTTGAATCTTCCGTATAACCAATTGCTAAAACGTCACCTATGCCAAAGTGTTCGAGTGCCGCATCTGCAACCTGCTCTTGCTCTTTTGTTAAATTCATTTTTTTCTTGAGAGAAAACATCATTTGCAATTCCTCCAATTAAATTTCATATTATTATTGTCCCTATTGTAGCAGGTTTTCATCTCTATCCAGAAGAATACTTTTACTTAGTTACCCTCAAGTTTATCATAGAAATCTTTGAAGTTCAGGTCTTCTTCGGCCGTAAAGAACCCCCACGCACCATAATAGGACAGTGGTAACATTCCTGTCCCAGTAAATCTCCCCTTAAGAACCTGCAAGGCCATAGGCTTATGTTGTCCACGCTTAGCATTTTCTTCCAATTCCTTCAACGTTCGTTGCTGGTCTGCCAGAAGCCCACCATTTTTACCTGCCCCCATACCTCGCAGCATCTCTCGTGGGGTCTCAAGTGTAAGCACGGTGTTAGGTTTATGAATGAACGACATACTACCCATAACATCACCATAGCTGTCTACGCTTGTAGTGCTAGCCTTATTCTTCTGAGCAGTTACTAAGATGGCTGCTCCTGTCTTCTGTTGCAAGGTGGTTAAGTCAGCAAGTGTCTTCACTTCTGCTTGAACTTGGTTATTACCAGACGGAACTATATCTTGAACACTGTCGATGACCACTAAGACCTTATCTACTCCGTGACTAGCCTTCGCGTCCTCGACATCACGATAAATACTTCTCGCCTCTGTCTTACTGTCTGACTTCTTCGTAGCATTAGTATCAAGAATCGGTGGGATGCCGTTACTGCTGTCACGTATATAAATCAGGTCGCCAAGTTTACCCAAGTGTCTCAGACCATCATCGATGCCTTTTCTTGAGGCTGGGTCAAGGTCAGCTCTGTTGCCATTCAGCTCGATGGTATTTGCATAAAGGCCGTTTGCCTCCCCCATATAATTGCCACTGTGGCAAGCCGCTTGAAGGAACTTTGTCAAAATTTCGTTACGGCACATCTCTAGGCTATAGACGAGCACTGGGGTTTTTCGTTCAGCCACTCCAAGGGCGAGTTGAATAGCAAGTGTAGTCTTTCCAGCACCAGACCGCCCTGCCAATAATACGAATCTATCTAAGCCGCTAATAAGTTGGTCAATCTCCGCAAAACCACTTTCTAGTCCACGGTATTTTAGCGAGCCATCGCCAAGCTGTTCCTGATAATCCTGAAGATACGAGCTAATCGGCAAAAATTTTACCGCCTTTTCTTGTCGTTGTTCGTCACTAGGTGTAATCTTTGTAGCCATATGTTATTCATACCTTTCGTTAATTTTAATCGGATTCCTCCGTTCGCCTTTTGCAATTCGCATCAAGTGTTCACCGATATCCTTGATATCTTCATCCCACTCTTGCCACCTGTAAATCTTCGTAAAACCTGCTTCATACAGAGCACCGCTAATGGCATTACAAAACTCTTCTCCAGTTTTATCCCTATCGGTCACGATATGCACCACAGCACTAGTCCCAGCCTTCTTTAGAACTTTAATGAGTTCCCTTACTACTAAGCTACCTGAACTCTTGCGTCCACCTGGTAGAGCTACGGCATAAGCATCGTCCCCCACCCTTAGTGCCAGCTCACGAATTGCTAAGGCATCCGTCTCACTCTCAGTGACATACAGAGGTTTTTTTGTTCTTCCGTTGATATATTCAACTAGCCAATCGGATAAACGGTCATAACCATAAATAACAGTTTTAAGACCTTTCGGGGACAAATACTTTGCTCCATCTTGCTTGTTAATGTCTCGCACCCTTATATACGGCACAGTAGTTGAGACGGGGCCACGGAACGACTTCAAGAAACCGTTAAAATACGGGATAACGGTGTCGTATCCACTGCTAATCGCTGGTAACAATCCGCCAAACACTTCGAGCATCGCCACTGAACCCGCCAATTCTTTTGCCTGTTCCCAGGCATCCATAGTAAAAGTCGCCCAGCCAGATATCTTGAGAAGCTCTAAACTTAGCCCCCTACCCAACCACCACTCCTTTAACTTATCGCTAGGCCCACTTAAAGTCTTGTAAAATGCTTCTAGAGCATTCCCTTCCTTAAAGCCGTCATACAGATAGCGGTCATCAATCCGAAGGGGCTCATCCTGAACTGACTGATAATTAAAATTCGCTTCTTTAGCCAAAGCCTTCGTCATCTGACTTCCACTAGAATTTTCCAGCTTTATATCCATCAATTCGGCCAATCGCCGACAAGCCTCTGGAAAATCTTCTATATGTTCGTATATCTGAACTAACGCTATCGTGTCACCACCTACGCCACAACCGTGGCATTTGAATTTAGTGTCACTATCGTAGAACGATAAACTGGGATGCTGGTCGCCGTTTGCGTGTGCTTCCGTGTTGAAACAATGGCTGTTCCCTCGGTCAGAGACTTCAATGCCAAGACGGTCTGCCACATCCCGAATGTTTAGCTCTTTTAACCTCTCAATATCAGCTTCACTGATTATACCTGCCATAGGTTTTATAACTCCTCTCTCCCACCTTAGTCTTATTGTCGCCCGCTAGGGGCTTAAAGCCATTTTACCTAGAAAGAAAAATCTCCGCTCTCCAAAAGCGGAGATGCTTTTAAAACTTAAGTTTTATATGTTTAGCGTTACCGTAACCCCTGTGTCGGTTTTCACAGAATTGTGGGTTGTTTTCACAGAATTGTGGGTTTTGGCTGTAAAGTTTTCACAGAATTGTGGGTTGTTAGCTAGTATTTGCCAAAACTCCGAATGTTGCCACCCTTGTCACTTTCACAAAAATGTGGGTCGTATGTCACTTTATTTCCTCGAAAAGCTCAGTTATTCGTGTTGCAATTTCTTCGCTAATTTCTTCTCCCCCAAGCATAAGGTCAAGCCGCTCCCTTGTGACGTTTAAATCTTGAGCAAGTTGGCCTAAGTTCGTATACCCTGTTTTGGGGTTTGTGAGGCCCCTGAGCATCTTTTTCCAGGAAGCCTGTTGGACCGACTGAGCTTCTTTCAATGCTTTTGACTGGCTTTTTGTGATGTAAACAGATGGGTCCTTTGGCCAGATATCCAACTTTAAACTTTCTTTGTCGATGCTTCTGATTAGTTTCTTCCCCGTGGCCGTGGACCAACCGCCAATGACTCCGACGTCAACCAGCTCGTTTAGAGCCTTAGTGAGGGTATCATATCTTCGGGTTGGGTTACCATTTGTGATACCACACACCTCGCACGCAGTGTCTGCTCGCACTCTTATGGGTTTTTTATCGATTACAGTGGCGTTTTGGAATGCGACGAAACGCTCGCACAGATACCCACCGAGCAGTATGGCCGATTCATTTTTTACATTGGCCAAGTTATCCATTACGACCCCTAAGTTGAGCGATAGTGCATCTAAGTATTTGGGGTCATAGTCTACTTCAACGCTGAGAATATTTCCACTTTTAGTTACCTCATCTGATTGGATTCTTGATAAGATGTAGATGTAGTCCCTAGTGTAAACTGGCACTTTTTTCCCATTAACTGTTTTGTAGGATTTACCGGTAATGTATTTGTAAGCATATGCTCCAGCCATACGCAATCCATTGTAGAGCTGGTTACGGTGTTCTGGGGTAAGCCCCCTTTTTGCGACCTCATCTTTCCAGGCTGTATATTTTGCCAGTTCGGCGAGGCTTACCTTAGTCTCAGCAGGATGCTCCTTTTTCCATAAGTCAAATGCTACAAGTGCACGATATTGCATCGCCATAAAGTTTTTAATGACTTTTGCTAATGTTTTCGGGTCGTTCTCGACGGTAAAAAGTTCAGGGAAAGCCTGCTGGCTCTCGATGTAGGCTTCAAATCCGTTGTCGGCTTCCTGTGCCTCGGGGGTTCTGTATTTTTTGAGCATAGTGCTCAGGTCCTTCTCGGCATTATTCCTCAAAATGTCAGTAATACCTGTAATAGTTGGCCGACCAATAATGGCGTGATTGTCTGGGTCTTTGACGTTAACAACAGAGCGACCCTGTTTTGCGGTTTCGCCTTCATCGTGTCGATGTGCTAGGGCTATTAACGCCATAGTCATAAAATGCAACACCGTCATATGGCTTGACCTAAATTGGCGACTCTCATTTTCACCAGACTTAGTTGGTCGTTGAATTGTAAAGACTACTGCACCCTCTGCTTTGATACCGCACTTTTCAGCTAAATCGTAAATCGATGACCACGATGCTAGGCCGAAATTATTACCAAAGAAGCTATCATCAGAAGTAAGAGAGGTAGTCTCAGTGTCAGGCAAAGCGTTTATCAGAGAAAGTAGCTTATCAGGGTCTTTGACCACATACCCAAGTTTGCCCCCGTTGTCGTCGTGGCTTAACTTAAAACACGATGCTAATGCCTTATATTGTGACGTGTTAGCCTCGGGACACTCGTGGGAATGATGAATTGAAAAAGTCCATCCACCCTTATCGTCAAAAAACTTCCTAGTTAGAGGGAGCCCTTTTCGAGAAAGCAGCTTTTTCCTTATTCCATCTTGGTCGAGCAGCTTCTCTTGTCCTTGCTCATCTAATACTCTCACGGGGTATTTTGCTGGTGCTTCTTTGAGAGCTTTTAAGAAGTCTCTGTCACTACCGAGAATTTCCGAAATTCGGTAGTGCTTAGTGGCCTTCGTATGTTTAAGGGCGTATGCAATACCGTCAGCAATTGACGGAAAAAGTCTAGCTTTAATTTTTTCAATTTCATTTTCTAGTGGCAGTTGCTTCAACGGTGTTCCTGTTGTCATAAAATAACTCTTTCTCCCACCCGTGCTATATCCTAGGTGTCGAGCAGCGTAGCTCTTTGCACTCGGTTCAACTCGTGGGCAATAGCACGCCTAATAAATTCACTCTTGTTTAGCTGATTACTCCTGATATACTCATCCATTTTCTTGCCGAGGTCTACAGTTATCTGAAAGCTTTCTCGGTAAGTAAATCCGCTTTTTTTACGACCAACGAGTTTAACAGTGGCATTTTGCTTGACTAGGCCAGACCGTTCGGCGTTCGCAACAATACGAGCCTTCTCTGTTAAGCCGTTCGCCGTTCGGCTATCATAAGCTGCTCGCCGTTCGCCGTTCGGCTCACTGTCGTGGAGAGTCTCAACTGTATTTTCGGCTTCGCCTATATTCGGGGTGGGGGTATTAGTTTCGACCTTTCCTTGTGGCTTCTGTGACTGGGAACTGAACCCTGCCACTGCCTGTGCTAGCATATCCTTCTTGTTCATTCTCCACTCCCTTCGTAATATTTGATAATGTAACTGGCTAGCCCACGATAGGCCTCGCTGGCTGGGTGTGATGGTTCATAGTCTATCAGTGGTTTTCCCACGAGTTGGCTTTCGGTTGCCTTAATAGTCAGAGGCACCGCAAATGGAAGCAGAGACTCACCATAATCCGTCTTTAGCTGTTGAGTCACGAGACTTCCAACGTTAGTGGCCGCTTGTAGCATTGTTGGAAGAATGCCCAACAGCGTAATCTTAGGATTCATTGCCTTGGCATTCTCCATCAATTCAAGGGCCTGCTGGATTCCTTTAATAGCAAAGGTTTGGGCTTGAGCCGGCACAATCGCACCATCACAAGCCACCAGACCGTTGTAGGCAAGGATGCCATTACTCGGAGGAGTGTCGATGATAATGTAGTCGTAATCTTCCAAGATGGGTTCTAGGACAGTCTTCATCTTGAGGAATGAAGTTGGAGTTAGGTTTGCCGTGAGTAACTGTTCGTTGTTTGATAATTCAGGAGTCCCAGCGAGCAAGAAGAAGTCATAAACAGGTTGGATAGCATCCGCTGTTTTGGATTTGCCATCTAGCACTCCAGATATATTCTTCACATTTTCCGATTCAGGGCGAACGCCAACGGCGATAGTGGCATTTGCTTGGCTATCTAGGTCAACTAGAAGAACTTTCTTCCCTTCTTTGGCCAATCCACTGGCCAAATTCACGGCTGTAGTCGTCTTGCCACTCCCGCCTTTTCGGATTGTAATAGTTATTACTTTTGCCATATTTTACCTGACTTTCGTTAGATTTAGTAGTGTTAAGTCGACATTATCGGCCAACTTTCCCTGTTCTGCATAGAGTTTTACGATATCCGTCATCTTATACCCCTTCTTCTTCAATCTGTTAATGTCGGAAAATACTTCTTTGCAGGTTTCGGCATCATAAAGTCGATTTCTACCGTTCCCCTTTACAGTGAAAGGCAGTAAGCCGAGTTGAGTATAGTATTTTATTGTGCTGGCTCGCACTTTAAGTGCATCCGCTAGTTCGCACTGTTTTAATGTTCGCTTTTCTTCAGTCATTTCACCTCCACTTTCTTCATAATTTTAACTTCCTGTAATTATAGTTATCGGAAGTTCACTTACTATAAGCCGTTCGCCGAACGGTCTAATAAACCGAACGGCGTTCGCATTATTTTTCATAATTGGACTCCTTCAAACACGCTGATGTATCGTGGTAAATCTTTTTCAGCCTTAAGTTGGTCATTATAAACCTGCAGCATTTCTAAACTGCGATGACGTGTGTAGTGTGCAACTGCTAGCAAGTCGCCACCATAACTTTTAATGAGGCTAGTAGTAAAGTAATGACGGAATCCGTGGGCTGAGTTAGGAATATCAAGCATCCCAAACACTTTTTCTACGAATGAGCGAATACTACGGGTAGTAAGCCGTTCGCCGTTCGCATTATGACTTTGGCTGGTAAAGAGTGCACCGCTCTTTTTGTTGTAGGCCGATAAATAGGCTTTCAGAGCTTCCGTTGTGTGCGGATGAAGTGCGACAGGCTCCTTGTCGTCTCGGCCTTTACCTCGAATAAGAATCCTATTCGAACGGAGGTCAATATCGGTCACATCTAGCCTTGTAATTTCCACTTGTCGGAGTCCCTGATAGATGAAAAGTGCAAAGATGGCCTTTAGCCGTTTGTTTTCTGGAGTGTCGGGCAATGACCTAAAGTATTTCGCTAATCGTTCCATCTCATCGGCACTTACCCCGTCTTTTTTGTGTTTCTTGTTTTGCTTGAACCCCTTAATATCCACTCCACTGATATCTTTGCTAATGTCTTTCGGTATGATGCCAGTAGTGTAGAGCACGCCTACATAACGCTTTGCAGCGGCAAAATATTTATTCTTTGTGCTAACACTATAGTCGGTGCGAGCCTCAAGGTGTTTACGGTATTTCAAGAGGGAGTCAAAGTTCAGACCGTTAATGTTGATAAACTCCACAAAATCACCAATACGAGACTTGTAGTCGTCCCTAGTTCCCTGCGATGTTGGGATATAGTCAAAGACCTTCTTGGCCTGCTCTAGTGTAGGTAGATTCGAGGCATTGTAAACTAGGCCAACTTCGGCCAGTAATTCCCCGTCCTTTGGACTTTTTACCTCGCTTTTCATAACTTCTGCTCCCATTATATCATATATTTTACTTACTACTTATTTTATATCAGAATAGTAAAAGCGTCAAGCCGTTCGCCGTTCGGTTTGTCACTATTTAACATCCATAAGACAATGCGGAAAACAAAAATCTCATAGACCGAACGGCGTTCGTTTTATCTATGAGATTTAAGCATTACTATAATGGCTCTACCAGTATGGAGTTTCGATATCGAGTAGCCAGTCTGTGATATTAATAATTCGAATCCCCTCGTAAGCACGTTCGGGCTGTCTAGTTCGAGCAATCAGGAGCTTAGTATAGCCGCCAGGAATGTTCATTAGTGGTCTGACTTCTCGTTGCATAGTTTCATCATCGGCCAGGGAATAACAGACCTGAATGTATAACTTATCCGAACCACGAATCGCCACGAAATCAATTTCAGTATCTCGGAGCTGGCCAGCATAGACCTCGTAACCTCTCCTCATTAGCTCTATTGCAACTATGTTCTCATAGATACTACCCATATCGGGAGACTTAGTGCCAAGTTCGGCTGCTCGGAAGGAGTGGTCGGATAGGTAGTATTTATCTAGGGAAGCAAGATACCTTTTGCCACGAATGTCGTAACGCTGCACTTTGTAAAAGGCGTAGGCCTCACAAAGGTATTTTAGGTAAGTCCCGACAGTCTTATCAGAGGTCTCAAGGCCATTAGAGCTGAGCATATTGGCAATATTGCGAATAGAGGTAACCCTCGATATGTTGTCCATTAGGAAATTGCTGATACCGTCTAGGACTGGTGCAGCCTGGATGTTGTATTTATTACGAATGTCTCGGATGATTAGGGCGTCATACACTTCCTTTACATTGGCAAGTTTATCGGCTAACGTTTTATAGCCGTAGGAGCCAGCAATTCCGCCTTCTTCGACATACTTATCGATAGCGAGTTCCTTATCGTCATACTCAAAGTATTCCATAAACTCTTTGAACGAGAAAGGGAACACCTCGATTGTGTAAGTCCTGCCCACGAATAGGGTAGCGAGGTCGTTACTAGATAAAAAGGCGTTGGAGCCAGTCACGAAGATATCATATTTGCCCTCAGCGTGAAAACTATTTATTGCCGATTCAAACTCATCGCACATCTGCACCTCATCTATCAGCAGAAAGTTATCTTTGCCATCAACGAAATGCTCCCCAACATAAGCATCGAGGGAAACGGCATTTTTTATGTCTTTGAACTTTATCAAGGAGTAGTCGATGTAGATGATGTTGGCGTTAGGATTGGTGGACTCAATGTAGTCCTTGAAGTCCTTAAGCAATACCGATTTACCACTGCGTCGAACGCCAGTAATGATTTTAATATCCTCTGTTCCGATAGCCTGAATCATTTTTTGCAGGTAAGTCCTCTGAATCTTCGCCATATACTTCTCCTTAGTTTTGTTGGTTACATTATACCTCTCGTTTCGCAAAAATGCAAATTTGTAGAGATTGCGAAACGATAATGTTAAAATAACAGGGGTATTTCGCAAATTCGCAGTTTTGTAGAGATTGCGAAATAGTGTGGTATAATAGAATTGCTAAACTATTATTTTTAAAAATTTCCATAAAAGGGGACAAGCAGTCATCTGTAGTTTTTCTTTTATGGAAAAATAATAGTTTAGCGACTAACAGATGGCTGCTTATTCTATTATTTGGTTTAGTGGCCTTAACTGAAGGGTTGCTAAACTATGAATGAAAAAACGCTCAATGAGTGCAGTAGGGAAGAACTACTTGAGATTATTAAGTCGCTCAAGAAACAGAAGAAATTTGGCTTAGTTTGGGAAGATAAGCCTGAAAGAGTCGCAACGGAGTGCAAAGAGAAACTACCAGTAGTCAAAGAGGACTCAGCCAGAGCTATTGATGGCGTCGGAACTTCGGAGCCAACAAATCTCATTATCGAGGGGGATAATTATCACGCTCTGTCAGTTTTAAATTATACCCACACAGGGAAGATTGATGTAATTTACATTGACCCTCCCTACAATACGGGGAACAAAGACTTTGTTTATAATGACAAGTTCATCGATAAAGACGACTCGTTTAGACATAGTAAGTGGCTCTCATTTATGTCTCGGCGTTTGCATTTGGCAAAGAACTTATTGAGCAATCAAGGCATCATCTGCATCTCAATTGATGACAACGAAGAAACTTACTTGAAAGTATTATGCGACGAGATTTTTGGGAGTAATAACTTTATTGGATGTGCCCCAAGAAAGACTAGAGGCTCAGCTACAACTAAGGGTTTTGCAGAACTACAAACACTGGGCGATTATTTGCTAATTTACGCGAAAAGTAAAGTGGAACTTATCTTACAGAAGAAAATCGTCGGGCAAAAAACATATCCTTATTCTGACTCAAGGGGCAAATTCTATATTGTTCCACTACAAGACAATGGTCCACACGGCACCAGGGAGGCTCGTCCAAATTTATGGTATCCAATTTATGAACTTGATGATGGGAGCTTAACATATGAGGAGCCGACTAGCTTTAAGTGCAAGCTGCTACCCGCCCAACACCAAAACAAAGAGGGGTGTTGGATGTGGAGTAAGCCTAAATTTGAGAGAGATAGACAAGATTTGCTAGTAAAGGATGGTAAGGTTTGGATAAAACACTATTATAGTCCAGATGAAGACCAGAATAAATACCAATACGAAAAACTGTGGCTTGATGAGTTTTTGAATGCCAAGGGAACGAAACGGTTAAATGAAGTTATCGGAAGAAAACAGGCCTTCAGTAACCCCAAACCTGTTGAGCTAGTTAGCTGGTGCCTCAAATTACATTCCAACAAAGCGGGAGTCGTTTTAGACTTCTTTGCTGGTTCAGGAACTACTGGGCAAGCTGTTCTGGAACTCAATAAAGAAGATGGCGGCCATAGACAATTCATTCTCTGCACTAATAATGAGAACAAAATCGCCGAAGAGGTCACTTACCCACGTATCAAAGCCGTAGTGAAAGGCTATGGTGATACCGAAGGTATCCCAGCCAATGTTCGCTACTTCAAAACTGATTTTGTTAAGAAGGATGAAACGCTTGATAAACTTCGCCGCAAACTTTCTCCTGCGTGCGAAGATATGATTCGGATTCGTGAAGGTGCCTTTGAGAAGGTAATTGATGAAAATGAGTTCAAGGTCTACAGAAATTCTCGTGGTCTGACTGCTGTAGTATTTGACCGTTTCGAGCTAGCCGACTATATTGCACGAATTGAAGAATTGGAGACAGATGCACCAGTCCACCTCTATGTATTCTCCTATACAAACTACGGCCGACTCGATGAATTATCAGCCGACCTCAAACATACTTACGAGAGCCAACCCATCCCTGAAGGAGTCCTGGAAATCTACAAACGTATCTTCAATAAAGGAGGCAAAAGATGAACCTAGTTCAATATCAAAGTGAGGCTGTCGAGAGACTAGTCCAGGGGTTCAAAGAACTCATCGTGGCTGCAAGACCGAATGCTGCGATGATTCTGCACGCTCCAACTGGCTCAGGAAAAACAGTGATGACAGCAGCGATGCTCGAGCAGCTACTGACAGAAAATCTCGATGATGAGTTTGTATTTATCTGGGCTAGCGTTGGCGATTTGTCACATCAAAGTTACCTTAAACTCAAGTATGCCTACCTTCCCGATAGTGAATATGACTTTCAGGAGTTGGAGAATCTGCCAGCCGATGCACTAGAGAAAAATACCGTCCTATTTTGCAACTGGGAGAAGATGTTTAGGCGAGGTAAGGAAACTGATGACGATGGGAATCAAATCGAGATTTTTACCAATGTATTTGTTCGTATCGGAGAAGATGGACGTAATCTCCAAGAGGTATTAGAAAAAACTCGTGAGGCTGGCCGTAAAATCGTGCTCATAGTAGATGAAGCACACAAAACCTATCTCGGTCCTAACTCTCAAAGACTAGTTCAGGAAGTTATCAAGCCCGACCTAGTTCTTGAGGTGTCGGCCACTCCGAGCACGAAATTTGAACAGGGCTATTATGAAAACAATACGGGCAGATATATCAAGGTTCCGATTCGAGAGGTAATCGAGAGCGGTCTAATCAAGAATAACACCGTTATCAACAACGACATTGCTGGGGTGGTAGATAAGAACTCGGCCGATACGGCGGTGCTAGCTGCTGCACTCAAACAACGGGAGATTCTTGCAGAAAAATATCGCCACCAGGGAACTAATATCAATCCACTGATATTAGTTCAACTCCCAACCGACTCTAGCGAAAAGATGAGTGCAGTAGACCAAACTACCCGTGAGACGGTCGAGAAGTTTATGGATGAAAACGGCATTAGCTATGACAACGGCAAATTGGCCATCTGGGTATCTGGCGACCACTACCCTGAAGACGTTAAAACCTCTGTCGTCAAAAACGATTCGCCTATTGAAGTGCTTATCTTCAAACAAGCCATCGCCACAGGCTGGGATTGTCCTAGAGCCTCGATTTTAGTAATGCTCCGAGATATCAAATCTGTTACTTTTGAGATTCAGACGGTGGGCCGTATCCTACGTATGCCCGAGCTCAAACATTACGATGATGCTACACTTAATACGGCCTATGTCTACACGAACATCAATCAAATTGCATTGCAAGAAGATGCCGACACTCAGACCTTCTTTAAAACTAGATTTAGTCATAAGCTCCCAGAGTTCAGGGATAACTTCTGTTTGCCAAACATCTACCGTAAGCGTGTAGTTGGCCAACGCCATCGTCTCAACCGCAACTTTCGCAAGAAGTTCTTCCCTAAGCTTAAAGAGAGATTCCAGATTAGCAAAGAAGATGATAAGAATGCTCGGCTCCAAAAACTAGACACTTTGCTAGAAATAGCACCTAACGAGCTAACGATACCTGTTCTTGCTGATGTGGGTTTTAGTCATTTGGATGCAATAGACCAAGAATTATTTGAACAAAGCCAGCAAGTCAACCTAGCCGCTGATAAACCTTACATCGAGCGAGTATTTAACCTGTTCCTTAAATCAGCATCTTCACCATATGCCCCGCACGACTCCAGCCGAGTGCTCAAGGATGCAATCTATAAATGGTTCTCAGATAATGGCATCGATGACGAGTCGGAAGTGCAGCGAATAGTAGCCTGCTCTGTGGCTAATCAAGAAATTCTAAACTTAGTCATTGACGATGCAAAAGAAGAGTTTGCCAAGACGATGGATAAAGAGACTGAACTAACTTACACGGACTTCAAAATACCAGACGAGCAAGAATTTGGTGAAAAGTATGAAGCCTATCCAATGAGAAAGCACGCCCTGCAGCCATACTATCGCCCCACAGAAAACAGATGGAAGACAGAAGAGAAGTTCGAGGCTTTGCTTGATACTTCCGATAACGTCGTGTGGTGGTATAGAAATGGCACAAGTGAACCGAAGTATTTTGGGGTTCCATACTACAAGAACGACGAGAAGGGGCTGGAAGAATCTATCTTTTATCCAGACTACATCGTCAGATTTACGGATGGCACGCTAGGCATATTTGACACAAAATCAGGTGACACCGCCAAGCCTGGCACCACACTGGGTGGCTCGGTTGACGAAAAAGCAGACGGTCTTCAGGCCTTCTTCCGTGACTATAATGAAATCGCTAAACTCTACAGGGAGCCGAAGTGGGGGTTTGACATTACAGATATGAAGGGGCTTTGGGGCGGAATCGTCAATATGGCTACCGATGGCCACTTTGAATTACAAGGTAACGCCGTTACCCGGGAAATGGCCCAGGCGCAACTACGCGGCGAACATATAGAGTTTCCTGAATCGAAATATGACCCCAGCGATTGGAATAGACTTATAATCTAGACAGAGGAAAAACACTATGCCACAAAATGCTGAAAGAGATTTTACTGAGCTCGAAGATATACTAGGTGATGCGATGGATATAATGGGGCGTGACGATATCGACGAAGACGAAGTCTTAAGCAGTGCCAGGTTTGGAATCACCGATATGGAAGACATGCTTGGCGATACCTTAGATGAAATGGGCTATAACGATAATGAGTAGTCCCTTCGGCCCTTGGTGGTACTACGAAATGGGCAAAGACGCCGCTAAGAACCCTAAACGAGAAGTTAGCAATGGGGCTTTTGCCGTAGTTATGGTTTGTTTTGTTCTGTCGCTCATTTTATTTGGTGTTTTTGTCGCAATCTGCGTTTGGTATTTCACCTCCTAAACCTGTTCAGTTTAGCCGCAAATGAATTTCAAACGGCATATTCCCAGGGGACCGATAATTTACAGATGGTCGATTCAGTCTCCTAGCGTATCCTCGGTAGCCACTACGGACAAGTTGCTCGGCATACTTCCATTGAAGGTCGGTTGCCTCGACCACAGCTTTGTGAAAGTCTGGATATTTATCGCACCAACGATAGAAAGTGTCGGTAGAAATCATCGCTCCACGGCAAGCATCAGACACGGTGAATCCGTCACGAATCAAGGTGAGGATTCGCTCGGTGACTTCTGGGGTAAACTTTGATTTTCTGCTCATAATTTCACTATATCACGACTCGGTGGTCTCGTATTTTTGCCCTTATATTA
>CAZDQY010000017.1:0-14384 GCA_964508115.1 uncultured Candidatus Saccharibacteria bacterium
AATCCCTATAACCGGCGGGCCCCGTGTTTGTGTGAGGTGGGTCGCGCTTCCGGGACTCTTTCCGGAGTCGAACGACGATGCGTTATAGGGCCAAAAAGGCCTCAGGTGATGCCCACCCTTACCCGAGGCCTTTTTTGTTTGCTTTATGCTATAATACTAGATAGGAGGGGAGCATCTTAGGAGGGAACCATGAACAACACAACCTTGACCCGCTCGAAAAAGGTCTACCGGCTTGGTCCGACCTTAGAAACCTTACGCAACATCGGGGAATGCATTATCCTTATTCCTCTCATCCCCGTCATCGCCGTCATTTCCGCCATCAATAGTATCAGGGAGGCGCCGCATTCTCCCAAAACTGCCCTTGGTGAACTGCTAAGTGCAGTAGGGTTAGGCTGCATCATAGTGTTCGGCGGCCTCGGCTGCGGCATCTACGAGTTCTTCCGCATTCTTATCTTCGGTGAGCCCGATTAAACATCCACGCCCCCTCCGCCGCCCCGCTCACAACTTGAGCGGGGTTATTTCTATCAATTACCCATGTTTCGGCAAATCTGCTCACGTTCTTAACCAAACGCCTCCATTCTAGTACTCTGGCCACATTTTTACAAAACATCAATTTTATGATAAAATAGTAGCATCTGTACCTTACACCCACCAAAAGGAGGTCAATATGTATCATTATCCCGATAATATGCCCGACTATAACTTCTTCCAGCGCCTGCGCTACCTTGGGTCTGCACTTATCCTGCCGATCGTCGGCGTCTATTGCGCCGCTGTTATCGTGTATGATAACTGGCACGCCCGCAAGAACCGCTCCCATGATCGCCCTTCCATCTGGAAGGCCTACGTCTCCGAACCGCTCAAAGCCTTCGTCAGCATCCTTGTGCTCTTCGTCATCTGTACCCCGTTCGCCCTATTCTATGTTATCTTCAACCCAGCTGGCAAGTCAGACTAACGCTTACATCAAAAAGGAGGTCAACCATGGAAAACGTTCCCAGCACTACTGCCGAGCACATCAATCAGCTCGGAGGATATTTTCTCCTTTGTAGCAGCTACGATGCTCTCAGCACGCTCATCCACACCTACTTCGAGAATTCCCCCGACCTACGCCACCTGCTCCCAGAGTGCGAGCAGATCATTGAAGCTCACAGCGACCTCACCGCGCACGTCTCTACCACGATCCAGCCGCTCCCGGGCCATCCCATCTATACCGACATGCTCGGCGAGACCGACGACAATCACCCCATTTCCATCGAGAGCCGCCAGATCGCCACGCTCCACGCAGAGATCCTGAATCTCATCCAAACCCACCTTTCCTGACCGCATTTACCGAAGGAGGAACTAAAATGTCTGACAAGTTCTACACCTCAGAGCAACACTTTGAGCTGCTACGCAAGGCCGGGCTCGACACCATCCTTGGCGTCAACACCGACACCCCGTTTTTGGCCGAAGTCGCTTTCCTGAACTTCTGGAACCGCGACCTCGAAGGACTGCCCGCAGAAGAAGGCCTCGACAGTGGCCTCAGCGAATACGAGGCCGTCATGGAAGCCGGCGGCCCCACCATCTACATCACCTTCGATGTCGAGGGCGACGGCACGGAGTTCGACCGGGTCTCCATGGTCTACACGCCCGACCCTGCCCAGCCTCGCCGCTACGGCCTGCAGATCATCTGGAACGACAATCTGGTCTACGAGCGCACCGCCGATCAAGATGAGCGCACCGAATGGAACATCA
This sequence comes from uncultured Candidatus Saccharibacteria bacterium, assembly GCA_964508115.1. Lineage (GTDB taxonomy): Bacteria > Patescibacteriota > Saccharimonadia > Saccharimonadales > Saccharimonadaceae > Nanosyncoccus. The sequence continues at coordinate 1,732 of CAZDQY010000017.1, forward strand.
ACTGCATGGCAGATGACGACACCGTCACCGACGACGGCGGCAACATGCTGTTCGTCGGCGACCCAACCAACATCTGAGGAGAGGTGAACATATGGACAGAGTCGTCGCCGCTGTGATGTCTTGGGGAATCGTCATCGTTTTCATCCTCTCCATCCTCGCCTGCGTTTTTATCACTCCTTGACCTCCGCACCTTAGAAAGGATGGTATTATGTCCGCTTTCTTGGAATCTGCACTCACCGTCGAGGAAGGAATCGACCCCACCATCGACCTTGGCGGCGAGCTCGCTGCCCCGATCAATGATCTTTGCGGCCCGCATTACCGTTTTACGCCTTTTCTATCATCCTCCAATCCCCCAGCCTAGCTGGGGGATTTTCTTGCCAATAGGGAAATATTGCGACAGAATTACGACAGTTGCTAATACCACTTGCAAAACCGCAAAATTACCATAACCGCTATTGACAGAATCACAAATCTGTGCTACAATGGAAGTATAAGTACCTTAACGTGCAGCCACCCACAGAATCTGAAAGGGGAATTATTCACCATGAAGAACCGTCATTTACCCTTAGCTTTCATCATCATTCCGGGCTGGACCATCGGCTGGTCGATCTTCAGCATCCTTGAGGTCGTTGAGAAAAGCCACTGGCCGCTCGAGTCTCCTGGTATTTTCTTCGCCATCATACTTGCCTTTGGGTTCAGTACTGTCGTCGGCATCATCTGCGGATACCTCCACAGCAAGGCCGTCATCGACGACCCCAACCCTTTTTCCTTCCTCATTAATTGCCTACTCTTCCTCCCCGGCATGTGGCTCATGGACCAAACCATCGGGTTCTGCAGCACCCTCCCCTATGTCGATATCTCTTACGGCAACTACTCTTGGATTAGGATAGTCCCATTTTCCCTCGCTCTGCATGCCATCATGGTTGTTGCAGAATTGCACTACAGCATCTTCCTGTTCCGTCAGCTGCACAATAGTAAAGCGCCCCAGTAGGGGCGCTTTCCGCTTTGTATGGAAACTCTCATTTCTACTTCTAGATAGGGCAGGCTATCAGCATAGACTTGAACTATGTGAGCACCGGTGAGAGGATAAACCTAGACAATCAAAAAGAGCTTCAGCTCTTTTTGATAGATAAAATGGCTAAATAAACGAAGAAAAGTTCACTTTTCGTAGAGTATTTAGCTATTTTATTGTACAAAAGCGTCAGCTTTTGTTGTCTAGGTTTTTCTCGATGGTACAAAATAGCAAGTGCTAGCTTTTTCAAAGCTAGCACTTGAACCGCTAAGGAAAGCGAGTAGGAAAAAGCGCTGGCTTTTTCCTTGAGCGACGCAAGCAGCAAGACTTTGCAAAGCAAAGGCTTGACAAGTATGATATGATAATAATATATGCCTAAAAACTTAGTAATCGTGGAGTCTCCTGCCAAGGCTCATACCATCGAAAAATATCTCGGCAAAGATTATCATGTCTTGGCATCGGTGGGCCACATTCGTAAAGACACCAAAGTCGACAGGGATACTTTTGACGTTACTTACGAAATCGACCCTGGCCACACGAAGATCATCTCTGAGCTCAAACGCGCCGCTAAAGCTGCCCAGACCATCTGGCTCGCGACCGATGAAGACCGCGAAGGCGAAGCGATTTCTTGGCATCTCACCGAAGTTCTCGGTCTGCCGAAAAACACCAAGCGTATCACCTTCCATGAGATCACTAAACCCGCCCTTGAGGCCGCGATTCAGAACCCTCGCACCGTCGATATGGATATGGTCGCCTCGCAGCAAGCCCGCCAGACCCTTGATATGCTGGTCGGTTATGACCTCTCTGGGGTCGTTCGGCGCAAAGTCCCCGGCGCCATCTCGGCCGGCCGCGTTCAGTCGCCTGCGCTCAGGCTCATCGTCGAGCGCGAGCAGGAAATCGAGAAATTCGCCGCCAATGCTAAGTTCAAAGTGACCGGCAAATTCCAGACCAAAGACAAAGACGAGATCACCGCTACTCTTGACCACGCTTTTGACACCGAACGCACCGCGCATAATTATCTAGACAAGATTACCCCTGCTAATTTCACCGTCGACGCCATTAGCAAGACCCCTGGCGTACGCCACCCCGCTCCACCTTTCACGACCGCGTCAATGCAGATCGAAGCCAACTCTCGTCTCGGTTTCTCCACCAAAACTACCATGAACGCTGCCCAGGCTCTCTATCAAGCCGGCCTCATCACCTATCACCGCACCGACAGCCTCAACCTTTCTAAGCAAGCCATCGCTATGACCGCTAAGTTCGTCGAGGAAAAATACGGCGCGAATTATCTCAAAGTGCGCAATTTCAAGACCAAGTCCGCTGGCGCCCAAGAGGCACACGAAGCTATCCGCCCTACCCATATCGACCAAGAAGTCGCCGGCAAGAATGACTACGAGCGCAAACTCTACCGTCTCATTCGCAATCGTACCCTCGCTACTCAGATGGCCGACGCCACCACCGAGAAAACCGTAGTCAAGATCATCAATGACGCAGAGCAAAAATGCGCTTTCGAGGCCAAAGGCGAAGTTATCGTTTTTGACGGCTTCCTCAAGGTCGCTGGCCGCCTCAAAGAAGAAGAGCTCCCCGCACTCGCCATCGGCGATAAACTGAAGCGCATCTCCATTACCGCCCGTCAAAGCTTCTCCAAACCGCCTGCCCGCTATACCGAAGGCTCCCTCGTCAAAAAGCTCGAAGAGCTCGGCATCGGCCGCCCTTCCACCTACGCCACCATCATGTCCGCCATCCAGACCCGCGGCTACGTCATCAAGGGCGATTCCGAAGGCGAACCGCGCGAAGTCGTCGAACTCGTTCTCGAGAAGAATACCGTCAAGCGCAATCTCGCCACCGAGAAGACCGGTTCTACCAAGGGTAAGCTTCTCCCTACCCCTGTCGGCGAGCTGCTCGCTGGCTTTCTCACCGACAATTTTAATAACATTGTCGACTATCAATTCACCGCCACCATCGAAGAAGACCTCGATAAGATCGCCGATCACAAGCTCGAACGCGTGAAGATGCTACGCGATTTCTACGGCCCTTTCCAGAAAACCGTCCTGAAGTCCGACGATGCCGCCCGTTATAATAACGCCCGCGAACTCGGCAAAGATCCCAAGACCGGTCTACCGATCTATGCCAAGATCGGGCGCAACGGCGGCTTTATTCAGCTCGGCGACAACGAGAAAACTTCCGGCGAGAAGCCCCGTTTCGCTCCGCTCCCTCAAGGCAAGACCGAGAAGACTGTCACTCTCGCCGAAGCGCTCAAGCAGCTCGCTATGCCCGCCCTCCCACGTGAGCTTGGCACGACCAAGGATGGCACTACAATCATCGCAGCCAGCGGCCCCTTTGGCCCCTATCTGAAGGCCGGCAAATACAACATCCAGATTAAAGATTACGACCCCTACACCATCGACTTCGCCACCGCCGCCAAACTTTACCAAGCGAAGATCGATTCCATTGTGGCCGACTGGGGCGACATTATGATTATCATTGGCGCCTATGGTCCTTATGTCAAAGGTCCCGGTCGTTTCAACAACGTCAAAATCCCGAAAGAAACCGACCCGAAATCCATCACCCTCGAACAAGCCCAGAAAATGCTCGAAGATAAGCCCGCACGCGGCGGACGTTTCGGTCGCAAAACCACTACGAAAGCTACCAAGACTACCACGAAGACAGTCAAGGCAGCTACCAAAGCCACGAAATCTGCTGCCAAATCCGCCCGCAAGACTGCCGCCACTAAGAAGACCACCGCCCGCAAGACTACCGCAAAATCCACAAAAACCGCCCAAAAATCTACCACTCGCACTACCAAAACCGCGTCTAAGGCCTCAAAAACGGCTTCTAAGGCCGCTAAAGCTAAAACCGCCACCACACGGCGCTCTGCCAGCAAAGCCGCCAAATCCGCCCAGAAATAACGCCATAATAACGTTGTAATTTTTACAACATTATTGGCATTATCTACCTTTACCACCCCTTGTTTTATTACCATAAGCTTTTCGTGCAAAAATGTCAAAATTTCATTAAAATTTGCTCAAATTTTTCCAAAAAGTGATATAATAAGTTATAGAAAGTCAACAATTTCGCAGAAAATCAAATCTGACCGTTGACAGCACTATGAAAATATGCTATCATTAGTGAAACGTTATATTATTAATTTTATGTTCGGGTGGGGAACGAAGGGAACCTGATGGACCAGAACGCCAGCATTATAGAAAACGCCATTTCGGGTAGCTTAAATATCATTGAGCAGGAACGCGAACGCGAAATTATTTCGCGCCGTTTTGGGCTAACCGGGCAAAAAGAAACCTTGGAGCAGATCGGCGAGCTACTAAACATCACTCGTGAGCGCGTACGTCAGCTCGAGAAGGCGATTTTGGTGCGTCTGCGTATTGGTGCTGAGGAAGGTCAGATCTACGATCTCGCCCCGGCAGAGAAGCTCATCATCCGCAACCTTACCGAGCTAGGCCGCGTCGCCCGTACTACCGAGCTTGGCGAGCAGATTTATGGCCGCCCAGCTACTCCCGCCGAACGTGCTAAGCTTGCTTTCATCAGTTCTATCTCTAGTAATCTCACCGCCATCGATGAGAATGATTCTTACTATTCCGCTATCGGTATTGCTGACTACGGCGATACTCAAGTGATCCACGACAAGATCGACGAAATCGTAGAGATCATCAAGCAAAACAAAGCCCCGATGACCATCGACGATCTTGACAAAAAGCTAGATTATGAGCATCCAAGCTATATTCGCGCCATCGCGTCAATTTCTAAACAGCTTGCTTCGCTAAATGGTCTCTGGGGTCTCACTAAATGGCCGACTGTCAACCCTCGCAACATTCGTGATAAGATTTTCGTTGTCCTCGAAGCGAAAAAGGAGCCGATGCACTTCTCCGAGATCGCCGAAGCCATCTCTGCCTCTGATTTTCGTCGCAAGAATGTCACAATTCAGGCGATTCACAACGAGCTAATCAAAGATCCGCGCTTCGTCCTCATCGGTCGCGGTATTTATGCGCTCAACACTTGGGGCTATGCTCGCGGCACCGTCGCCGACATTATCAGCGACGTCCTCAAGAAAGCTGGCGAACCGCTTACTCGCGAAGAGATCGTCAAACGTGTCCTCCACGCCCGCAAAGTCAAAGAGACTACAGTCCTGCTCAATCTTCAAAACAAAGATCTCTTCACCAAGGTCGGCAAAGATTCTTACAAGCTAGCTGAGTAGATTGTCAAAAAGGTGGGTATGTAATATAATAAAGTTATGCTTGCGCAGTTTATTAGTTTTATTTTGCAACCTTATGTCTGGATTCCTATTGTCGGGGTCCTAGGTGTTTTAAGCTACCTTAATTATCGGAAGATCAACCGCCTCAAAGTTCTCAATGTCGACTCGGTCCTTCTGATGCTCGAAATTCCTCGCACCAACGACAAACGTGAGCTCGCCGCCGAGCAGCTCTTCGCCAGTTTGCACGGTATTTTGCGCGACAAAACCGAGCTCAAGAATACCGGTGGCGTCCAAGAGCACCTCAGCTTCGAAATTGCCTCCACGAGCGGTCAGATTCGTTTCTACATCTGGGTCCCAAAAATTCTCCAGAGCTTCGTCGAAGGGCAGATTTATGCTCAATATCCTACTGTCCAGATTTATAAAATGAACGAAGATTACACCGATAATCGCGACAAATACCCCGTCATCTACTCCGCCGAGCTCACCCTTACCGAGAACGAAGCCTTGCCGATCAAGACTTTTGATTCTTTCGAAGTCGATCCGCTCGCTGGTATTACCGGCACCCTCGCCAAGCTGAACCCTGACGCCTCTGAAGAGCTCTGGGTACAGATCCTCACCCGCCCAATCCCTGACGATTGGCACAAAGAGACTACTGACAAATGGATCAAAAAAGTCAAATCTGGCAAAAAAGGCGGTATCATCGACTGGGTCTGGCTCGGTCAAGCTCTAGGTGCTTTCTTCCGCCCGCCCGAAGGCGGTACTAACGATCCCCAAAAAGTCGAGCTATCCGAGCGCGACAAGACCCGCATTGCTAAAGCCGAGGAAAAAGCCACCAAGCTCGGCTACGAAGTCAAAATTCGCCTTGCCTACGTCGGTCAAGATCAGACCAGTGCCAAGCTCAACATGCAAGCCCTCGTGGGCACATTCAAGCAATTCAACTCCACTAATCTCAACGGTTTCAAATTCACCAATGGCAGCTTCAGTCCCGAAGATCTCGACGCTTATAAGCTCCGCCAGTTCGCCGACCATGGCTTCATCCTTAATATCTCTGAGCTCGCCTCGGTCTATCACCTCCCGCATACCTCCGTCGAGACGCCAAACATCGTCTGGGCCACCTCGAAGACCGCCGAGCCACCTGCCACCCTCCCGCTCGTCACCGGCAATGCCGCCCACGACGAGAATATCTCCGCTTTCGGTCTCACTAATTTCCGTGGTATTAATCATCAATTCGGCATGCTCCGCCGCGACCGCTCGCGCCACGTCTATATTATCGGCCAAACCGGTGCCGGTAAATCTGGTATGCTCGAGCTCTTCGCTCTCTCAGATATTTTCTATAATCAAGGCTATTGTATCATCGACCCGCATGGCGACTTCGCCATTAACAATCTCCGTTTCGTCCCTGAGAGCCGTATCAAAGACGTCATCTACTTCAACCCTGCCGACACTGCCTACCCAGTCGCTTTTAATCCGCTCGAACTTTCTGATCCCGCCCGCAAGCCGAATGTCTGTTCCGAGGTCATCGGCGTGCTGAAGCGTATGTTCGGCGATTCTTGGGGTCCACGTCTTGAGCACATTTTACGCTATACCTTGCTCGCCCTCCTCGACCGCCCCGAGACTACCCTGCTCGACATTTCGCGCCTCCTCACTGACAAAGATTTCCGCAAAGAGACCCTCGACTACTGTAATGACGTCACCGTCCTCCAGTTCTGGAAACACGAGTTCGGCCAATGGAACGAGAAACAGGTCAACGAAAGTATCGCGCCAGTGCTCAACAAGGTCGGTGCCTTCACCGCGAACCCGATTATCCGTAATATCATCGGCCAGCCGAAATCCAGCTTCAACGTCCGCGAGATCATGGACCAAGGCAAAATCCTCGTCGTAAACCTCAGCAAAGGCCTCATCGGCGAAGACAACGCCGGTATCCTTGGCGCGTTCCTCGTCACCAAAGTCCAGCTTGCCGCCATGAGCCGCTCCGACATCCCCGATGTCGCTGATCGCCGTCCTTTCTACCTCTATGTCGATGAGTTCCAAAACTTTGCCACCGACTCTTTCGCCGTCATTCTTTCCGAGGCGCGCAAATACGGCCTCAACCTCACCGTCGCGAACCAATACATTTCCCAAATGACCGACTCCGTCCGCGACGCCGTCTTCGGCAACGTTGGTACTACCATTTCTTTCCGTGTCTCCGCTGACGACGCCCCGATGCTGGTAAAGCAGTTCGAACCAACCTTCGACCAATCCGATCTCATCCAGATGAACAACCGCCATTTTATCATTTCCATGATCATCAACGGCGAAAAAGTCCCTGCTTTCTCCGCTACCACTCTCTCTTTACCTACCACTCCACAAGACAATTTCGATAAAATCGTCGAGTCCTCCCGCCGCGGCTACGCCCGCAATCGTGCCGACGTCGAAGCCGAGATCCGCGAGACCATCGAGCAGTCCGAAAAATACAAAAAAGAGCTCTCCGACAGCGGTCGCATGGTCGACGAGCAGATCAGCAATAGCTACACCACCCGCAGCGCCGCCGACAGGGAATCAGGCGATAATAGAGGTGAGCAGGGAATTAGTAAGAAGCCTGCCTTCCAATACGTCCCCACCCCGCAAGCCGATTTCAAAAAAATGAAACTTTCCCCTAACAGCGCCGAGGGGAAGAATCGCCCCACCTTAAAAGATCTTGGCAGCCTCGTCAAAGAACGCCAGCTAGATAGTCAAGCCAAGGCGAAATCCGCTGATAATACCACGGGGAATCAACCAAAAACCGCCGAAAAATCATCCGGAAACCGACCAAATTCTGCTGAAAACACCCCGAAAGCGCTAGGGAATCAACCGAAACCTGCCATAAAAATCGAACAGACGCCGAACAGGGCTCCTCAATCTAGCCGTCCAGAAGTCCCACCAGAACGCCGTTCTGGCACCAAACCGCCCTCACAGCCCAGTTCTAGCTCTAAACCCACCCAAACGCCTAAAAACAGCCCTAGAAGCGAAAATACTCAAGCTAAACCTGACAAAAACCGTCCTAAGCCTGCATCTACGAACCCCGCTGCCCCTGATACAGACCGTAAGAATAGCAGAGACAGCGCCTCCCGCCCCGATCCGTATCAAGTCATTGCCCGCGAAACCGCTCGCCGCACCGAGGCCAAATTTATCGGCAAAGTCGCCAATCCGAAGCTAAAAAACACCGGTAAAGTCGCCATTTCTGCAAGTCGCAAGTCGCCAACAAAGCCCAGAAATGAGGAGGGGAACCACACATAGCACCTACAACATCAATATAAATAACTTTAAGAAAGGTAAACACTAATATGAAACGCAAAATTTTCTTAACCATCGCATTCTTAATCAGCCTCGTCCCCATGGTCGCCAGCCAGTACGGCGGCGTCCGAGGCGTCCGCGAGATCAGCGGCTTCGCCAATCTCTGGAACCCTATCGGTGTCATCTCTGTAATCCTCTTCCTCGTCGGGCTCTGGTTCCCCTTCAAGAAAGCCATGATCGGCAAAGTCCTCGATATTATCGGCCTCGTCGGTGTCATTACCGCCGAAATCTTCACCTTCCTTACCTGGCCCGTCCCGAATTATCAAGATCATATTAACCTCGCCTACAGCTTTGAGAATGCCTTCCCTGAGTTCTACCTCGGCCTCACTACCTCCGCACTCATGCTCATCACTTACGTCTGTCTCATGAGCGTCGAGGAGCGTCGCCGCCGCAGTCCACGCCCTGCAACCCCAGCCGCGAAAGCTTCTGGTAAAAAATCCGCCAAGCCCACCCGTAAATAATAGGGAATAGCAGGGAATTATACCTCTCTAGAATAGCTCTGTCGTCTCTGATGGAGCTACCCTTGTTATTGACAGAAATCGTACATAATGGTACAATATACTTAATATCACACCGTACTTTTACCGAGAAGTCATCCTACTCAGAAAGGGGAATGAAAATGTCCTTCTGGCTCATCCATTTACCCGACGCTATCTGTCTGTATCGCGCCATCGCCTCGGTCCTCGCGCTATTACTTGGCGTCCACCCAGCTACACCTTGGCTTTTTAGCTCGGCACTCATCAGCGATCTGTTTGACGGCTGGATTTTCCGCAAATACGTTCGCGACCGCGCCGACCATCACCCCTGGAGCCCACTGCACATCACCAAAAAAGACCCACTGGCAGACTTCACACTACTTCTCTGTGGCTCATTCTACGCCTGCCGGCACCTGTTTCATCTCAACCGAATCACCGCACTTGCCGTCATCGTATTTATCACCGTCATCACGCTCGTCCTGAACCGCATACCGTTCGTCACCCCTCAGCGCTCCGCCACAGTCTATATCGTTTGCATCACAGCAGTCACGCATTTCGTCTGCGGGCTGATGGTCGCCTCAGCGTTGGCCAGCTGGTATGTCTGCTACCCTACGGCGTGGCAAGCCCCATCTGCTATCACCATCACCCTGTTCTACGGCATTTTCGCTCTCATCGGCGACAAGACCCGCCTCATCCGTCGCCCGCCCGCTGATTTCTTCTGCCAACAATGACGCCGATGGTGCACCATATATCTGCACCACATTGACGACACGAGCGCCCCGAGGCGCGTACCCACGATACGTCGATAATGCAAAAAGTTCCGAACTACCACCCAAGACTTCTCCCACCGCATCAGCCAACTCCACCTTACTATGAAGAGTTGGCTTTTTTATTCTATGCATTTTGATTGTTTACCTCAATATGTCTCAAACTCCACATTTTGCGACATTAAGTTTTTCACTTTTAGACACATAAACAATCATCTAAATAATGTTTTAAATTATAGCATACTAGCTATAAATTACCGGGCCGAGCAGCTCACAAGCGCATACCACATGAAAGCCCTGACCCACATAGCAATGTATACCAGTATTCGAATAAAACTAGCCAAAAATGTAGCCCAGCACAGTGTTTTCAGGATCATTATCCAGAGGTACGCCCCTATAAAATCTCTTGAAATATACAATCGACATCTAATAACCAGAGGTACACCTCTATAAAACACGCATCCCTCGAATTGACGGTCTGGCGCCACTACCCATCAATCGACCACCCTTTTGCAAAGTCTTGAGTCGTCGCCAACCAGCACACAAGTCATACATTTATGGAAAAACACGATCGGCGGTCCACGTTTAGCCGCAAAACAGGCCTCCCACCTGGTCAGGGAATTAAAACTACCATCAGAATCACGCATGAATACTCGTCTTTTTGCCATAGGCTCAATGTCGCACAATACAGATTTTACGACATTACGCTTATAGTTAATAGGGGTAATCCAGATCCACCCCAGTCGCCCAGGCCGCCCGCGGCCTCCACCCCTATAAGGCTTTTTCAGTTCCACAAATTCCCTATTTCCCTCTGTTTTTCTGCAAATTCCGTGCAGCGCCTCACGCGGCACCAACCAACCATAGCTCAAAGTTTCGCACCCTCCTCCCCGTCCACCCGAACAAACACCGAACTGACGTAGAATCACGGACTGCGATTTTCACCCCTATAAACGTCAGTTTATAGGGGTAGACAGATTTTTAGTGGCCAAAAGAAAGTTTACTTGATTTTGGCCATCTAAAACCTGTCCAACCTAGATAAATATAATTTATCTAGGCGAAAATCATTGCCGCGTCGATTCTCCTTCAGCGGATTTCGCGAAGCGAACATCCGCACTAACTGACCAGTGCGCATGCGCATTCTTTCGACAATTCGATGTGTAGCGGACCGCGTTAGCGTGTCCGCACTGACCGCCTTCACGTTCTTTCGATAGTTCGAGGTTAGCGGATTTCGCAAAGCGAACATCCGCACTGAAAAGCAATCTGAAAATCATTGTCGCGTCGGTTCTGCTTCAGCGGACCTCCGGAGGAGCGTCCGCACTACCCAAGCCTCAGCAAATCCCACTTTCCCGAACAAAACCCGTACGGATTTTCCCACTTTTTACAAATTTCAAATTTGACATTTTTATCTCTTATTTCCCTACATTCGTTCTCTTTCCCTCTCGACCCCGTTCTCTGCCCCAGATCTCTCTGCACGACATCCATCTCAACGAATGTTTAATTCCCTACTTCCAACTCTGTCTCTACTTGACTTTATCACAAAAATATATTATAATATACAATTCCACATTTCTCTATTGACTTTTTACACATTTTATGCTATAATAGTCAATATCAACTCTTTTTGTCGTCTTTCTTGTCTTTCTCTTCCGGATCGTCGTCCTCTTTTACTACCTCTATTCGCAAAACACCCATCCCCATCAGCGCTCCCACCACTATGGCCGCTATACCCAGCCACGCCAACAATATCGTCCCTATATGCATGATGTCTCCATTATATCACGCCATGCCCCTTACGCTGACTTTTTCCTGAGTTTACGAAAAAGCTCTTGTCAAAACTTCACACCGCGTGCTACAATAAGAATGTTAGAACTACCAAAACGCACAATGACAGTGCATAAATTTAGATATAAATGGTGCTATAGGCACTATCTACATTTATGCTACAACGTTCGCGTTGCGTCATTTGTGTGGTAGTTCTAACAACCTATGGCACCATTTTTGTATATCGGTGACGCAATATACAAGGTTGGCGCTCTCGGGTTAAAACTGAACCAAAAGGAGGGCTACCATGCTACACAAGAAGAGAAAACCATCAACTTTTACATCTAGCAGTGGTGTAGATTGCAAGTACACCGCTGCAGAGAAAACAAAGCTTCATAGTAAAAGTACTTATTTCTACCGATGGATTCCAATTTCTTGTAGCTTGGCCCTCTTTTTGGGACTAGGGATCATTACAAATCCAGTCGTGGGTGAGGTAGATGAAGCCTCAGCTGCCACCACCAACATCCTCACAGATAGTAATCTAGGTACTAAAGTAGATCTCATCATGGGTGATGCACTTAATACTTCTGAGACCGTAGAATCAGGCGTAGTAGCCTACATAAGTAATAGCTTTAGTGTAAAAGTAGAAGGTAAAGCTGATTATCATATATCAGTACAAGCAGCTGAAGGATATGGTAGTGAGCTAACCGGCAGGATCAATAAAGAAAAGATCAATGGCGTAGGGAATAAAGTTAGCCCAGCCAATTTTAGTGATAACACATGGGGATATAATTTAGGATTAACCAATACAACGGCTGATACCGGAGCTTACATCCCATATCTCCCTCCAGAAGCATTAGCTTATAGCACTCTCCCAGTCTACGGTACACTCACCGCCCCTACCTATTCAGCTGCCGACGCTAAAGACCAGACTGATACGTATAACCTGACTTTTGCAGCAAAGATTACCGACTACAAACCAGCGGATCATTACGAGACACAGGCTCTTCTCTCGGTAGTGGCGGAGGCGAAAGAGATAGTAAAGATAAACACCATGCAAGCTTTCGCGGAGGCAGGGACGTGTACAGAAATGACTGACCCAGTGCAGCTTAAAG
>CAZDQY010000018.1:0-11167 GCA_964508115.1 uncultured Candidatus Saccharibacteria bacterium
TGGTAAGAACCAAACTACCGTACGTCAAGATCCGGTCTACTTTCCAGCTGCCGGGTACGCCGACTCCAGCGGTCTGCGCCGTGTCGGCAGCTACGGGTACTATTGGTCCTCTACCCGGAACTCTAGCAGCAGCTACGCGTACTACCTGAGCTTCAGCTCCAGCTATTTCGGTCCGCAGGACTACAACGATCGCTACGCCGGCTACTCTGTTCGCTGCGTCGTCAAATAGCCCCGCAAAAAACAGCGACTAATTACCCTTCACACCCTAGCTTCCCAATCACCTCTTCCAGTACTCTTTCTCTATCGTACGACGTATCCACGAACCAAATCCCCCGCTCCTCACATTCCCTGGCGAAATCCCGGCTCCGCTGCACCCAATGCGCCCGCTGCGCCAGCAACTCCTCATCCGTGCGTTTCAGCGTCCAGTCGCCCTCTCGCTCGTATTTCCGCACCATCTCGAAGCTTTTTCTCGCGCTCAAGCTCGGCGTCGCCAAGAACACCATCATTACGTCGTCCGCGACGAAGTATTTCATTGCCTGCTCCGGCGTAATATCGCAAGACTCTACTATGTAGCCAAACTCCCCTGCCCCGTTTTCGATCGTTCGGCGGTACAGCGACCCCAGGAACCGCGGAAAATCTTCCTCCATTCCCCGCCCACCATCGTGGTTTATCTGGAGCTGCGGCAGCACTCGTTCAAAAGTGCCGATCAATATATCCGCCACCATGAATTGATACCGCGGATACCTCCGCGCAATCATCTTCGCCAGGGTCGTCTTCCCCGCCCGCGAGCTCCCAAAAATCGCTATATTCTTCATATCCTCATTATATCACATGCCAAAAGCGCCACCCATTGACAAATCCATCATTTCATGATACAATACAACAATAGCCCGTCCTTGTCAACCTGCTACGTACCTATTCTCTTAAGGAGTGATAAAAATGAGCCGTCGCCATCGCATCCGCAAATCGCCAGTCACCAGCGCCAGCGCAACAGCCGACCACTCGATCATCGAGCTTACTCGACGCGCCGACAAAATCGGCAACCAGCTTCATACCATTGCGTACGACATCAAGGATCTCACATCTTCCGACCCCTTCACCACACCAGTTTACTTCTATCTCCGCACTTCTTGGCCTCCAGGGCTATACGCCGTCGCGAACGCTTACGACCCAAAATATCCTCAGCAAAATGGCATCTACACCTTCATCGAAAGCAGACTCTGGCTGCTGGAAAAGTTCCTCGCCCACGACGAGACCCTGGCTGCAGCTTTCGGCCCGCTTGCCCAGCAAGTCCCACCCGAAGAGCTCCCGGGCTACCTCCAAAACACCCGGATTTTCAAGGCCTTCCCTTATTCGCATCATGAACTTTAGTTCGGGTATTTTCCGCCAAACCTGTGCAGCTTTCTAAGGTTTTAGAAACCTCCACCTCTATTCGCAAACTCCAAAACCTGTGAAGCTTTCACAGGTTTTGACCGAACACCGCTCAGACCCACTCCCAAAGCCGCCCCACCCGGGCGGCTTTTAATACGATCCTACCTCAAGCCGAGCAGTCCCGCCAGCCCAAAATCACCTACCCAAACAGCAACCTACCTCAAACCGATCATCCCCCACCAGTTCAAAATCCCCCCTACTCCTCCGCGAACTGCGAATTATACAACTCCGCGTAGAATCCGTTCATCGCGAGCAGCTCTTCATGCTTCCCTTTCTCGACAATCTCCCCCTCTTTCATCACCAAGATCAAATCCGAATTCCGGATCGTCGACAGCCGGTGCGCAATCACGAACGACGTCCGCCCATGCGTCAGCTTCGCGAAAGCGTCTTGGATCAACTGCTCCGTCCGCGTGTCCACATTCGACGTCGCCTCATCGAGAATCATCATCGGCGGATTCGCCACCATCGCCCGCGCGATCGTCAATAACTGCTTTTCTCCCGCCGAAATATTATCTGAATCTTCCGAAATCTCCGTCTTGTATCCTTTTGGCAAGCTTTCAATGAAGTGATGAATGCTGCTCATCTTCGTCGCCCGCACGATATCTTCGTGCGTCGCCGCTGGATTACCATAGCGCAAATTCTCCTCAATCGTCCCCGAGAACAGCCAAGTATCCTGCAGCACCATCCCGAACAGCTTTCGCACATCCGCCCGCTTCATCTCACGCGTCGGCACGCCGTCAATCGAAATATACCCACTCGTCGGATCATAGAACCGCATCAATAGGTTAATAATCGTCGTCTTCCCTGCCCCAGTCGGCCCCACGATCGCCACCTGCATCCCCGGCTCTATCTTCACCGAAAAGTTCTTGATAATTTCTTTCTCTGCATTGTAGGCAAAATCCACCTTATGGAATTCCACCTCCCCCTTCACTTCTTCTATCGTGTGCGCCGGGTCCGCATCAGGCTGCTCTTCCGCTTCCTCCAAGAATCCGAACACCCGCTCTGCCGCCGCCATCGTCGACTGAATATTCGAAGCGATCTGCGACACACCCTGAATCGGCTGATTAAACTGGCTCACATACTGGATGAACGCCTGGATCTGCCCAATCGCCATCTTTCCCTTTATCACCATATCGCCGCCTAGCACACAAATTACCGCATAGCTCAGATTTGTCAGCACATGGATAATCGGATACGCCAGAGCCGACAAGAACTGCGCCTTCCAGCCCGAATCGTACAGCCGCTGATTCGTCCGCTCAAACTTCTCTATCGAAATTTCTTCGTGTGAGTTTGCTTTAATGATCGACTGTCCAGCATAGTCCTCTTCGATTGAGTTATTCAGCTCACCCAGCGTCATCCGGTTCGTCCGGAAGAGCGATTGCGCCTTCTTCGCCAAACGGCTGATCGAAAGTAGCGACAGAGGCAGAATCAGTAGCGCCACCAGCGCCAACGGCACCGAAATCGTCAGCATCATCACGAAAATCCCCACGATCGTCACCACATCCGACAGTACCTCCGACAAGATCCGCGCCAGCGACCCCGTAACCGTATCGACATCATTATTCATCCGACTCAGCGTATCACCGAATTGATTCTTGTCGAAGTAAGATATGGGTAGCCGCGAAATCTTCTCAAGAATATCCGCCCGCAGTTGCTTGCCATACTCTTCTGTTGCAATCGCCAGCACCACCCCCTGGATATATCCTAGCACCGCCGAAGCCAAATATAGTATCACCAACTGAATAATTAGCGATGTCACCACACCCCAGTCGATCGCCCCCGTCGCCATGAAGCTGTTCACCGCTTCCGTCGTGATCTGCCCCAGGATCAATGGCCCGAATAGCGACAATACCACCGAAATAATCGTCAGCACCACCGACACAATCAGCAAAATCCGCCACTGCTTCAAATCTTTCAAGAAAGTCCGAAAAGTCTTACCAAAATCTTTCGGCTTCTCATCCGCCTGCATTCTAGGCACGCTTCTCTCCTTTCTTTTGCTTAGTTCTCTGCTCCGATCGACTCTGCGCCAAATCACCAGTTCCCCGCTCCGATCGCTCCTGTGCCGAACCGTCATCAATCTGCTCTGATCGCCCCTGCGCCGAGCCACTGTCAACCTGCCCCGACAGTACGCCCCCAGACTTGCTTACGACTCCGCCCCGCACGATCTTCTCTTTCTTTAGCTTTCCCCGCTCTAGCTCCGCCGCGAACTCATCCTCCGACAGCTGCGACTTCGCAATCTCTCGATACACTGGGCAGCTCTGCAAAAGTTCATGATGCGTACCCTTACCAGCTACTTTCCCCTCGTTCAGAACGACGATCTGCTCTGCATCTTTAATTGTGCTAATTCGCTGCGCCACGATCAACGTCACCGCGTTCTTCGTCACCGGCTTCAACGCCTGCCGCAGCTTCGCATCAGTCTTCATGTCGAGCGCCGAAAACGAGTCGTCAAAGATATAAATATCTGGGTCCTTCGCCACCGCCCGCGCGATCGAAAGCCGCTGCTTCTGCCCACCCGAAACATTGCTTCCCCCTTGTGCAATATGCGCCTCATACTTCTTGTCCAATTTCTCAATAAACTCTTCCGCCTGCGCAATCTGTGCCGCCCGCCGCACTTCTTCGTCGCTAATCTCCGGCGCGCCAAACATGATATTGCTCTTCACTGTCCCCGCAAACAAAATCCCCTTCTGCGGCACATAGCCTATCCGCCGCATCAAATCATCCTGCGCATAATCTTTAATATCTATACCATTAATCTTGATCGTTCCTGTCGTTGCCTCATAAAACCTCGGCA
Organism: uncultured Candidatus Saccharibacteria bacterium; assembly: GCA_964508115.1. Lineage (GTDB taxonomy): Bacteria > Patescibacteriota > Saccharimonadia > Saccharimonadales > Saccharimonadaceae > Nanosyncoccus. Next base: position 4,223 of record CAZDQY010000018.1, read on the forward strand.
CCAGATTGATCAAAGTCGACTTCCCCGACCCCGTCGAACCGATGAACGCCGTTGTCTCGCCCGCCTTCGCTACAAACGACACATCCTCCAGTACCTTCGCCTCTGCGCTTTCATAGGCAAAGCTCACATGGTCAAACTCCACCGACGGCTGCAAATCTGGCTTCCCCACCGTATGATCCTTCCAGCCAATCAAAGTCTTCGTATTCATTATCTCGTTAATCCGTTTCGCCGACACATTCGCCCGCGGCAACACAATGAACAACATTGTCAGAAACAAAAATGACATAATCACCTGTATCGCATATTGCATAAACGCCATCATATTACCCAGATACGCCACATCTTTCGTAATCAACGACACCCCAATCCAAATGCAAAGGATCGTCGTCCCGTTAAACACTAAGTTAATCAACGGATTTTGCAGCGACATCACCTTATCCACCCATATCGCCAGCTTCGTCAGATCGGTATTCGCCTTATCAAATTTCTTCTGCTCTAGCTTCTCATTATTAAACGCCCGGATCACCCTCAACCCCGTCAGGTTCTCCCGCGTCAGCATCGTAATTTTGTCCACCAACTGCTGGAAAATCTTAAACTTCGGCATCACGATCCCAAGGATCGTCACTACTAGTACCAGCAACACTGCCACTGCCAACGCAATAATCCATGTCATGTCTGGCGCCGTCACTACCGCCTGGACGATCGCCATGATCGCCATCACGGGCGCCCGAAGCAGCATTGTCATACACATCACTGCTGCCTGCTGCACCTGCATCACGTCGTTCGTAGTCCGCGTAATCAATGATGCTGTCGAAAAATTCTTCATATCCCCCACCGAGAAGCTCAGCACTTTCTTGAACACATCATTTCTCAGGTCGCGTGCAAAGCCCGTTCCCACGATCGCCGCAATCATATTCGCTACCACCGCACACGCCGACGCAATCAGCGCAAACAGCACCATCCGGGCCCCCGCCTCCCAGACATAGCTAATATCCCCTGCCACGATACCATTATTCACAATCTCCGCCATAATCGCTGGCAGCTGAATCACCGACCACGACTGTACAAAAATTGCCACACAAAGTATAACTATCTGCCACCAATACGCCTTAAGATAACGAAACAATTTTAGCATACATTCTATTCTACCTGTATTCTCTCGCCAAGTCAATAGCCTCAAGCTTAGATTCTCGCAAGAATTAAGTTTCACTTTAATTTTACCAAGCCAGAGCTGGGTCAAGATATTACGAGCACTCCCCGAGAAAAGACGATTTTTACAGCTACTTAGAAAATCCCGCCATCCTGCCGCTCCATCATTACATTGTTCCACCATTCCGCTCCCGCTTATTGACAAAATCATAATTCTGTGCTAGTATAGAGATAAGGCCTGCCTAGGCCTGTTTTGGTGTTGTAAAATTCTGTCATAAAACCGCATATCAGTCCTGCAAAACTATAAATCTGCTACAGACAGCCACACCTAATAATCTACTAACACCAATCACTGTTCTTTAAAAAGGAGGAATTATTATGCATGGTCCCGGCGGTTCCGGCGGACCAGGAGGCCCCGGCGGTCATGGCCCCGGAGGTCCTGGAGGTCCCGGTTTTGGCGGCCCTGGCCATGGTCCTGGACATGGTTTCGGTGGGCCAGGCTTCGGCTTCGGTGGACACGGCTTCGGGTTCGGTTTCTTCGGAGCCCACCGCGGTGCGCCTTTCGGCTTCGCTGGTCGCACCAGCACCGGGCACGGCGCCGAAGACGAAGACCCTTACGCTGGCCTAGAATTTTACCAGCCCGGTATCAAAGAAAAGGAAGACGATCATCATGACAAAAACTGACCTCTCGCGCCCCATCCTTGATCCTGATTACGAAGATTTCATTCCCTCGCCCAGCAGCCGTCTCGCCGCTAACTACCTGATTCTCATTGGCATCGCGTTGGCCTGCACCATGTGCATGTCCAACATCTGCGCCGTGAAAATCTGGCAGCTCGGCCCATTCATCCTCGACGGTGGCATCTTCCTCTTCCCGTTCAGCTACGTTTTGGAAGACGTCCTCGTCGAACTTTTCTACAAGCGCTACGCTGGCCGTGTGGTGCTCTGGTGCTGTATCTTCAATGTTGCTTGCTTTGGCGCTTTGACCATCACCACCTGGCTTCCCGCCTCACCCACCGCCGACGAGATTGACGCTATCTCTGCACTCGGTCTCTCCAGTCGCATTTTCATCGCCAGCGTCGTCGCGAAGCTAGTCAGCAATTTTGTCAACAACCACGTTTACGACAAGATTCGCGACCGTTTCATCGGCACCGCTGAGAAGCGCAATTCCAAGCGCGAGATCGCCATCCGCTCTTGGGCTTCCAGCGTGGTGGCGCATGTCCCCGACTCCGCTCTCTTCACGATTCTCGCTTTTGCCAGCCGTCAGTCCAGCCTCGGCAGCCTCGCACAACAATTCCTCACTTCGTACCTTGCTGCCGTCGTCGTGGAATTGCCCATGATCGGGATCACGGTGCTGCTCAGCCAGTATCTCCGCAAGAAGCTGAGAGCTGCCCAAGCCGCCGAGCGTAATCATCCTACCCAGCACTAAACCCAGACCCAGCAATACTAAGCCCTCTCCTTGACCGGAGGGGGCTTTTCATACTATAATATATACTATGGAATTCACCATTGAGAAAACTTTGCCAAACGGCCTCGGTCGTGCCGGCATTATCAAGACCGCCCACGGCGAGATTAAGACGCCCGCTTTCATGTCGGTCGGTACTCATGGCTATGTCCGTTTCCTCACCGCCGCCGATCTCCATGATATTCACGCCCAAGCTATGCTCTCTAATGGTTATCATCTCCGTCGCGAATCCCCCGCCATTGCTGCTAGCGGCGGCCTCGCCCACTGGCAGCCCAACCGTCAGGATCAGCTCGACAATTTACCTTGGCTCGCACCCACTATTACCGACTCAGGCGGCTTCCAAGTCATGTCTCTAGGTTCTGGCCTCGGCAAAGTCGTCTCTATGGAAAAAGAGCGCCACATTACCAATACCGCCCACCAAGAGCGCCTTGCTCATGTCTCTGAGAAAGGCGTCAGCTTCACCGACCCATTTGACGGTCAACCGGATTTCATCGGTCCCGAAGAATCCATGCAGATCCAATGTCGTATCGGCGCCGACATTCATATGGCCTTCGACGAGCTCACTTCCCTAGCCGATACCTACGAGTATAATATCGAGGCCATGGAGCGTACCGAGCGCTGGGCCAAGCGCAGCCTCGCCGAGCATCTCAAGCATCGCGACGACCTCGGCTATCGCCAAAACCTCTACGGCGTCCTCCAAGGCGGCCGTTGGGAAGATCTCCGTCGTCATACCGCTCAGAATCTCGCTACTATGAAAGTTGACGGCGTAGGGTTCGATGGTTTTGGTCTCGGCGGCGCCTTTCTTAAGGAAGATCTTGGCGAGATCCTCCGCTGGTGCAACGAGGAGCTCCCTGTAGATAAGCCCCGCCATCTCCTCGGGCTCTCACATCCTGATGATATTTTTATCGGTGCCGAGATGGGCGCCGACACTTTCGACTGCGTAGCCCCCACTCGCGAAGCTCGCCACGGCAAAATCTACACCCGCGACGGCAGCCTCAACCTGCGCAAATTCGCCAATGTCGGCCAAGTTCTCGACCCTGGCTGCGACTGCCCCACCTGCCGCGCCGGCTGGACACTCGGTAGCCTCCGCGCGATGTGGCGCTCCGGCGACGCCGACCAGAAAGCCAAATTCTACCGCCTCGCTTCCCTTCATAACCTCCGTTTCATTATCCGCCTCACCGAAGAGATCCGTGCCGCTATCCTCGAAGATAGTTTCGATCAATACAAAAAGGATTTTCTCCGACGATATTATCATGATTAACTTAAAGTATGCTACAATAGAGAAAACGGAGGTTAATAATGTACAAAAAGACAATCGAGGTTGACACCAAAACCTTTGTGCGTTTCTGGTTGGTCATTTTGGGTTTCGGACTAGTCGGTCTCTTCATCTGGAAAGCCATTGTCGGTCTTATCATCGTTGGTATCGCCATTTTTCTCGCTATTGCTATTCAGCCCCTCGCCGCCCGTATCCAGCGCCTCCTGAAAAAAGATAATTCTTCCCTCTCCTCCGTCATGGCTTACGGTATCGTTATCGTCATCCTCGGCGTCATTCTCTCCGTCGTCGTACCAGTCGTCATCGACCAGTCGGTCCAGTTCGTCCGTCAGCTCCCCGAGACTTTCGAGAATACCATCGGTGGCTGGGACGGCATTAATAATTTCGGCCAAACCATCGGCATCGACAACCTCCAGAACGAAATTCTCACCGGTATCAAGAACTTTTCCAACAGTTTCGTTAGCAACTTCGGCAACGTCCTCTTCACTAGTGTCGGTACTATCGCTAGCGTCGCCACCAATGTCATCCTCGTCTTAGTCTTGACCCTCCTCTTCGCCATCGAAGGCCCCGCTCTCGTCAAACAGTTCTGGGATATCGTCGCCAGCAAGCGCAACAAATCCAGCGTACGCGCCTGGCAACGCCTTTCCACCCGCATTGCCGGCGTCATCGGCACTTATGTCTCTAAACAAGTCACCGTTGCCGTCCTCGATGGTACCGTCACCGCTGCCGTCGTTTTACTTCTTTCTATCATCTTCGGTTTCAGCGGCAGCCTCGCCCTACCGATGGGCTTACTCGCACTTGTCTTCTATCTCATTCCTATGTTCGGCCCCATCATCAGCTGTACCCTCATCACTGCCCTGCTATTCTTTAGCTCCCCTATCGCCGGCATCATCTTCCTCGTTTTCTATATCCTCTACCAGCAAGTAGAAAACAACTTCATCGCCCCGAAGATCCAAGGCGACGCGCTCAATCTCCCTACCGCTCTCATTCTTACCGCTATCGTAGTCGGTATGTACATGTTCGGTCTTATCGGCGCCATCATCGCCATTCCTATCGCCGGCTGTATCAAAGTCGTCCTTGAAGAGTTGCCGAATCTCCGCGAAGCCGAGTCTGAGACCCGCAAGCTTGAAGCCTAGTTCACTTCTTCTCCCCGTTCCCTGCCCGCTGGCAACGTTCGCCTAGGCTGCATTCTGTACAGCCCGGTGTCTTCTTGCAGACCTGCACCGAATGCGCTAAGATCAGACCGTGAAAGTTCCCATACACTACCGCCTCATTCGGCAGCCCCTGCTCGAACCATTCTCTAATCTCCCTATCATTCTTAAACTTATATCCCATCTGTTTCAAAAATCTACGCGCATATGCGTCAATGATAAAGCTCGCTTTATCGAACCCATATACCAATATCACATCCGCCGTCTCTGCGCCCACGCCCTTCAGTACCAATAGCTCTTCTCTTAGCTTCTCTAGCGGCTCCTCCCGCACCTTCGCTTCCTCATAGTCATATCTTTTATACCATTCAAGCAACGTCCGCACCGTTTCCGCCTTTGCCCGGCTATGCCGACACGGCCTTATCATATCCGCCAGGTCATTCACCGGTATCGCCGCGATATTCTCGGGCGTAAGTTCGCAGCCCAGCCCCGCACACACTTTCTCCACGCCCCGCCAGTTCGTATTCTGCACCAGCACCGCCTGGAACATCACCTCAAAAGCATTCCCGCCCCACCATTCCGGCCGTCCATAGATTCTCAGCAGCGCATTATAGAGCTCCGCCGCGCTAGGTAGAGCTGGCTTTTCTTCGACTGCCTCATTCTGCATCTCAGGTGGCTGCGGTATCGCTATCTCGCTCTTCGCTTCCAACAATTTACTACCTTCTCGACGCGTCCGGCGCTTACTCTTTCTATATCGTATACCGTTAATTAAAACTGGCCCATCTTTCGTTTTCATCTCTTCATTCGCTATGGCGTATCTTAGTCCCAACTCCCCCGCTAGGCTCTCCGCCCCTTCCGCCAGCTCGTGCCAATACCCATCCTCATGTTTATTATAAATCGTATCATATATCTCCCAGAGCTCTGGGTGTTTCTCTCGGATATAGTCCATCATCACCGCCTTGTGTTCGCCATTCAGGTTCAGATTCTCGAAATAAATCACCCGACAATAATCTTTCATCAATTTAACTATTGCCTTTAGATCTGTCAGCCCCGACAGTACCGGCCTAATCGCACCGATCATCTCCACGCCAGCATCGTGCAATTTCCGCATTGCCGCCAGTCGCCGCTCCACCGACGGCGCCCGCTCCATATCTCGACGCACGCCCTCATCTAATATATTTACCGACCAGATTACTCGCACATCTTGCAGCTCTTTTATTAAGTCTAAGTCCCGCAATATCAAATCCGACTTCGTCGCAATCATGATGCTTGCCTGAGTATCCTTCAACCGTTCCAGCAGCGCCCGCGTCCGTCCGTATTCTGCCTCGTAATCATTATACGGATCCGTCACCGAACCGATCATAATCCGCTTGCCATCGTACTTTACAATATCCTCTAGCTCTGGCCACATCTTCACATCTAAGAACTCTCCCCATTCTTCAGCATGTCGCGTATAGCGCTTCATGAAAGTCGCCGGACAATACCGGCACGCATACGGGCACCCCACATATGGATTCGCTGCATAATCATAATAAGGCGAGCTTGACTTCGTTAGAATTGTTTTCGCCTCAATCTCTCGCAGATTTTTCGCAGCAATCATTCCTCGCCCACGATCCTTGCTCGCTCCCTCAACCAATCTCCCACCATCCATTATTCTAAGTATAACCATTCTCATCTAAAAGGCAAGTAGGTCGGCAGGATTTATCGCCTGCTGTCGCAAGCTATCCCGCAGTTCGTAGCGCACAAAAAGTGAGCAAGCTCACTTTTGGCTACAGCCACTCCTGCGTGCCGAACCTACGGTTCTCATCTCTGCCCCATTGCATAGAAATAGCACAACCTTCAGGTTGTGCTATTTCTATGGCTGGGTCGGCAGGATTCGAACCTGCGAATGTCGGGACCAAAACCCGGTGCCT
>CAZDQY010000019.1:0-8340 GCA_964508115.1 uncultured Candidatus Saccharibacteria bacterium
GTTCATAAACGTATCCTTCCTAATTGTTTGCTGGTATTTTCCTGATACCAGCGGGCTAACAAATGAATATAAATTTAATAAGATTCTACTGTAATTATATCACGTTTCCAGACTATGGGATAGGGGTTTTCCGGAGAAAGCTGGAGGCTATTTTCTCGGGGAAGAGATATTGGCGGGGCGACCATAGTCGGGTAAGATGATCTGATGCTTGACGCCGTGATGATCATAGAGGGGGATTTGAAGCTGATCGGCAAGAGTATTGACGATGGCAGCGCCGATACGAAGGCCGGTAAATGATCCCGGACCAGAGAAAAAGGTGATCTCGGTAATGTCAGGCCAGTCAGCGTGCTGCTCGATGAGCTTGTCATGAATGAAGCGGAAGATTCCCTCGGCGAGCTGATTCTTAGATTCCCAAGTATAGACTACATTATCGAGCCTAAGGGTGCAGATATCGGTAGAAGTGTCGAGGTAAAGTTTCATCGAGAGGCCTCCAGGAGGGATTCGGCGTGGTGGTTGAGGTGAACCTCGCGGCCGCCGTCTTCACGGAGGATGATCTCGAGGCGATATTTCTCTGCAGGAAGGAGATTAGCGACGTCGCTACCCCATTCGATAACGACGACGGAATTAGGGCTCTGAAGAGTCTCGGCGAGCTCGTCGCTCATGAGACCAGGGTCGTTCAGGCGATAAAAGTCATAATGGACGAGCTCTTTGGGCTCGTTGCCGCTTACGAAAGCATAGCGTTTAGAGATAGTGAAGCTGGGGCTGGTTATAGGATCTTTGATGCCGAGACCGCGGGCGAGACCTTGGGTGAAAGTGGTTTTACCGGCGCCGACGTCGCCGATGAGCTCAAAAACAGCCGGCGTAGTAAGCTGGCGGGCAAAACGTTGGCCGAGGTCGGCCATTTCGGTGGCAGAGCGGATAATCATGGCTTAATTATAACATATTATATATATTATGACGAATTTTCGGAGAGTATTGCGGCGGGGTGCACCGGGCGAGGACGAAGCCGACGGTAAAGTTTCCGCAAGGCAGGATAAGCTAAGAAAAACAGCACTGGGAGATATAGAAGATAAAAGCAAGGGTTATTGGGTGGGAGCTCGACAATGAATGCTGTCTTGTCGCTGAGGAATTCGACTAGCCAGATGTGGAGGTCGAGAAGCCAAGTGGTAAGATGACCGAGAAATGCGGGTAGAAAAGGGAGAAAGCTGGAGACGCCGGTAAGCAGAAGTCCGAGCATGGCGTAGGGTAAGGTGGGGAGAATAATGAGGTTGGCGACAAAGGAAAGAAATGAGATGGAGCCAAAGTTATAAAGCAAAATCGGCGCACAGAGAAGACTGGTAGAGAAACTGGTGAGGAGCATAGAAGCCAGCCAAGGAGGCCGCTTGCCACCGTAAAAGGTAGCCGTGAGACGCGGAGAGACAATAAGGATTCCAAAAAATGAAGCAAAAGAGAGCTGCCAGCCGAGATCGAGAAAATTGGTCGGTTCGATAAGTAAGGTGAGCATGGCGACGAAGCTAATGAGCCGCAAGGGTGTAAATTTGCGCCCAACATATCCAGTAAGGAGAGAAAGCGCTGAGACGAGAGCGGCACGAGTCATAGAAGGGGTAAAGCCGACGATGAGGACGAAAAAAGTGATCATAAGCAAAGAGAACAGCAAACCGGTAAACTTGGAGATTTTGCCGAAAAGTTTGCGCGCAGCACTAGTAAGGATGGCGAGATGGGCGCCCGAAGCAACGACGACGTGAGTCATACCGACGGCGCGAAGCATGTCAGAAAACTCGGTAGAAAGGCCAGACTTCATGCCCATGAGATAACCGAGACCGAGATCGACTTCGGGAGAAGGCACGAACTGGCGCACGAGCTCAGAGAACCACGTTTTAAGACGACCAAAAATGTCGCCGGGGCTGGGGCGTTCAAGCTGGAGGATCTCGGGACGAGACATTTTACCGATAAAAGTCCCGAAGCCAGCCTGGAGCTTACCCTCAATAGTGATAAGGTCGGAACGGGCGAGCTGATACTTATCTGAAACGGTCGCATAGAGCACACCTTGGAGTGGTACAGGGTCGCGATCAGTAGGTAGAAGCTGCAGGTCGGAAAGACGAATGGCTGTGGGGTTCTTACTGGTATCAGGGTCTTCGGAAATTTTACCAGCGATGGTAGTTTTCGTGCCAAAGTAGGGCGTGATGAGCTCTTGGCTTTGGAAATACGGTGCGGTACGGAGATTGCCAAGCATAAAGGCGGCGAGAAAAGCAACAATGAGGGCGAGTGGGCTGGCGTGGCGCAGGCAGAGAACGATGATAACGATACTCACTGGAAGGAAGAAAGACTGAACGACGAGTGCCTCCCCAGTGAGTTCGGCGACTATGATGCCAGCAATAATTCCCCAGACCGCAGCATAAAACATCCAAGAGGGATGGAGGGCGCGGGTGGAACTTCTGAGTAATTTTTTGAGAGATCGGTACATAATGTGTGATAAATCAGATGGAGTAGCCAGCTATGAATTATTCGCAAAAAGGTCTAGACATGAGCGCTTTAATGGTTTATAATTAGATTGTTGGTTAATCTTTGTTGTGGATGTTTATCACCACAACAAAGTTTTTTTGTTGGTTGGTTCGTGCGCGGTCGCGCAACAGACCGATGAGGAATAGAAGCAACTCACAGAGCATAAACTTTCCTTTCCGCCAATCAAACTCCACACCCTAACCAAAATCTGCCTAGCCTTGCTGGCTACTCTGCGTGCCAGTATATAACAAAAATTTCCAAAATAACAAGCACTAGCATGAAAAATCAAAATTCTAGCCTCGGGGAGACGATTTTTCTAAGCAATAGTAGTTTTAAAGAAAGCATAAACGAAATAATTTTTTAGCAAAAGAGTTTTAGATTTTAGCGGAAGCGAGATAGTCTAATGTTGCGAAGCGTGCAAAGTAGCACGATAGGCACTAATTCCAGCATGGAGACCCGCTGAGAGGCTCTTGCTGAGACGCATAAAAGGACTTTTAAGCAGGTCGCCGAGAACTTTAAGCTTGGGCTGGACAGCGCGGAGCATTTTTTCACGGGTAGTAGCGTCAGTGACGAAGGGCGCGAGCTCATCGATCATAGTGACGCCAGACGACCAGGTAGAAATTGGCGTCATTTCGTCAATCATGGTGGGCAGAATTAGCTTCTTAATGACAGGAGCAGGCGCGCTGGGCTGGGTGGCATAGGTGGCAGCATGGTGTGTTATAGCGGATGAGACAGGAATCGGCTGCAAATGCGACATGCGCGCAAGAAGGTTGGCACTAAGTTCATTGATAGCGCCTTGGGAGGCCTGGGGGTTGTTTAATAGGTCTTGGGCGCGAGAAAGTTCCTCAAGAAGTAGCTCGCGGCTAGAAACAGTATAGTCGTCGAGATTAAGCTCGGCAATAGTATCGAGAGCGTCGGTCAGAGCCGTGAAATCAGGAGCATAGGTGCGTGGCGGGGTGGTGGCTCGGGGCGAAGGTGCAGCAGTTGGAAGCTTTGGCTTGTGGAAGATCTGATGAACGGGAACGGTAGGGCTCGCAGGAGCCGATACGGCGACAGATTTCGGGGCTTCAGGGGCAAAAGTCTGGAGTTTCTTGGCAGATTTCTTAGCGGCTTTTTCTTCGCGAACGATTTCCTCCAAAACAGCACCGTGATAAAACAGCTCGTCGAGCTCTTCATCGCTGATAGAATCCTCATCACGTTCTTCGAGGCCGTCAAAGGCATTTAGCAAACTGGCGGCAGCATCACGAATATCAGTGAGCTTCGCGAGAGGATTAGCGAGAATCTGTTCGGCCTTCTGGATGGCGCGCTCTAGCTCAGAGAAGCCAACATCATAATCCTCGGCACTGAGCTTGCGAATATCGCCAATCGCCTCTTTAAGGGCGCGGCGAGCGGCATCTTGCTCGCTAGTGACAGGCAGAGCCGGCTCGGGCGGCGGGACTAAGGTCGTAGACTGTGGACGAGCGACTTTCTCAGCAGTAAGCTCAAGGACAATCTCACGTTCATCGGTGGCGTCGTCGGTCAGCTCGGCAATCTCTGGAAGGTGAGCGGCTGGCACAAGAGTGGGCTTGGGCAGAGTTGGCTCGGGTGGTAGCTCGGGAAGTGGAGTTGGCTTAGGCACAGTAGCAGGAGCGGCTGGCTCTTCGACGGTGAAGTTCGGAGCGCTCGCAAGCTGGCTCTCGAGAAAGCTCTCGACATCGGTATGAAACTCGACATGGTCGAGCTGAAGATCCTCGGCGAGCTCAGGAGAAATCGCGTCGCTATGACAATAAATATCGCAGTTCTTCAGCGCGAAGCTCTTGACGATACTCGTATCGCCCGCAACGACCAAATCCTGCGCAGCAAGATAAGCGCCGCCGTCAACATTCACTTCAAGCAGCCGATCTTGCCCCTCGAGTAAGCGGAAAGTTTCGGACCGGTGCGCGATCACTTCAGCGTGATTAAACTCGAGGATACCGCTGGTAAGGCTAGTACCAACAGCACCGTGCAAATGTGCGGTAGCGATGTGCCATTTGCCGTAGCCAGCAGCTTCGATAGCAGTACCAGTAAGCTCGTCAGCGACGATCCTGGCGCCGTTCTTGATGTTGATGGCTGGCATGTTTTGATCAAGCCCACGCACGCCGCTAGACAAGCAAATGCCATCATGGGCAAAAATTTGGCCAGAAAAATTAACTGTAAGACCATAAGCGACACCAAGATTCGGAGAAAGTAGAATCGCATACGAGTCTGGCGCGAAGAGGCTAATTCCCTCGTCGATGGTGAGGACGGTATAGTGCGGAGAACCGTTACTGATGGCGCCGAAAGCTCGAATGGCCACGCTGTTCTTCCCCATGGCGAAAATTTTGCCCTTACCAGTGAGAGTGATTTCGCCGCTACGAATGTCAAGAACGCGGGCACCGATCTTAGCTTCACTGGAGATGATGCTGAAACCGTTAAAATTGATGGCGACATCGTGGTTGATAAGAATATTGTCCTCGGCGAAAATGTTGTTCGCAAGGGTGATCTGGACTACTTTCTGCTCGAGAGCGGCGATGAGTTCCTGATAGCTCGCGACGGCGTTGGCGTTAAGAGTCGTCTTCGGCTGGGCGAGTGTAGCGGTAGGAGCAGGGGCGGAAGGGAGCGCTGGCATGGCAAGCGACCGCGCGGAAGTTTTGCGAGGTTTCCGGGCGGTTTTTGCAGAAGCTTTGCTGCTCTGGGCAGCCTTGCGAGCTCGAGGCATAGACCCTTCCTTTTGTTTTATCGATAATACAAAATTAAGCCCACCTTATACTTCCATTGTATCACAGATTGAGTGAAATGTCAATAGCTACAACATCTTTATGAACTATGCGTGGTTGCAGGGTGTGGGAAAATATGTAGATACATGAGAAAACCTCCAGGATAATCTGGAGGTTTTCTACGGTTAGCTATAATTAAAGTCTAGGACTTGTAATTATTTACGGCTAGAACGACGTGCATTGCGGTAAGCAACAACACCTGCACCAGCAGCAGTGAGAGCAGTAGCGATACCAGCAACCATAGCTACGGTAGTAGAAGCATTACCTTCTGCGTTAGCAAGGATACCAGTGTCTGGGGCTTTGTTGCCACCATTGTTGTCGCCTTCACCTGGCTTGTTGGTGCCTTCGCCGGTACCGTCGGTCTTGCCATCGCGGTAGTTCTTGATAGCAGTGTTGAAAGCGACGATGTAATTGCGTGCCTCAGATGGACTGACCGACTGAGTGGTAGAACCAATTTTATCAAAATTCTCTTTAGCGTCAACTAGACCTTTCACAACGTTGTACTTTGGCAACTTAGCAGCTGCGTTGATGAGAAGCTCGTACTGAATGGCACGACCAGCTTTGGTGTCTTTGCCGGCCTCGATCCAAGCTTCACTGTTCACGAGAGCGTCATAAGCATCTTCGCTAACTGGCTTTAAATCATTCAATGCGTAATCGCTCGGAGCGGTCGTAAAGACAGTGGTGCCAAATGCGCCAGTGAAAGCAGTCCAGAAGGCTTGAATGTCGTCATTAATATTACCGAGGTTAGTCTTAACAGAAGCAACTGGGGTTTTTGTCGCATCATAGTTAGTGTTAAGCGTAGTTAAACTTTGGTTTACAGCTGTCTCAAGAGCCTTAACAGCGCTATAAGCGCCTTTTAAGTCAGAAACACGGTTAAGCTTTGGCAAGTTCTGAATGAGGTCCTGCTTAGTATTGGAACCAGCATTCATATTGACATAGATGTCACCATTCTTCTCATAGAGACCACCGGCCGCACCATTAGTGAGAGCGTTGATCTGGTCGATTGCATTATTGATGTCAACTTTGCTAAAGTCAGTAATGCTGTCAGTGTTGTAGCTATTTGTAAGCGTCTTGGCTGCGTCTTGGAGAGCCTTGCGCAAACCGTTTTCGCCTTCGATATCACCATAAAGAGTGGCATAAGCGTCAGCTTTATCAAGCTCGCCATAAGCGGTTAAAGCAGCATTGTAATCTGCAGTGATTGCGTCTTTTTCGGCCTGCGTCGCTGTGTTTGGATAATTAACGAACGCATAGGTGCTTGCAGTTGGGATGACAGCAATACCCATAGCAAAAGCTAGAGCTAAAGCACTCAAAATTTGAGCCTTTTTCATTTGATATTCTCCTTAATTTAATTTATATCTAATTCCTATTTTAGCTGGTTTTTTACATAAGTCAAGCATTTTCTTGCACTTTTTTGCAATTTTTGCGGGGTATCTGCTAATTTTGATAGATACAAGTGTAAAAATGATAATAAATGTTGTGAAAATTACAACATTATATTTGGAAAATAATTGAGATCGGTTGGTATAATATAGTTAGCTCTCGGAACCTTAGACGATGAGAAGTAGGGCGAAAGTAGAAATAAATTAAATTAAGGTCGAATATAATTCAAAGTCAAATTATGCTCGAACTAATTGTGCCCTGCTGACATCATCTAAGGTTCTGGGGAGAGGTTCGGTGCGGTCGCCCTTCGGGGGCGATTTAGTTTTCGGTGCGCCAGACCTCTCTTGAGCAGGAAGGCCCCACGGAGGGGGCTATTCCTGTCTTTGATCACGATGTGTAATCTTGAAGTTGCTCAGCTTATTTGCGGCTAGAACGACGTGCATTGCGGTAAGCAACAACACCTGCACCAGCAGCAGTGAGAGCAGTAGCGATACCAGCAACCATAGCTACGGTAGTAGAAGCATTACCTTCTGCGTTAGCAAGGATACCAGTGTCTGGGGCTTTGTTGCCACCATTGTTGTCGCCTTCACCTGGCTTGTTGGTGCCTTCGCCGGTACCGTCGGTCTTGCCATCGCGGTAGTTCTTGATAGCAGCTCTAAGTGTATCAATGTATTTTTGAGCTTGAGCATAGTCAACACTTGCGGTATCACTGTTGATAGCCTGAACATTATTCGCAGCTACAGCAACGGCGCCAGCCAACTGATACTTGCTCAAACCGCGGGCGGTCTGTGCGAGCAAACCAAGCTTCTTAGCAATGGTGAGCTGATCATAGCTTGTACCATTTGATGCAGCAACTGGCTTGTTATATTCTGTGCTGTTGACTAGATTGCGATAAGCATCGAAGTTAATCTCTTTAATGTCATTCACCAAAGTATTGACCATATCAGTCACGCTAGTGAACTCACCGGTGCCAATATGCATTTCGCTGAGGTGCGCATTGACATATTGCTGCAAGGAGTTGTTTGTACCGGCTAGAAGACCATCGAGGTCGCTTACGATGGCGCGATAAGCTTCTTGTGCGCGGCCTACTGGGTCGTCAGTCAATGCACCATTTTTGTTGTAGTTTACTTCGATAATTTCAACGTTAGCCTGAGCAGCGTTGCGAGCAGCTACGATAGCATCGAAAGCTGCGGTAAGAGTGCTGTAGCCGGTAGTCGAAAGCGAGACATCTTGAATTTTAGCATATGCTTCACGACCAGGCTTTACTGAATTCTTGAACAGTGTGGTGGCAACATAGCCTTTTGCATTGTTGATGTACTTGATGGTGTCATTACCAATCTTACCAAAGTGCAAATTGATAGCGTTTTTCTCTTGGGTTGCCCAATCTTCATGTACTTTAAGAGCACCGTCTTTACCGCCAAACTCCTCCAAAGTGGTATAGAGCTGGGTGTATTCTGCGATGTCTTCCAACTCGTCGGCTTCGGTCAGCTCGTTGCTAGCCTCACGATAGATTGCATCTTCAGCTTCAACTCTGGTAGCACCAGAGTTCTTAGTAACATAAGCGTAGGTGTTTGCAGTTGGGATAACGGCAATACCCATAGCAAATGCTAATGCGAGAGCAGCCAAAATTTGACTTTTCTTCATTATATTCTCCTTAATGAATTATTTGTTATCTACTTCCCAT
>CAZDQY010000020.1:0-7750 GCA_964508115.1 uncultured Candidatus Saccharibacteria bacterium
GGATATAAAGAAAGAAAAGCCTTCGGGTTCTTTTTTGCTCCCTGGGGATGATCGCGGGAGGAGAACCTGCGAAGCGGGTGCGGACGCCGTAGGAAGTGAGTGGAGAGAAAGCTAGCTTTCTCTACCGAACTGACGCCCGGCGTTGTTCTATTTACGAAGTAAATAAAATGCGTCCCGCCGGAATCACCACGGATATAAAGAAAGAAAAGCCTTCGGGTTCTTTTTTATGCTTTTAGAAATTTTTAGAGCTTATTCCCAAGTGGCGCTGCCGAATTGTGGTACAGCGACGATCCAGAGCTGGCCGGGGGTAAATTTGACAGTACTACCGGCGGCGTCGAAGAATTCGATCTGGCGGTCTTGGCTGACTTTTTGCCAAGTACCGGAGATGACTTCACCGTTTTGGAAAATCTCGGCACTGCCTTCGCCGACAGTCTTGATAGCTTCGTGATAGCCGTCAGCCATGGTGCTTTCTTGGACATGCATGATGACGACGTTGCTTGGTGCGATTTGAGTGAGGCTGCAGCTAGCAAAATCGGTAGTGCCGGCAGGACAGTCGTAGACGAGGTGGTCGCCACCGTATTCGTAAGAGCGCTTATAGGTATTAGTAGTAGTGTCGTAGTAGAAATGCACGGCGTAGTCGGCGAGGTTAGTGAAAACGGCACGAATGTGGGTAGCTTGATGTTCGGTGCTGGGCGGCTCGCAGGCAGGGTCGTCATTAGTGCAATGGTTGATGTGGCTGCTAAGGATGCTAGAAACTTCACTAGGCTGGAGGCGGGGGAAAGTTTTAGGACTAGAAGTGCTATAATCACGACTGTGGTTAAACTCTAAGAGTTTTTCGGGTGAAGTGAAAACGTTGTTCCAGTAGCGATATTGGCCATTGACGTAGGTTTCTTTCCACATGTAAGAGAAGTTCTCGTCGAGGTTGCGATAACGGCCGTTCCCTACGGCGGCGAGGGCTTCGTCGGAGCCACCGTCATGAACTACGGTGCAGTCGAACGGTGTATCCCAGTCGAGATAGTAGGGGCGGAGCGAGCGAATGGGGCCGATGATGCCGGGGGTGTGCATGGCGAGTTGCTTGGTGCCGTCAGGCAAGGTATAGTAGCCGTCTTGGAATTGGAAGACGGCGGCGAAACGGGTGATACCGGTCTCGGCGATGGCTTCGAAAACGACTGCGGCGCTACCTAGGCCGGCTTGGGGGCGAGCCCCATCGGTACTGCCGTTTGGGATTTGGACACAAAAAGTAGGTCGTGTATTGCTATCGGCATCTGTAATCTCGAGGCCGGTGAGATTACTATAGATGGGCTCAGGCACATAATTACTACCACCGCCGATACCGCCGAGGATGGAGCCATCAGAACTGCGACCGAACAAAAACCAGATGGTGATGCCAGTGACGGCGAGCAGAACTAAAATAACCAGCACGATAACCAAAGGTCGTTTGGAAGACTTAGGGTTCTTGATCTTACCACCCTTCATGATCATTAGTCGTTCTCCAGGGCGGTAGAGGTTTTTTGTAAGCGAGCGAGGACGACATTCTTACCGAGGACGTCCATGGCGAGATGTAGTGCAGGGCTGAACGGAGCAAAGGAGAGTGCGATACGGATAATGGAGAAGAGTTCTGCAGGCTTCTTGTCAAATTCGATAAGGAGGCCATTGAGGGTATCCTGGAGAGTGTCTGGGCTCCAGTCGTCGATAGATTCTAAATGACGGCTTGTAGCCTGGAGTAGGTCAGAGAGTTCTTCTTCGCTGAATTTTTTGAGGAATTTGTTGTTGACAATTAGATCGAGGTCGACGGCGGGGTCTTCAAAGAAATAGGTAGTCATGTCGCGTAGATCAGAGAGACTTTTAAGGCGGTCATAGATGATGCTGAGGACTTTTTTGCGATATTCATCATCATAATTCTTAGCGCTGTCGGGCCAGAAACCGAGCGTACGTTCATAGAGCCTGTCGATGCCTTGTTCTTCGACGATCTTGCGAATCCATTGGCCGTTGAGCCAAAGGAGTTTGTTTTCGTCGTAGTGGGCGCCGGAATTTTGGATCTTGTCGAGCGAGAAACGCTCAATGAGCTCGTCTTTGCTGTAAATTTCCTGCTCAGTGCCGTCGTTCCAGCCTAGGCAGGCGAGGTAGTTAAGCATAGCTTCGGCGAGAATGCCGTCTTGGCGGTATTCGGTGGCGGATTTGGCACCGTCGCGTTTGCCAAGCTTCTTGCCGGCGTTAGGAGCTAGGATATGGGGCAATGAGACCATTTTGGGAGCTTCGATACCAAGTGCTTCGTAGATAGCGAGATAGTTCGGGATGCTCGGGAGATACTCGACGCCACGCATGATGTGAGTAACGTGCATTTCGGCATCATCGACGATGTGGCCGAAGTTGTAGGTAGGCAAGCCATCGGCTTTGATGAGTACAATGTCGTCTTGGACTTCGGGACCGGCTTCGAGGTCGCCCATGACTTCGTCGTGCCATTTGCGAGGTTTCGGGTCGGACTTGAACCGGAGCGGCAAACCTTCGTGCCACTCGGGAGGGTTCTCAGGGCGGAAATTGCGGTAGAGATACGGGACTTTGTTCTTAGCACATTCTTCGCGATATTTTTGGATTTGCTCACTAGGAGTATCGTCGGCATAGGCACGACCCATTTCGATGAGCTTCTTCGCCCATTTGATGTAAGAGTCTTTGCGTTCGGTCTGGAAATATGGTGCGTTGGGTCCGCCAACGATTGGGCCCTCATCCCATTCGAGGCCAAGCCAAGATAGCGTTTGCTCGATTAGCTCGGTAGCGCCTTCGACGTAGCGCTCACGGTCGGTATCTTCGATACGAAGGATATAAGTGCCGTGGTCGTGGCGCGCTAGTAAATAAGGGTAAATCGCACTGCGAACATTACCGATATGGATATAGCCAGTAGGGCTTGGAGCAAAACGTGTAATTGTCATAATACATATATTATAGCATAAAACTGTGGCTTATGCTGGAATCATTACATCGAGGTGACGATGTTGCGGAGCTGTTTCTTAGTGAGAGCGCTGCCGGTGGTATTGATTTTGTAGAGGACGCCACCGTTGACCCAAGCGGCATTAGAGCCGGAAATATAGATGGTGATGCCCTGTTCGTGGGTGGTGATGTAGTTTTCTTGCCAGGTCGGCTCGACATAATTACGCAAAAGCGCGGTGCTGTCCCAAGAGGACTTTTCTTCGATGAGAGTGAAGCTGGCTTTCTCGGGACCTTTGAAAGTCATAGTAATCTTGCCATCTTCGGAATTAATATCACTGAGTGAATAGTCGCGCGGGATGTAGGAAGGATAGGAGGCCTCGATACCGGTCTGGATCGCGGCAACTTTGACTGAGATATCGGGGAGATTGGAACCGACGAAATAAACGATCGCACCGACACAAGCAACCGCACAGAAAAATGCTAGGACGAGGCGCTTGCCGGAGCTTTTGCGCTTGATAGCATGACGAGCGACAGGCTTCTTCTCGGTCTCACCATCCATAGCGGCGACATTGCGTAAAGCTTTGCGGAGAGCTTGGTCTTCGTCTTTGACGAGGCTGGGTGAGGTACGTCGAGTAGACTTAGCGACGGGGCGACGCATAGTAGGACGCTTAGCGGCAGTTCTCGTGGTAGCAGAACTGGCTGGGCGCGCTGAGGTAGCGGTACGAGCAACGGGCTTACGCACGGCAGGTTTGATGGTGGGGATAGACTTCTTGACGGCGACTTGTTTCTCGGCGGCGCGCTTAGCTTCGAGCTTTTTCTGGACTTCTTCTTGGACTTTGGTGGATTTCATGGCGACGTCGACAAATTTCTCGATAGTGTTGCTAAGCTCAAGCATCTCAGGTGCGCCGGAGCTGGCTTTGATCGTGTCGGCAAAGGTCTTGAGCGAAGCGACTTGCTCGGCGACTTCTTCGGGGTCGGAAGCGGTACGGATAGCAGCGATAGCTTCAGAAGTGGCGCGGGCAATGGTGTCGATGGTATCGTTCGCGACGTTGACAGTGCCGAGATTCGCCGTGGCGTAGTCGGCGGCGATATCGATAGCGAGGGCGTCGGTATTAATGTTGCTCGCTACTGGAGTAGAAACGGAACTCTGTTGCGATAAAGTTAGGGCGCTACTAGATACTGGTATAGAAGTATAGACTGGAGTCTCTTCGATCGGAGCTTCGTTTGGGACGACTTGACGCAAGTCGATCGGGCAATCTTCGCGCTGGGTGCGGTCAATTGTGCCAAGCTCGATCACCTGCGGTACGACAGGGGCAGCAGGGGTAGCCGGAGCAGTGTCCTCGGTGTAATTCACGAGATCAGAAGCGTGCAAGCGGAGATTAACTAAACGAGAGGGGCGAGCGGAGGACGGCTTGGTAGTGCTATGGACGGTCTGGGCAGCTTCTTCGATGGCAAGGTTGCTCGGACGCTCGAGCCCACGACGGCTCTGTGTCTGAGAAAGCTGTGTCAAATGATGAGTAGTCGAACTCGACGCACCTGAACCAAGTTGTATTTCGGTCATCCACTAACTCCTCATCATGTTTTTGCTTAGTACTATTATAACGTTAATGACTATAAAAAAGCAAGAGCAAAATTTGAGTTTTGTGACGATTTGTGGAAAACTTAATGGAGTGTAGAGGGGCGATAAGTTTCTGGGTTTTGCGGAAAAATGTTATATAATATATACAATATGGACTTTGATGAAAAAAGAAAACGTCAACTGATAAGAGTAGTGATAGCAGAGATTGGGATGGTGGTCGCGATCGCAGCGATCGTAGTGGTGTCGACGCTGGCGGCGATGGGATTCGTGATATCGGGTAATGGCAGCATTGAACAGTCGGGGCTAATGCAACTACATACGTTACCGACGGGCGCGAGCGTGAAGGTGGATGGGAATGCGATTTTCGCCCGGACGAATTTGAGCCGAACTCTGGCGGCGGGAGAACATACACTAGAGATCTATCGAGATAATTATGATACTTGGTCGAAGACGATTACAGTGCGATCAGGGGTGCTAATACGACTATACTATCCACGATTGTTCTTACAAAATCGGTTGCCCGAAGCAGTGCAGACACTGACGGAGAAAGTACTGGAGTTCTAT
The DNA here is from genome assembly GCA_964508115.1 of uncultured Candidatus Saccharibacteria bacterium. Taxonomy (GTDB): domain Bacteria; phylum Patescibacteriota; class Saccharimonadia; order Saccharimonadales; family Saccharimonadaceae; genus Nanosyncoccus. Next base: position 5,069 of record CAZDQY010000020.1, read on the forward strand.
GCGCCGTCGGGGAGTGGCAACTATATATTGTATGCGGATAACGACGCTTCAGAGTGGAAGTTGGCGGATATTCGAGGCGATGAGGTGAAAATCACGCCGCTTGACCTCGCGGGAATCTTGCCGGGGATGGTGGAAGATGAGCCGCTGGTAAAAAACTATCGAGAGCTCACGAAGCATACTTATACTTTCAAGGGCACAGTTGTGGAGGTGCGCTGGGCGGGCAATGAAGAAAGCGTGCTGGTGAAGGTGAAATATAATGATAATCTAGAATGGGTGCTAGTGCGACTGAAAGATATCGCGCAGAGTATGAACCTGACGAGGACTTTTGGTCTGAGTAATGAGGCGGATCTCACGATGATTGATAGTGCAGCGAGCCGGATGTATGTGTTTGAGAAACGGCAGCTGAGGCGGATTAGTACTGGCGACGGTGTAATGTCGCGGGTGCTGTTGGATAACGTGCTAAGCTATGCAGCTTACGGCACAAGTGTGGCTTATATTGCGGGAGATAGCGAAGGTAAACATCGAGCCGTAGGAGTATATCGGGATGACGAGAAGGCGGGTACGATAGTGACGGAAGTTCCGGACGGGGCGGCGGTACGGATAGCGCTGTCGAACTATTACGGGGATGACTATGTGGCATGGACGGTGGATAATAAGTTGAATGTACTCTATGGTCGCCTGCCGAATTATAATGAGAATGAGGCGAATCTGAGCGAGCTCACGGCGCTGTTTGAGGAAGAGGTGACGCTGGCGGAGACGCCAGAGAGTCTAAAGGTGAGTCCGGGTGGAGAGTTCTTCGTGGCACAAAAGGGGCAGAGGCTGGCGGTGGTGGATCTAGAGATGAATAATCTTTCGGAATACGACGCCACGACGGCGGACTGGCGATGGTTTGATGCGAGTATGATGTATGCGGTACAGGATGGACAGATCGTAGTGTGGGACTTCGACGGGCAAAATCGACGGAATCTGGCGGAGAGCCTAGCAGAAGATGCCAAAAAATATGGTGTCGCGAATCAGCCGATTGTGGTGACGGGCAACAATCGCTGGCTGTATTATTTGACGACAGATGAACAAGGTACGAGCCTAATCCGCGAGAAGATTCGCGAGTAAGATTCCCTGGTGCAGGAGTAAGATTGGTGGTTTTCTGAGTAAATTACTATGGTGCGAGAGCATGATTTTCTGGTGGGCGTTTTTTGAGCGCTTAACAGGGACAAATGGACGCGAAGCACCAGAAGCATGTTCCTATAATCTGTGGGTAAGTTTTTCTGGTGTAAGAGTAAGATTTGCCTAAAGGCTAGTTTCCGAAGATACTGCTCCAGATATTCTCGAAGAAGGAAGGCTCGTTCGCTGGCATCTCGGTGTCAGATGGTGCGGACGGCTGGTCGAGAGTAGGATCGTCTTCGACTGGCTCGAACTCAGGGCTGATTTGCTCTCCGGTGATGAGGAGACGATAGCGGGAGGTGCCGAGCGGAGTGCAAGTGATAAGGGTGAGCATAGGCTTGTCAGTGGGATAGATGAGAGCGGCGACGTTGGTCGGCTCGACAACCTCGCGCTTGGTCATCTGGTAAGTGTAGCGGACGGAATTGTAGTTGATGTACATGAGGTCGCCTTCTTCGAGACGCTCGAGGCCGGAAAAAATGAACTTGTAAGGATTGCTGCTATAGATGTCGCCGGCGGAGTGGCCAGAGATGACGAGATTGCCGACTTGGCCGGGCATGGCGTCTGCTCCGGGGATCATGAACTGGGCGACACCATGGTTCATGGCTTCGTTGACGTCGTTGGTGGAGATGCCGAAGGCAATGGGTACGTCGATATTTAGCTTCGGGATAATGAGGCGAGGGTCGGCAGAGACAGCTTGGGTGATGGTGGGGTCGATAGCTTCGATGCTGGTAGAAACGCTGCCGTCGTCGGGGGAGACGTAAGCCATGATGGGGGCGAAAATGAGACGGTTGTATTGCAAGAAAAGGAAGACGATGAGACCGGCGAGCATGATGAAGACGGGCATTAGCCGGCGGGTGCGGCGTTTCTTTTGGGCTTGGCCGGTAGCGATACGCTCACTTTTAAGCTTCTCGGTGGCGAGATAATTCTGCGCGGCTTTAGAATAATAATCATTGTAATAATTCTGATAATAATTTTGCCAAGCGGAGTGGTACTGTTGCCATTCGTCGTTGACGGCGGTCTGGTTGATAGGCACGTCTTTCATGGTGCTAGTATCGGTAGCGATCGGGGTGGGCGGGATGTCAATATTGGGCGCCGTCTCAGGGTGGCCCTGTTCGGCTTCAAAGTTGATTTGCTCGTAATCATTGCCGGCGACGTCAGAATCGTCGTTCAGGACATCGAACTCGTCTTGATCAGAATAGACGATACCGGGGACGGGTGGTGTGATATATTGATTACCGTCGCGGGTCTGGGTGAAGGGCGTGTCGCTGCCAGGATTCTGTTTGAGGCTTTCGAGGGTTGACGAATAAACCGCAAGGACTTTCTTGCGGGCAATTTCAGCGGCAGATTCACGCTGATCGGAATAAGATAGCCCACCATCTTTTGTATCCATATTCTTTAATTATAGCATAAATATACATGGTGTGGACGGATATTATCAAAAAACCGCGCTGAAGCGCGATTTTTTGATGGTGGGCGAGAAGGGACTTGAACCCTTACTCGATTGCTCGAACAAGATTTTGA
>CAZDQY010000021.1:0-5652 GCA_964508115.1 uncultured Candidatus Saccharibacteria bacterium
CCGCGACGGCGGGCGTCGTGGACGCGCCCCAAGAAAAAGTATTTATCACGCAAAATTGAGAACCATGCCTAAAAATTTTAAACATCTTATGAAACGAGACCTCGTCCGCCTCGACCCCGAGACCAACAAAAGCAAGCCAGAGAAACAGTCCTGCCAAAAGTCGTGTAAAGCTTCATTATAGCACTGTTCGGGTATTCCCCGCCAAACCTGTGAACCTTTCTAAGGTTTTACCAATTATCACCCCTATAGACAAATTCCAAAACCTGTGAAGCTTTCACAGGTTCTACCCGAACAGACCTGCTTAAAGTAACCCCATACTGCAGCCAGACACAGCCCGAACCACTACAAGCCTGCGCAAGCTGTATTACGCTTGACAATATCTACAATCTGTGCTACAATAATGCAGATTAGCTCCGGCTTTTTGTTCCTTTTGGCTAAGAATGTGAATGAACGTGTATATTTTTGAGGAGGAATCATCATGAAACTGTCCCACCTGCTGTCCGTACTCATTGCGCTCCTACTCGCCCTTTGTCTCACCGCCTGTAAGCAACCCTCTGCAGAGAGCTCGCCGAGCTCCATGCCCTTTGGTGAGGACTCGTCCGCGCTGGCCGAGAAAGATGATTTCAACGCTGCCGCGAACGCCCTCTATCGGGTCTGCCACGACCAGCCTGAAGCGCTGGCCTCTACCATGTCTGCCTTCCCGCGCCATCTCCAGGCTGCCGGCATCGAGACCACCGACCCTATTGAGCTGGACAATCTCATGGACGGCGAGAACGGCGAGGAAGTCCAGCAGGCGTTGCTCGAACAGCTGAGACTCCTGCTGGAAAGTGACGACACTCAGCTCGCTTTCAGCGACTGGGACGGACCGGTGCAGATGCTCGGCATGAGGGTCCGCGATGTCGACCAGCCGATTACTCCGCCGAACGTCGAACTTTTCTGGTACGACGTTGACCTCTCGGAAGACGACTGTGTCTTCGCTGTCTCGGTCGGCAGCGATCCCGCCGACAAGGAGTTCGGCTATTTCTACCTCACTGGTGGTTTCCAGCGTTTCGTACCCAAGCTCGGTACCTGACCGACATAGCTCCACGTCTGGCTCGACGGCACATAAACCCTCAGATCCAGCCCCACGTCTGGCTCGACGGCGCACAAAGTCTCAGGGCCAACTCAGCATCCGACCTGACGACGCACAAGACCTCAGATCCAATCCAACAATCCAACATCCGGTCTGGCCGCCCGCGAATCCCCCAGCCTCACCACATTCTCACTGTCAACCCAAACAATCAAAAAATCCCTCGACCACCTCGGCCGGGGGATTTCTCTATGTTTCTATCTTCCGAATGGCTCCGCCAGACGTAGATCCGGGCGATCCTCTGCGATACGAATGAGCTCATTATATTTCGCAATGCGCTCCGACCGGGAGAGGGAACCAGTTTTAATCTGTCCCGTGCCGAGACCAACTGCGAGGTGCGCGATCGAAGTGTCTTCCGTTTCGCCTGAACGGTGCGACATCACTGTGCGATATCCGGCGCCCTTCGCCATCTTCACCGCTGCAATCGTCTCTGTCAAAGTGCCAATCTGGTTTGGCTTAATCAAAATCGCATTACCGGCGCTCTCCGCGATACCGTATTCAAGCAGCTTGACATTCGTCACGAAAAGGTCATCGCCGACTAGCTGTACACGGCTACCAAGCCGCTCGGTCAGCGCTTTCCAGCCCGCCCAGTCATGCTGGTCAAGACCATCTTCAATACTTACTACTGGGTAATTATCAATAATCCAGTTGTACCAGTCAATCATGTCGGCTGAAGTCTTCCAAGAGCCGTCCGTCTTCAGCTCGTAATGGTCGTGATTCCAGAATTCCGAGCTCGCCACATCTAGCCCCATTACGACATCCCTGCCAGGCTGGTAGCCGGCCGCACTGATTGCCGCCATGATGCATTCGAGTGGCTCATTATTGCCTTCGCGTACTTTCGGCCCGTAGCCGCCCTCGTCGCCAACCGTCACTGGGTAGCCACGATCCTTCAGAATACGCTTCAAAGCTTGGAACACTTCTGAGCCCATCCGAATCGCTTCGCCAATCGAGCCAGCGCTCCGCGGAATGATCATGTATTCCTGGAAATCCGTCGCCCAATCCGCGTGTGCACCGCCATTCATCACATTCATCATCGGCAGCGGCAAGCACATATCGCGCGTCGTGCCAGCAATGCTGGCAACATATTGGTAAAATGGTAAATTCTTGGCCTTCGCTGCGGCCTTTGCAGTCGCGAGCGACACAGCGAGAATCGCGTTCGCACCTAACTTGCTTTTATTCTCGGTGCCATCTAGCTCAAGCATCAGCTGGTCTACCTGACCCTGATCTGCGGAGTTCCCGACCAAGACATCGTGAATCTCATGGTTCACATTCCAGACCGCCTTCGCTACGCTCTTGCCATTGTAATACTTAGGGTCGCCGTCCCTTAACTCTAGAGCCTCGCCGTCGCCCGTCGAAGCTCCAGACGGCACGATCGCCCGCGCCGCATGACCCGAATTCAAGAAGACATCCGCTTCCACCGTCGGATTGCCGCGGCTGTCGAGTACCTGCCGAGCTCTAATATCTTTAATAACAAAACTATCCATAAGAAGATTATACCACAGAATCTGCATCCCGGGATAACATTTATGGTTATTTTTACCAAAAGCCCTTACATTTATATTTTTTGTGCTATAATAAAATAAAAGTAAGGAGAGCCATGAATCAGGATCCTGTGACGCACCCGAAGGGCGCACCCGAACCAAGTGTAGAGCCAACTAAAGACAAAGATGCCGTAGCTACTGAGGTAGAGACTACGATTACGACCGAGACTACTACTATCCCTAGCGACGAGTCGGCTACTGCTCCGCTGCCTCCTATTAGCGATCCGACGGTAGTTTTTGAGCCAGTTAAGACTCCTCTCATTACACCGAAAAAGAAAAACCCTTTCGTGAAGTTTCTGATTTTCCTCTTCGTCCTTATTTTGCTGGCTGCTGGCGCGGGTCTAGTCTGGTACTACGTCTATCATAATGTGCCTGAGAAAGTCGCTTATGACGCCGTGCATGGCTTCCTTCAAGAGAAGAATGTCCAGTCTTGGGGTGTTCTCTCTACCACTGTCATCAATGATGGTGGTACGAACTATGCACTCACACTCCGTTCGGAAGCGGCTAGCCAAGGCTTAGCAGGTAGCTCTACTATTAATCTTTCTCTCGTCCCGATCGATGCAAACGGCAGCTCGCTTACGGACCAGTCTCATGATGTAGAAATCGGCAATGTCGTCATGAGCGACGGTGTCATCTATCTCCGCTTAAGCAATTTTGCTGATGCGCTTGAACAGCTTTTGTCCAGCAACTCCGCGGACATCTCCGAGCTAGAAGGAGCCCAGACCATCCTCCAGCGCATCGCCGATAGTGTCGACGGGGAATGGTGGCGAATCTCTGTGCCAGAAATCCTTGATACTCTAAGTGAAGATTTAGGCGATCTCCAGCCTCAGAAGGAGCTCTATACTTGTATGGTCAATGTCGCTAATCGCGATGTCAAGGGTAGCCTTGCTCAGATCTATACCGATCATCGTTTCGTCGGCGTTGAACGTACCTCTGGTGATGTTTTGCCTTTCGGTAGGAGCAGCTATAATGTCCAGCTCGACTATGACCGGATGGCCGACTTCGTTAATGCTGTCCCGCAGTCTAGTCTCGCTAATGAAGTCTATAACTGTTTCAATAAGTATCTTTCCAGCACCGGTAGCAGTAAGGCTCCGCTTTCTGCCGAGAGTGTCGACACAATCACTGCCGACGATCTGCGTGCTGAATTCTCTGACCAGACGAAGATAACCATGGACGTGGAGAATCTCAGCCATCGGCTCACGGGGCTCACGATTGCTTATACAGACGGCGAGGGCGATGATAGCCCCACTAACATCACGAGCCTCAGCCTTAAATTCGAGTATAACCCAGTCGCAATTACTGCGCCCGAGAAGTATCGTCCCGCGACTGAGCTAGTAGACGATATCCTTACCATCATCGTTGAAGAGGCCTTGAAGGAGACCTGCGCTACACCTATCTATGACGAGACTACTGACCTCTGGATTTGCGATGATGACGGTGCCTCCAGCGGAGCTATCGGTGATGGATACATTAACTGGAATACATAATCTAAGAGGATAGAACATGGGCTTTTTCTCAAAAACTGTAAATGCGACTAAAGCAAAAGTCAAAGCTGCCGCCGAGGCGGTGCGCACGGCTGGTGCTGATGATATTCCTGCCGACGTAGAGGCCGAGCTTAAGGCTAAGCGTGGTGATGACGACACTATTCTCGCGTTGGATATCGGTACTGAGTTCATCAAAGCCGTCATTGCTAAGCAGCCCAAGACTGGCGGTCTCGAGGTAATCGGCGTAGGGAAGTCTCACCAAGCGTCTGGCAACATGTATGCTGGCGCAATCGCAGATATTCCAGCAGTAGTCGAAGTCTGCGAAAAAGCCCTCAATCAAGCCGAAAAAATGGCTGGTGTCACGAGTAAGACCGTCGTGGTTGGTATTGCTGGCGAGCTAATTAAGGGCAATACTAGTACTGTCCGCTACCGTCGCAAGAATGGCAATAAACCTTTGACTGAGCAAGAAATGTCGCTCATTATCAAGCGTGTCCAAGACCGCGCTGGCGAACAGGCGCGCAAGGAAATTGCTGATGAGACTAACAACCCCAACGTTGAGGTTCGCCTGATTAACTCCGCCATCGTCTCTATTTCGATCGATGGCTATAAAATTTCCAATCCGATTGGTTTTAAAGGCACTGATGTTGTGATCCAGTTCTATACGGCGTTTGCTCCCCTCGTCCATATTTCTGCTATCGAGAAGGTTTGTGCTGAGCTACAGCTAGACCTCTTAGCGGTCGCCGTGGAGCCCTTTGCGGTCTGCCGCGCCTGCTTAGGCGACGAGCTCGATGGCAATTTCTCTGCCATCGTCATGGATATTGGTGGCGGCACTACCGACATTGCCGTGATTGACGACGGTGGGGTCGAGGGAACCAAGATGTTCGGTATAGGTGGCCGCAGCTTCACTCATCAAATCGCCGAGGCACTCAATGTCGACTTTGATACGGCCGAGAGCTACAAACTAAACATTAATAACCCTACTAAAGTTCCTGCTGATATGCGCGATAAAATGGCCTTGGCCATTCAGCGCAACCTCGCAGTCTGGCTCTCTGGTGTGCAGATTACTCTCGAAGAATTCAAGCTTAACGAAATGCTGCCAAACAAAATCTTCCTTTGTGGTGGTGGTGCTGGTCTGGCTGAGCTTCAAGACGTGCTCAGCACTACCGACTGGTTCAAAGAATTGCCGTTCGCTCGCCGTCCAGTGATTCATCTCGTTAGCTCGAGCGATATTCCAGGCATTGACAATAAAACTAGTATCAGCCTCGACCATTCTTACGTCACGGCACTTGGGCTCCTGCGTGTAGCTCTCGATACGCTCGCCGGCGCTCCCGCAGAAGGCGGCGTGCGTGCCCGCTTGGCTCGCTTATTGCAGAACTAGCCCCAGTTTCCTCAGGCCGGACTTTTCTGCAAGATTCGTCTTCACTTTTTTGCTGCTTCGTGCTATACTAATACCAGTTGCCGCGATAGCTCAGTGGTAGAGCACTTCCATGGTAAGGAA
>CAZDQY010000022.1:0-5652 GCA_964508115.1 uncultured Candidatus Saccharibacteria bacterium
GCACGGGCCTTTTAAGCCCGGTGTCGAGAGTTCGAGCCTCTCCCGGCTCACCATAAAGGTGACCTATAGAAAAATCGCGTTAAGCGATTTTTTGTTGCTTTTTTGCAAAAGCTGAGAGGCTCTCTCGGATCCGCGCCGTCGTCGCTGTTGCGACCGGGCGTATAACGAGCCTCTCCCGGCTCACCATAAATATGATTTATAGAAAAATCGCGCTAAGCGATTTTTCGTTTTCTACAGCAAACGTCAATCGGATGTCCCTCTATTTCCCACGCTTCGCCAACGTTGATCTTCTGCGCATACAAAAAGAGCCCCAAACAAGGGCTCTTTTTACAGGACATATTCGCTCTATTCCATCACGCAGATGAACCCAGCAGCTTCGTAAGCGCGCTTCACGCCGTCAGTACTCTTATCGACGCTACCATCCTCGCCCATCGTTAGCATGAACGAGCCTACATAGTCGCCGACTAAGCTGCTAGCACCCACCGTCAGGTCGTAGTTCAATACGGCATCCTCTACCGTGGTCGTGATGGCCACCGGCTCTACCGACAAGTTCGTCGCCACCTCTGCGTACCAGTTGCTCTGCGCATCGAAGTACGGGCGTGCTGCCTCAGCCGCCGCATTATCAACAAAAGTATAGACATTCAATAAGCTCATAGTGTCAAGCTGATCGTTCGTAAAGGTCGCTGCCAGCTCACGGCTATGGTTCGTCAGATTTGCTACGCCCTCGATCTGCTCCGCACCGAGATCTTGCGTGCAAGATAGCGTACCAGTAGTCTGTTCTACATTCTGGCCTGGTTCTGGGTCAGGCTTCACATAGACAATCTTCTCTTTACCGTCAGCGTTAATCCACATGATTGCAAATACCACCGCTGCCACCGCAAACACAGCCGCAAGCAGCCAGCCTAACAGAGTCATCAGATTACCACTCTTCTTCGTACCCTTACCTGCCGCACCCATCTTTTCTGAGAATTTCTCTGTCTGTGGCTGCAAAGCCGGCGGTACATTCGTGCTACTCGTCGGCTGACTCCCGCCCTGTGTCCGTGCGAACGGATTATAATACGGCTGTACCGGCTTGCTCGCTGCGGTATCCACAGTAGTGCTCGCCGTAGCGGTAGAAGCAAACGGGTTCGTCATGCCATTATTAGACGAAGTCGTAGTGCTAGTGGCACCCATGGCACCGATGCCCGTACCAGCATCAGCTGTAGCCGGCGCGGCGCCCATACCAGCACTCACATCAGTCGGCTCAGCTGGCGCCAAAGGCGGCACCGACGTCACGCTGCCAATCGAACCTGGCACTGGATCCGCAGGAGTCAAAGGCTGCGCAGAAACAGTCATATTCCCATCTGCACCTGGCGCTGCCGCACCATCAGCAGTCGGCTCGGTGGCTGGAGTAGTCGCCACAGTATCATCCATCGCCAGCGAGCTAGTATTAGTATTCAGCGCACTCGGATTCGTAAAATCGACCGAAGATGGCACCGTTGATGACGACGCCGGCGCCGCACCACTCGCAGCAGCACCTGTACCGGTTGGTGCGAGCGGATTGTTTTCATTAGGATTCATTTTGCCTCCCTTTTTCTGTTGAGCACAAATTACATTTACTACTTTTACTTATTTTACCGCCAAAGCTTATTTTTCGCAAGTTATTTTTTCGCTATTTTCACACAGCCACCACGATATTGCCAGATTTTATTTTTGTTGACTTTACTTTTTGGCCTTTTATGACTACAATAAAGATAAATAAGGATAAACAAAAATGTCAAAAGCGTCCGTCAAATCAAATAACGTTAACAAATATAATCAACTTAGCCTCGCCGAGCTCGAGACCACGATCGACAACCTCCGCGCCAAGCAGAAATCTTCTCCTTCTCCCCAAATCACACAAGATCTCTCTGCTGCACGTTTCGCGCTCCAACAACTCCAGCACAGAATCAAAGCCTCAGTCATGGAGTTCGAGCAGACCAATAATCGCCATCTACTTTTCTTCAATTCTACCAATGATTTCGTAAAAATCGCCGGGCATTCCGCCATTTTCTTCGCCATGACCATCGCCGATCGCATCCACTGGCGCTACTCGCTCAAGGTCGACACCGATCGCTATTCTACCTCCGAAGATGGCGTTATCTCTTTCCGTTCCTTGCCCGCTATCGCTGCCAAGCTCGCCGAGATCAATATCTACCCTGACAATTCTTTCACGGCCAGCAAATCGATCAGCAAGCCCAGTAGCGACAGCGATAATACCGACGCCAACATCAGCACCGAACTCCATTATTTCCTCTTGCCGAAGACTTACAGCGACGAGCAAATCGCCAAGCTCCGCGACAACATCCAGCGCGACCTCGAGCGCATCATGACTATCGTCTTGCCTAGCTCGCCTATTCCGTCGCTTTACGACGCCATCATGCAAGCCAGCCAAGTCATCTACTATCAATTCAAACATCTCTCCGACTCTCTCGCCCGCGAAACTATCGGCCGCCGCATGGTCGCCTCTAGCTATCAAATGGCTTGCGAATACCTCAAATATTCCAATGCCAAGAACAAAACTCGTAGCAAGAACCTCCTCAATATCATTGAGCTATCTCAAGAGCTCCGCAATGGCATCGCCTACGTTAGCAAACTCCAAATCCTCCACCATCGTGAAGTCTGTCAGATCCTCGAGCAGCTCATCGCCATCGAGCGTCTCGCTACTAAAGCTTATCTGCGCGAGCAGAAAGACACCAATTCTTAGCCCATGACCACCCGCAGCTTCGAGAACTTTCTTCTCAAAGAACTCTGGCGCGCCTACGAAACCGCCCGCAAGGGCAAGCGCAAGACTGTCGACGAGCATCGTTTCGAGCTCAACGATATGGAAAATATCCTCTCCCTACGCGACAGCATCCTGCGCCGCTATTATACTCCTAGCCGCGGCGTCACCTTCGTCGTACACGACCCCGTTACCCGCGAGATTGTCGCCGCACCTTTCCGCGACCGCGTCGTCCATCATTTCCTCTATAATGTTTGCGCCGAATGGTGGGACAAGCGTTTCTGCCCCGATTCTTACTCCTGTCGCAAGGAAAAGGGCGTCCTCTACGGTCAGCAACGTCTCGCCCGCCATATCCGTCGCGTCACCAAGAATTACACTGAGCCAGCTTTCTCTGTCGCCCTTGATATCCAGAGCTATTTCATCAGCCTCAGCCATGATAAACTGTTCGAGCGAATCATCTGGGGACTCAACCGCCAATTCAAACGAGACGTCGATATTCACACACTTCCGCCCAACTATTTTCCCAAGAATCAGATCCTCTGCGAACGCTGCGACCTCGAAGAAATGTACCAGACCATCAAATTCCTCTGGCACCAGATCATCTACGACGACCCCATGCGCGGCATCACCGTTCGCGGCTCACGCGCCGACTGGGCGTCTTTACCTCCGCACAAGAGTCTCTTCAACCGTAAGCCCGGCCACGGTATCGTCATCGGCAATCTCACCAGCCAGCTCCTCTCCAACATCTTCCTCGATCAGCTCGACCGTTTCGTCATCCACGACCTCGGCTACCCCCACTACGGACGCTACGTCGACGACTTCTATATCGTCGTACCTCTCTCGCAGAAATCTCAGCTCACCCGCGATATTGTCGTGATCGAAAAGTTCCTCCACGACCAGCTTGAGCTCACCCTCCATCCACACAAGCGCCGCACCCAATATGTCGACAAGGGCACGCCTTTCATCGGTGCCGTCGTCTACCCTGGGTTCATCGTCCCTGGACACCGCGCCCGTCGCAAAGCCCACGCCGCTGCCTACCGCCTCGCCACCCTCGGCGAAGGCGACGTCGAAGGTTTCGTCTCCCGCGAGGGCACTATGCTCCACATCAACAGTCGCAAATTCTTCAAGTCTGTTTTCGATCGCTTCGGCTGGGAATTTGACTGGAACGAAATCCCGCCCCACCAGCTCGACCTCTTCGATCCGCATCGCAAGCTCTCCATCCAGCAATCCCCTCAAAGCTCCCCTCGACACCCCTCCCAGAGGTCCACCTCCGGTCTCAATCAGCAATCTGCCCATAATCCCAGCCAGAGCCTCAATCATAAATCCACCAAACACCCCTCCCGAAAACCCCGCCACAATACCAACTCCTCCCAAACCAGCCTCTTCTCCTAGGCCACCTCGCCAAACTTACCGTGAAAAATCAAGATTTTTTGCCATTTTAAACGCTTTCTTAAACCATACACACATTTTCCGTATTAAACCGCATCTACTCGCCTTTACCAACACAAACTTAGTGCAGAAATCATCCGCACAGCTCTCACCCCTATCACCAGGCACTCACCGTCCATCCCCCACAAACTCAAATCCCACCAGTTGCCTAGTGGGAGTTCGAGTATGAGAAAATTTTATTAAGTACATTCTCATTGTATCGCAAACCCCGTACCGCGTCAACCCTAAAATCCTAAAAAATCCCTAAAATTGCCCATTTTCTCCGCTCAACCTCTGTTGTTTTCCCAGAATAACGTTGTAAATCTCACAACAGAACCATCCAGAAACCCAAAATCCAGCCACCTTGCCCTGCAACCCGATCGGCAGGTCTGCTGGCCTACATATAAAACATCCTCCAGGGAGCCCTATGCGACGGTCCCGCCCTATTGCTCGCCCAAAACCGCCAGAATCCCCTCATCCCCCTTATGCACAAATCCGCCAAACCGTGCTACAATAGTCTCATGGGAATAAACCCCCACGGGTTCTAATGGTATGCAATTGAGGTCATGCTCCGGCTGCCGGCAGTGCCCTATAATCTCTAGGATTGTGGAGTTCTCCTGTGGAGCTCAATTGATGAAGAGCACATAGGTTAGCTAGTCTTTCCCCGAGTCAAGGCTCGGAGTCTGCGTAAAATGAACTTCTTTTTCCTCCATTGGTGTTATAGCGTTAATTATCTTGTATGCCGGGAACTACAATGGCAGCTTCAACAATATCGGCTCCAACGGCAACTATTGGTCCTCTACTAGCAACTATAAACTCTACTTGAATAGCTCTAACGCTAATCCCTACAACAACGACAACAACACCAACAACGGCTACTCTGTTCGCTGCGTCGTCTCGCTTGTTCCAATCCTAGTACCACATATACAAATGCAAATCTAGCCACTCTCGCAGGTGGCTAGATTTTTCTCCCCGCACTCCTCTCTTTTTTGAACCGCACGTCAGGGAATTCTGCCTAAGCGCCGTCGTGTAAATCTTTTTTTGAAGGGTCTAGGACTTTGGCAAGCGCCCCGGAGCGGCCCGAGAAAAGCGTGTTTGTATAGCGAATCAGCTCTACGCAACAATATGCCTTCTCGCCCGCAAAATCACCCCATTTCGGCCATTTTCGGCCATTTTTGCCCCTTCAGATAGCCGCATTTCACCTCTACGGCTATCTAGAGGCTCTCTACTGGCTTTTCCGCCCGTACCGCGGTGGCAACCACGGTCTATAGCAAAAGCGCCCTTTAGGGGCGCTTATGACCAATCAAATTTTGCGCCGGGCCAGCCGGCGCAAAATTCTTCTCCCCCCTCACTTTACTCCCACACCATTCCTTATCAGTAGGTCAAGCTCCAGCTGCGGCGCTTACGCGCCTTTTCCTCCTCATCTCTACCGAACCCACCCGACCGTCCACGCGTGTCCTTCGTGTGGCAGGTCACTGGTCAGG
>CAZDQY010000023.1:0-5620 GCA_964508115.1 uncultured Candidatus Saccharibacteria bacterium
CCGCGACGGCGGGCGTCGTGGACGCGCCCCAAGAAAAAGTATTTATCACGCAAAAACCGGGAACCATATTAAGCGTGCCGGCGCAATATATTCCTCGACCTCGAGCTCAGCAAAAGCAAGCTCTAATGTCAAATGTAATCTCCCCATAAAAAGGCCCCCGCAACCAACGCGGGAGCCTTGCTGGGCTCATCCCCATGTCGGAACAATGGCCAAAACAGTAGCCAAAGCATTCGTAAAGCATCAATAATGCTTAGTCCGTAAACCCTGGCCAGCCGCTGCCGCTTATGACCGCCACATGCTCGTCATAGCTACGCACATAAGCCTGCAACAGATAGCGCGCATTGCCACCACAGCCGCCGAACACCATGTGCGGATATTCGTAGACCATCCCCCGCACCGCTTCAATTCGCGACTTGCGATATTCCAGGATCCGCTGCGACAGCACCTCCAGCGAGTCCTCCCGAATATCGCCCAGCACTACCTGATCCGATGCATCCATACTGAACCACCCGCACGATAGCCCAGTCGCCCGGTCTACCGTCACTTTATTATGATTGTTCACATGGATCGCGCCCACCGCCGCCGGGCAGAACGGCACTTCATACTCCTGCATCATCTCACGCCAGATTTGATATCTCAGATACGACAGCTCTCGGTTAGCAAGCTTATTATCCTCATACGTCTTGCCAGTGCATAAGCCAGCTTCCTCCAGCTCCGCAATCAGCGGAAAAACGTTTTTCCTCACTGCCTGCTCCGTCCAACTCAGCAAATTCGGACGATTCTGCCGGTCCGGCACGATCGAGGCACACACCTGCGTGGTGTTAGTGGGGTTCGTCTGGTACATCTCATAGCTCTCTTGATACAGCCGCTCACGGTTCGCGATCTGTTGCAGCGCCAGCTCCCGACTAATGCCCATCCGACGCGCCACCTCATCCGGGTCACTGCCGTTGCACTGTACCTGCACCGCCAGCTGCTTTTGCTTCACCAGCCTGCTCAGATCATCGTCCCAGTAGATACCGTTGTTAAACATTGCCCAAGAGAAAATACCTTCTGTCTCTGCGACCAGTTCCTTCAGCCTCTCCAAATTTGCACCCGCCGTCGGCTCTCCCCAGCCACAGATGAAACCTTGCAACCAGTTCGGGTCTTCGACCGAGCGCCTCTGATACATATAATGGTGCGCCATCTTGCTCGCCAGGCGTTTGACCGCCTTGACGTCCAGCTCAGCCGGCTCCTGCCGCTGGCAACATGAACTGTCGCAGTACCAGCAGCGCGCGTTGCATTCCGATCCCAGCTGCACATCCAGCATGAAGAACGTTCCACTCCAGGCAGAACGCCGCACCACATTCCAGAGCGATCTACTCCAAGGGCGGTATTGTGGGAACTGCTTTGCCATTTTGACACCTCCAACATTAAAGTACGGACTTAATTACTTAACCCACTCTCTGTCTATATCTCCACTATATCACGAACCCCTATAAAACACAATCTCTCCTCAAGCCCCCGATTCTATGCTACAATAAGCTTATGGAAGAAGCCAACACCGTTATTATCGTCATGGCCGTCGCGCTCGGCATTGTCCTCATATTCGGGATCTACAAGCTCGCCACTGGCAGTCTCAGCGAGCATAGCGCCCTCAAGACTGGCACCCCCGCCATGAACCGCCGCCAAATCCTCAAAACCGTCCTGACCATTCTTTTCACCATTTTACTCTTTCTCGCCCTCTTCGTCACCTGGCATATCTTTACTTCACAATAGTTTTGCTATATTTACAAGTTTATTGTAATATAGAAGATTTGTCTCGTAAGCACCTTTTCTATTCTTACCATATCTGTTATAATACTCTCATGAAGCTAATCGTCGGCCTCGGCAATCCTGGCAATGAATACAACTTCACCCGGCACAATTTCGGGTTCTTGGCGCTGGATTTCTATGCCAAGGTCAAAGATCTCACCTGGCAAAAGCCCAAATTTAACGCTATCTGGCTCAAAAATGGCAATACTATTTACCTCAAGCCACAAACCTTCTACAACGTCGCTGGCGCTCCAGTCGCCGCCTTCGCACGCTTTTATAAGATCGCGCCCACCGATATCCTAGTCGTTTGCGACGATTTTGACCTCGAGTTCGGCAAAATCCGCTACCGCGAGCACGGCTCTACCGGGGGCAACAACGGTCTCAAGTCCATCACCACCCAGCTCCAGACCGAGAATTTCCCACGCCTGCGCCTCGGCACGAACAACCCCCCAGTTCGTACTCAGCTCGGCGATATCGACTTCGTGCTTGGACATTTCACCGCCGAAGAGAAAGCGCAGCTTCCCACCATTCTACAAGAAGTCTGTACTCGGCTCGATAATTGGCAAAAATAACTCAAAATCACCTAAAATCACTTGTAAAACACTCAAAAAATGCATCTAAACCGCCCCCACTGCGCATAACCTACAAGATGACCCACGCATGACAAACCCCCACTCAAACTTCGGGTGGGGGTATATCGGGAGATAAATTGCTTGGTTGCCCCGCCTGGGGCATAGGGAAGGGAATCGCGTCAGCGTGGCGCCTTGATGCGACACCTCGATACAGGTACAGTACTCAACGCCGGCCGAACCAGCTCAATGGGGCGATGTTCTGCGCGACCAGATCAGCTCAACAGCACGACACCTTGCGCCGTCCGGCTCAGCCCGCCAGCTCGGCGTACCTCACCTCTGCCGTCCGGCTCACCGGGGAATAGTCCAGCTCCAGCTTGGTGCCGACGCGCCCGATGTTGTTGCCGTGGTACATCAGCTCCGCCGCCGTGAAGGTCTCCGCGACCACCACCTCCAGTCTCACGTCAGCATGATCGGCGCGCGGGTCGCCCTTCACCCCCGTGAGCCGCAGGATCAGCCGCGGCGTCACAGTCTTGCCGCTGGGATCGCCCACCACCACTTCGCGGTGCAGATCCACCTCACGGTTGCTGCGAACATGTTGCCGGGGCGTATTGATCGGGTCGTTGAAGTCCACCACTCCCGGCATCGCCGGGCTCGCTTCAACCTGTTCCGCGCCCACCGCCGGCTCACCCGCCACGCGGACCGCCGCCACAGGAGCCGCCTCGTTCAGGAAGGCCACCACGAACCGCACATGCACCGAACGACTTTCGTCATTAGAGTGCCGCTCCAGCGTCGCCTTATCCGACGCCAGCTGCTCCGCATCCGGCCCACCCATCAACAAGAACTTACGCTCAGATCCCATTAGAATTACCTCCTCAAACCAAAATGTACAAAATTGCACGTCATATTACGTACAATTTCATCATATCACCATTTTACACCATCGTCAATCTTGCATTTTCCACAAAACCATGCAATATTACGCTTGACAATTCATCATTTTACTGTTTATGGCTATTTTTAGCCCTTTTGAGGCGTTTTCTGGCCAAACCTTGCTTCTACCCGCCCCCACTACGAGACCGCCCTAAAACAGCCTCTTTGTGCCAAATTTGGCAGTTTTTCTGCATTTTCGTCAATTTTCTATTATAACTATTGATATTATTAAGTAAGTATGTTATTATTAAAGTATTCGTTCTTCCTAAGAACGCGCATTATTTTACAAAATGGAGGTAATACCATGGACATTTTCCAGAGTTCGACCGTCGTTCTTCTCACCTGCCAACTCAGCTCCGCCGACATCAAGAAGTCCTGCGACTTCGAAAGCTCGGGGGCATTCCTGCTGGAATGTCAGCTGACCAACTTGATGCTGAACGGCCCCATCCAGAACCACGCCCGCCCCATCCGCTGGAACGGCATCACCGCTGAGAGCGCTCCTGATATTTTCCTCAAGTGCGATCCCTTCGGCTACCGCAACGAGGATACCTCGGGCAAGCGCCTGATCGTGAACGCCGTCGTGGCCATCACAAACTTCATACCCTGGGCGCCCATCCTCTACCAGACTACCACCGGCGTGGAGAAGCTGGAGTGCTTCGAGATCGGCTCCGTCGTGGAGCTCTTCATCGACACCGTCATGCACACCGGCACGATCGTGAGCTACCGCTCCGCCGACAAGGCTCGGCAGCTCCAGCTGCCCCAGTACTACAACCTGCCGTTCGATCCCACCGCCGCTCCGCAGCGCGCGGGCGAGTCCGACTTCGCGGATCTGGAGCAGATGCTTCCCGCGCCGCCCCCGCCGGCTACCGAACCCGTGGCGGCCGCTGCCGTGCCTGGCACGGAAGTCGCGACTCCTGAAGCTGCCCCAGTCGCCGCCACCCCCGCTGCTGACGCAGTCCCTGGTGCTGGTGCTGTGCCCCCGCAAGCGGCCCCTCAGCCTGCCGCGACCACCTATCCGCCCGCCTAACCTCACCCACCCCCTTTCCTCCATACGCCCCGCTCGACCTTTGAGCGGGGCAATTTTATGCCAAATACAGATAATACAAGCTATTATCGACGCGAGCACGCCTCCACAAAGTCTGCTCTACGAACCCTTTGCGAAGAATGGCTTAGTACGCGAAAGAGGCGAACCGCGGAATGAGACGTACTAAGGTACGTCGAATGAGCAGTGGAGCCTCTGACAAAGTAATAAGCCGTTATTCGCGGAGGCGCCATTTGTTAAGCCCTAGTGCATGAACTCTGCCCTTGATCTCCAGCATCATCACCGTCCGATTAAACTCACTCACCTCCATCCCCGTCCACGCTAAGATCTCCTCTCCCGCCTCCACCCCTTGCGCTAGGCATTGCAAGACTACCGTCTCTGCCTCAGTATCACCCACCAAAAGCTGCATTTGCCGAGACTTTTTCTTCCGCACCGGCGGAAAAAGTACATCCAGCACATCCGCAGGCTCCAGATAGGGAACCGCGCCCTGCTTCAAGAGGCAATTACACCCGCGCGAAGTCGGTCGCGAAATATCGCCCGGCACCGCGAAAATCTCCTTCCCCTGTTCCAGGGCGTGCGCCGCCGTGTTCAGCGACCCACTCCGCTCCGCCGCCTCAACGATCACCACCACATCCGCCAGTCCCGCGATAATCCGATTCCGCTCTAGGAAACAAGTCTTCGCATGAAACTCCGCCCCTGGCGCCCGTTCGCTCATCACCACCCCACCCTTCTCCACGATCTCCGCCGCTAGCCCCAGATGCCGTCGCGGATAAATATAGTCAATCGGCGTCCCTAGCACCGCCACTGTCACCCCGCCCGCCTCTAGCGCACCCCGATGCGCAATCGAATCTATCCCGTACGCCAGCCCCGATACCACCACCGCCCCGCGTTTTGCGCAATCATAAGCCAACTTTTTCGCAATGTTTACGCCATATTCCGTCGGCTTCCGTGTCCCCACGACCGCCACCGATTTCACCCTTTTTTCCGGCATTCTTCCATAGAAATACAATCTTTTTGGCGTAAGCGCAATAGTACCTAACACCTCTGTAAAATCCGCCTCTTGGGGTGAAATCTCGTTGTTTTTTAAAAGAAAATGTGAAAAAAGTGTTGACATTTTTAACTCCGTGTGCTATAATGCTTATTAGTTAGAGCGAGTAGCATCAAAACAGCTCCAACTGTACCTAAATAAATCAAAATTTCAGAAGTATTCTAAAGCTATCTTTAGAATACCAGAAATTGCGTGCTTTTGAAACCCCCAGGGCCTGTTAATTTCTCTTTTTGGTTG
>CAZDQY010000024.1:0-5411 GCA_964508115.1 uncultured Candidatus Saccharibacteria bacterium
ATCGGTACGAGAACGTGTCGATGGATTACCTCCTTTCTAGGGAGTTTGATGCGCATTATGTAGTAATACGTAATGTAGCTAGGTCGGTCGTAATTGTGATAATTAAGCTTATATCACAAATGCTCGCAAGAGATGCGACTTTAAGCTTCGACTGAGATGAGTTTAATTGCACAACTAAGTTGTTAAGCCAAGATAACCGCCCTTTGGGCGGTTATCTTGTGGCTTCAGAAGTTCCTCCGCGAATAACGGCCTATTACTTCGTCTGAAGATGCGATACTCGCTCTGCGTACCATAAGTACGCTTCGCTGCGTTTCTCCTCCATCCTCGTACTAGACCATTCTTCGCGAAGGATTCGTACATCTTTTTGTTCGCCTCGTCTGACGCTGCTAAAAAAGCAGGGTTCGTAAGTCTCGCTTGGGATATAAGGCGCCTCCGCGAAATAGCACCCTATTACTTCGTTGAAACCTCCGGTACGCGCACTCGGTACGCTAAGTACCGTTCGCTTGCGTTCCTCAGTTTCGCCTCGTACTAAGCCGCTCTTCGCGAAGGGTTCGTGCATCTTTTTGTTTGTTTCGTCTGACGCTGCTAAAACAAAAGGTTCCAAGTTAAGCTTTTGCTTTTGCCCGCGACATATATCATAATGAAATTATGAAGAAGAAAGGTTTGAATCTAGTACTGGTGGGGTTGATATTGTTGGGGCTGGCGTTTGTGGTGGTGAGCGTGGCGACGTATTTGCTGGGAAAAGAAGACTGTAGTCAAGATGAACATTGGGTGACGATGGAGCAGGAGGGGCGATGGATCGACTGCCAGCCGCCGCTCTCAGAGACCGAGCAGGAGGCATGCGATGAGGCGAGACGGCGTAGCTACCCGTACATAGCGTACTAAAAAGGCTTTATCGACCAAAAATGTGAGCATTTTGCCCCTGTAAAATTGCAGGTGAACTTGTACGTGCGTACAAGTTGCCCGGAAAAAGGGGGCTAAAAATGAACGTGGCGACCTCTGGGGTAGATTCTGCCTAAGGTTGATTTTTGCCGGGGGGGGGGTATAATAGGATTAGTTATGGTGAGGGTAAGGTACGTTAAGGCAGTATTGGTTTATTACGCTTGAGATTTACCGAAGAAGGAGCTTCTGGGTGTTCGAAGGCGGCTAGAACTTCTAAATTATTTGAAGGAGGTGAAAATCTTGGGCAGTGAAGACTGGTGGAATGGCGATAGCGAGAACGACAAGACCTTGCTAAACATTGTCTGGATTGCAGAGAAACTGGGGCGTTTGCCAACGAAGGAGGAAGTGCCGAATACTCACCAATGGCCGTATCTGAGCAGATGTAGTATCTATTTTGGTTCGTTTGAGAATGCGCTTGAGAAGGCGGCGGAGCTGCTTTATGGGGATAAAGCTTTGACGTCGCCGACGGATTTGTTGCCGGAAGAACGGGCATTACCAGAGACAGAGCAGAAGCGGATCTTGCAAGAGCGTTGGCGGATGTATCAGGAAACTTTGCGAGAGTTGAGGCAGCCGGGTGCGCTGAATCGTCGGCGGAAGAAGCGAGAAGCAGAATTGCGACGGGAGAGATATAACAGAAGCGTTGATGGCTACACGGTAAGAAATCTGCCGATCAGGGCTTACCGCGACGTGATGAAGGATTTCGATGAGAAGACGCAGGCGCAGATGGCAAGATCGACGGCAGGCTTGGTGGAGCCGAAGAAAGAAAGGTTTGAGAAGCCACTGGATGGGCGAAAGCGGCGTTATCCGAATTTCCAAGAACAGTGGGCGGCGTCGCCGTATAACCCAGCGAACCGTCCCAAGACCAGTAGCCAGCCGCATTTGACAGAAGAACAGGCTCGTGCGAAAATCGCGAAAGCGGCGGCAGATCGTCGTGCACAGGGGCGGACAGTGGCGACGAATGCCAAAGAACGGATAACCAGATACGACGCGATCTTGGCGCTCTGGCTGCTTTATCAGGAGTATGGAAGCTTGCCTACTATGATGCAGATTAACTTGCATGAGCGGGTGTATAAGGGGGTGCGTATTCCGACCTGCCAGACGATTCGCAGACTGTTGGGTGAGCGAGATACTTGGGAACAGCAGTTGCGAGACTATGCCGGAGCGCGGGGGCTGAGTTTCGAGCGGGCAGTAGAGTCTCAAGTGTCGGAGCATGAGCCAGACAAGATGAACAGTAATCAGACCGAGAAGCTGGTTGAGCAGGTGGCGGAAGCTGCGAAAGCCCAGCTGGCGGGGCAGATAGGCGAGCGAGAAGCAGAGGCGGTGGCCGAGCTGGTAGCGAAGCCAGTGGCGGAGCTGCTGATGCAAGGCTTGACAACGGCAACAATAACATTAGAAGGGGGTAATGATGAAATGGGTGGACCGAGAGTGTCTAAGGAAAGCGCGTTGGAAGCGCTTTGGCGCGTGAAGCAAGGCTTGGGCGAGATGCCGTCGTATCGGCAACTTACGGAGCTTGCGCGGACACGCGAGTATGGCCAGCTTCCAGCGCTGGCTACCATCAATAAGACGCTGGGGCCTGGTAAAGAGAACTGGGAACAGCAAGTGATGGTCTATGCCAAAGAGAAAGGCTATCTGGACGCGCCGGCTGACGCGCCAGAGGCAGGAGCCGGAGAGGCGCCGCCGCTGGGCAGCTTGGATGGTTCTGATGAGAGCAACGCTGGGGGCGCTCCGTTGGCTGGCGGAGCTGCACCGGAAGGCGGAGGGGCTCCTGTTGGCGGGAATGACCAGCAGTCATCGGGGAACGCTGAAGAGATGGGTGCGGGAGTCCCGGCGGGTGAAAATGACCAGCAGTCGGCCCCACCTGGGGCAGAGACGGCGTCCGGAGATGCTGAGGGCACGGCAGATCAGGCTGGCGCGGAGGAGGATGATACCAAAGTCTATCACGGACCGGACGGCTTGGAGCTGCCGGATCCGCCGAAGGTGTTGACGCTGGACCTGAATCTCCAGAGCGTGCAGCTGAACTTCCGGCTGAACGGGCAGGACTATGTGATGCGCCTGCGGTTTGGCGGGAAGCCGGAGTAAACCAGAGTCAATAAGCTAAAATCCCTGAGCTAGACAGCTTGGGGATTTTTTATGTAAAATTAGGGAAAAAATGTGGTATAATTATGGCATGAAACCGTTGCTAAAACAAACAGACACTAGAAACCTACAAGATGAATACAAAGGTTTGTCAAATGAACAAGTTTTTGATGCACTTGAACAAAATCGTAATTCGCTAGAGGTAGCGATTGAGAATGTGGAGCATGATTTCAACGCGGGGACGATTGTGCGGAGTGCAAATAATTTTAACGTGGCGAAGGTGCATATTATCGGGCGGAAGAAATATAACCGGCGCGGCGCGATGTGTACGGACAAGTATCTAGAGGTGGTGCACTGGGGGGATTTGGCGGATTTTGTGGAAGACCAGCGGGCGAGAGGTCAAGAGATAGTAGCGATAGAAAACCATACGGAAAGAGCGCAACCACTAGCAGAAAAGAGATTTACTAATAATACAACATTATTGTTTGGTAGTGAAGGCGAGGGCTTGAGCGCGGAAGCGATAGAATTGGCGGATGATGTAAGGGAAATAGAGAGCTTCGGGTCGACGAGGTCCGTGAACGTCGGGGTGGCGGCGGGCATTGCAATGTATGAATGGGCGCGACAATGTGTGCTAAGTTGGTAAAACAGAATAAAAAGCGGGCGAAGCGCTCTGCGCAGTATCGCCAGAATCGGGGGCAGGTGGTGGATTTGCAACGCAAGGCGCAGCGTAGCAGATCTAAGAGGAAACAGCAGAGGCGGAACAATGAGGCTAATGCTCGTACGGCTCAAGAACAGCAGACAGAGAATCAAGAGAGGGATCTGCTTAAGGCGGAACTGGCGGCGAATGCGAGACGTAGCCAGGCGGTGAAGACGGAGATAATACCAGAGACAATAACGGAGAAAGTACCGGAGAATGAGAAACCGGAGGAGGCACAGCTGGTTTCGGTTCGGGGAGAGCAAAAGACTGAGGGTTCAGAGACTCATGGGCTTGAAATCGAGGAGGCTCAGAGGCCAGAGCAGCACGAAACCAGAATTGAGGAGGAAATCCCGCTGCCGCTGGAAGGGAAGAAACGGCATAGGCGGGGGTATTGGGTCTGGTGGGCGGTAGCCTTGGCGAGCGCATTGGTGTTGTATCTGGGCGGGCTTTGGCTAAAAGATGCGGTAAAAGAATGGCGACATGATAATAATCAAGGGATAGTGAGCGAGCAGCCGCCAGAAGGGGAAGAGAAACCAAGAGAAGAGCAGCCGACGGAGCCAGCGGAAGAACCATCGGAGTCGGCAGAAGAGATAAAAGAGACCCCGCCAGAGGAGCCAGCAGAGCCGGAGCAGCCGGTGGTGCCGGAAGAGCCGGTAGTATATCCTGGCGATGCGGGTGGGCCGAAGTTGGTGGCGCTAACGTTTGACGACGGTCCGTCGGGGCTGACGACACCGCGGTTGCTGGATATTTTGCAGTCGAGGGGTGTGAAAGCGACGTTTTTCGTGTTGGGGACGATGGCGCGCAAATCGCCAGATATTGTGCGGCGCGAAGCGGCAGAGGGGCATGAGGTGGCGAGCCATACGCCGTATCATAATCAGCTGACGAATTTATCTTTCACGCAGATACAGGGGGAAGCAGCAGAGATGAACCGGATTTTTCAGGAGATTTTGGGCGTGAACCCGCCGTTTACGCGACCGCCGTATGGATCATATAATGCTAATGTGAGTGCAGCGCTGGGGCAGCCACTAGTGTTGTGGTCGGTGGACCCGCGAGATTGGCAGGATCGGAATGCGTCGACGGTTTGTTCGCGGGTGCTGGCCACAACGCGAAACGGCTCGATCATTTTGATACATGATATCCACACAACAACGGTGGATGCGGTACCATGTATCATTGATAACTTGCGGGCACAGGGATATGAGTTTGCGACGGTGACAGAGCTGGCGGCGTCGAGAGGGATGACGTTAGTGAATGGTGGGGTGTATTACTCGTTCTAGAGGGTGGTCGTTAATCTGATCTAGTTGTGGACTTATGAAGGAATAGTTTTGATGAGCTGGGTGATTTATTAAAAATGCTTAGCATAGAAAATACACCATGCAGGGCATGATGTATTTTCTATGGTGGAGTAACAGGGATTCTAACCCTGGACCTCCGCCTTGCAAAGGCGGCGCTCTAAACAACTGAGCTATTACCCCATATTATTAATGGTGGGGATATGTGGACTTGTAAGGACGAGATTATGAGAGAAGATGAAAGCCTGCTTTCGATCTTCCGAATAATCGCTGTCCGCTCTGACAAATCTCTGATTTGGCAGAACCACAGACCTCGTCATCTTGTTAAAATGCACTACATTGAGTGTGCTAATGGTGGGGATATGTGGACTTGAACCACAGACCTCGTCATTATCAGTGACGCG
>CAZDQY010000025.1:0-5028 GCA_964508115.1 uncultured Candidatus Saccharibacteria bacterium
AGCGTTTTCTTGGACTTTTTCGTGTTTTTGGGCTGGTTTTGTATGGAAAAATGCTATTTTCTTGACAAATTAGTGAAAAATGGACAAAAGTAGTTGCCCGCGTCTGTCGTATGGGAGAAATAATTACGACAAAATTGCGACAGATGGGTATAGTAATATATCTTAGAGAGAGTTTTTGAAGTATTTGGCGCTTTTGGTGGTGCCGGATTTGCGCAGCAGCCCGAGCTCTACGAGGTGGCGAAGCCGGCGTTGGACGGTGCGGCGATTGCTGCTCCAGAGAATATCTTCGGCTTCGGTAATAGTAATGGTGCTAAACTGCTCGACGTAATTGAGAAGTTCCATTTCGTCACGTGAAAGGGAGCTGGCGTCTCCTTCGCCGCTAAGGCTGGAAAGTATAGCGGTCTCGGCGGATAGAACTTTCGCAGAGGTGAGGAAGCCTTCCGTGAAATAGCTAAGCCAAGGGGTGAGGTCGGAGCGTTCGGCGACTGTGTAGGTGCGGCCTTGGGCGGAGAGTGCGTGGTAATAGGCCGGGCGATCTGTACTATAGTAGGTGTCGAGGACGAGCGAGCTGCGAAAATCGTAGTCGCGGAGACCGAGATAGAGAGAGGTAAGGGCGCGGCTGGTGCGGCCGTTGCTGTCGGCGAAGGGGTGAATGGCAATAAGCTGGAAATGCAAAATCGCGGCGGCGATGACGGGATGCAAATCGGTAGCGTGCCCGTTCAGCCAGGCGACAAGGTCGCTCACGAGCTGAGGGACGGCAGCGACAGGGGCGGCTTCGTAAGTGATCGTGCCAGACTGGTCTTCGATATAGACTGGATTCTGACGCCAGGAGCCCTCACGGTCGGTGGTGAGCAGGCCTTTCGTAATAATGCCGTGCAGAGTAAGGATATCTTCTACGGAAAGAGGCAGGCGGCTGTCTTTGCGGCGCGCGATCCAATCGAGGGCCGAATGATAATTGCGAGCCTCAATCTCGGCATAACGGCGACGGGTGAGAGGGTTCTTGTTGCGGAGGGCAGACTGAACTTGCTTAAGATTGAGCGGGTTGCCCTCTATAGAGGTGGAGCTATGGGTAGCCTCGACAGTAGAGCGATAATAGAGCTCAGCTTCGCGCTCGGGCAGGATACGGCAAGAATTAACCTGAGTGCGCAAAACCTCGATCTGAGAGATAAGGTTGAGAATATGATCAGTAATCTTATACTTAGGATGATACATAACCTTATTATAACATAAAAGCTGGGATAATTACGACAAAATTGCGACAGGGATTGCGACGAAGGTGTTTTTTGCTAGATTTTGACGACGATTTGGCGGTAGAGGTCGCGCAGGGGCTGGAGGTCGCCAGCAAAAGCGCGTGCATCAGCATAGAGAATGGCGCGGCGGGAGGCGAGGCCGTAATCGATCAAAAAGCCGGCATTCTTGGCTAGTAATAATAGATATAGTCTTGTGCTACGGCCATTCCCTTCGCGAAAAGGGTGAAGAGCGTTGAGCTCGGACGCATAATAGGTGAGCTTGTCGGAGAAAGCGGGCTGATCGAGACCAACGAGATAGCGATCTTGGGCGAGCTCAGAAAAGATACGGCTGGCTTCGCTATGGATGAAATCGGCATAGCAGAACGGGACGGGGCTGTCGGGCTTAGAAATATTGACAGTGCGGACTTTACCGGCGAAGTCATAGATTTCCTCGAAAAGCTGGCGATGGATGTCTTGGAGACAAGAGAAATCAAAAGTGGTGGGGCGGAAATTGGCTAGAATTTTACCGGTTTGTTCGTTGGTGATGCGGTACTCAGCAGAGGCTAATTCTTGCGCGTCAGAAATGCCTAGCTTGTTGGCTAGAGTTTCGCCAGTCTCTACGAAATATCCGGCATCGTCCATGTTTATCTTTTGTGCGAACGGGCAGACTTAAGGATGCGCTTGTACGATTCCTTGAAATCCGCACCCTCGACTTCCATACTGCGGGCCATACTGCGGGCCATGCGTTCTAGTAATTCTTCTTTTGACATACTATTATTATAGCATGGTTTGGGGGAAATGGGACGTGTCGGTAAAATCTCGAAGTTGGAATATAGAGTTCTCTTATTCCATTTTAGACTGCTAAACTGGAATAAGGTATTTTATCCTCCAAATTTAAGGTTTAACTTGACTTATGCTCTTCGTTTTGATATAATCGATTGTATGATGAATAACACGTATAAATCTGGGTGTATGCGATCGGCTCTATCTGGAGACCCCGGAGAATACCAGTATTTTATGCCTAGCCTATTACCAGACAAGGTGCCACTAGATGATCCTATCTCTATGCTTTTGGAAGAGGCGAATCAACACCTCGGAGAGCTAAATGCTTATGCGAAGTTAGTACCTGATGTAGACTTTTTTATCAAGATGCATGAGTCTAAAGAGGCCACCACTTCTAGCCGAATTGAAGGGACCAGGACAGAAATAGATGAGGCAATGATGGAAGAGGAAAACATTTCTCCGGAGAGGCGAGATGACTGGCTTGAAGTACAGAATTATATCAAGGCAATGCGTTATGCAATAAATCGATTAGCCGAGGTGCCGTTAGCAACGAATTTGCTGAGAGAGACCCACCGAGTATTAATCTCTGGTGCTCGAGGAGATAGAAAGACTCCTGGTGAGTTTAGAACAACCCAAAACTGGATTGGTGGGGCTACTATTAGGGACGCGCACTTCGTACCGCCGGTTCCAGAAGAGGTTGATGGATTCATGAATGACCTTGATCACTACTGGAACGACCGAGCTCTGACTACACCTGTTTTGATTAAGGCGGCTATAAGCCATTACCAGTTCGAGACAGTCCACCCATTTTTGGATGGTAATGGCAGGCTGGGCCGGTTGACGATTATTCTCTTCTTAATGGAAAAGAAGAAGCTCTCTAAGCCAATTCTCTATTTGTCGGACTTTTTCTCAAAACATCGTATGGATTACTATGATGCCTTGGATGCTGTTAGGTTTCATAATGATATTAATCGGTGGGTGAAGTTCTTCTTAGTCGCAGTATCGGAGACTGCTAAGCATTCGTGCGAAACGCTAGAGAAGATTATTAACTTAAAGGAGAACAATGATAAATTGGTATTAGCCCTAGGTAAACGCGCACAAAATGCGTCTAGCTTACTGAGCCATATGTATAGTGTACCTATTATTGACGCTAAGCAAGTCGTAGAGTTGCTCAAACTTGGCAGTGCGACAACGGCAAACGATTTACTGAGAGATTTGGAGGGCCTAGGTATACTCAAGGAGATTACCGGGTTTTCCCGTAATCGTCTGTACGAGTACAGTGGCTATATGGATTTGTTTAGGCAGTAAAGGCTTGAAACGTTTGGTATTATAGGAAATACGCGCCTCGAAAGCTAAGCTTGCCATCTGGCTCAACACCTTAGACGATAACCGCAGAACGGTAGATATATAAATTAAATTAAGTAAGAGAATATCTCTGACTCGATTTTTGTCCCTTGGCGATCCTCTAAGGTGTAGAGGAGAAATCTTTCTTATAATATATCATATATGATATATTGATTTCTCTTGATGGCGTAGTTTTGGGAGTTTTGATGAGTTTGTTAAGGTGGGATATATCATAGATGATATATGGTATAGGGCTCTCGGCGCTGATCTTGGAAAGGATAAACCCTAGCGGGGCTAGGGCTATCCTTGAATTTGCTTAGCGCATGATAATTAGCGAGCTAATTATTTACGGCTAGAACGACGTGCATTGCGGTAAGCAACAACACCTGCACCAGCTGCAGTAAGAGCAGTAGCGATACCAGCAACCATAGCTACGGTAGTAGAAGCATTACCTTCTGCGTTAGCGAGGATACCAGTGTCTGGGGCTTTGTTGCCTTCGTTCTTGTCATCGTTTGGTTTGTTGGTGCCTTCGCCGGTACCAGATGGGTTCTTCTTGCCGAGGTTCATCAGATAGACGGCGATTTCGTCGTTATCTTTGCCGGCGAAGCGATCCCAGGTAGCAGTGCGGTAAGCAGCAGCGATAGCGTCGATCAAATCGTAGTTCTCGTACTCAGTGTTCGACTGGTTGCAGTTGCCGTTGCCAGCATCTTTGACTTCTTCGTAGACGCCGTACCATGCGGTGCGATTCTTGAGCCAGTCGCCACCGCCGTTGTTGACGAGATACATGAAGTCTTTAACCTGGATGCCTGGCTTGTTGGCACCTTCGTTGCCGAGAATAGCGTCAAGCTGAGTATTGCCAGCGTCAGTCAAGACGTAGCTCTTGTAGGTAGTGAAGGCAGCTTTGTACTCAGCGATAGCGTTTTCGCGGCGAGCAAGGATTTCGTTGACATCGGAGATTTCAGTATATAGAGCTTTCCAGTCGTTGTAGCCTGTAATACCGGTCAAAGGATTGGCTGTCAAGCTTGTGTACTGACTAAGATCTTTTTTGGTTGCCCAATCAAAAGCGGCATTACCGGTCTGGGTGAAAGCGTTGGTCAATGCATCCTTTAGAGCTTGGTCGCCTTTACCATCTACCTTGTTTTCAATACCAGCAAAAATTTTGGACCAGATTTGGTATGGCTTAATGGTTTTTGCTTGGCCACTGACGATGTGGGTGATATTCTCAGTCATGTTATTGACGTTCTTCAAAACATCCTGAAGGTTAGCAATAGTGGCTGGAGAAGCTAGAACGACTGAAGTGTAGGTAGGACCAGTGATAGCGGTCGCCTTAGTCTGAATACTGTTAGCTTCGGTGCCAGCAACATCAGCATTGTTCTCAGTCTTGCTGTATTTCTCGTTCAAAGCGAAGAGGGTAGACTCACCAACGTAAATCTTGCTATCAGCTTTGACGCCAGCAACGGTCCAATTAACTTCGTCGCAAGAAGCTTTACCATTGTTGGTACCGTCATTAACGGTGTAAGCACTGACAGTATTGACAGTACCTGCAGCTGGTGCAACGACACCCAAAGCAAATGCTAATGCGAGAGCAGCCAAAATTTGACTTTTCTTCATTATATTCTCCTTAATGAATTAATTTATTTCTAATTACCATTTTATCCAATAAAAAAAAAAA
>CAZDQY010000026.1:0-4233 GCA_964508115.1 uncultured Candidatus Saccharibacteria bacterium
CGCACACGGTTTGGGACCGTGAGGTCGCCTGTTCGAGTCAGGTCGCCCCGACCACACAGAATATAAAGCTCGTTTTTGACTGTTTTGCCCCTGTAAAATTGCGTTCTGGCCCTTAGCAAGTTCAGGGGCTAATTTTTTTGACGATTTTACGATTTTTTCGAGCCATGGATATGCTTCTACCTCTATAACTTTCCGCGTTATGGTCCTTAAATTACCACCTCGTAACACTTCTCGCTCTGTAAGTATAGCTTTTGGCCCAATGGCTTGCAATATAGCACGTTTTTCGCCTACGTCCAGCGCTGCGTCAAATTTTTCGGTTGGGCTTTGTAAGATTTCTAAGGTTTTACCAATAATCTCATACCAGTTTCGGTTAAGCTCCTTGACTTCCTTATGCGCTTCCTTAATACGTTTGATTTGGTCTTTTAGCTCCTTTTCTTTTTGCCTATACATTTCATCGTCTTCTTCGTCATAATCGTCTAAATTAAGGCGCATATCTAGCAATTTGCTCAGTTTATTTTGGTATTTCTCTAGGGCTGCATTATGCATTTCAGAAATATTGTAGCGCTCCTCAATCTCTTTCTTATGAATTGATTCCATAATCTTTTTAGCCCATTCATATAACGTGGGGTGAATTCTATAACTATCAAGTAATTCGTAGATTTGACGAGTTGCTTCTTCTTCGGTAATACTGCCACGCATTGTGCATTTACGATGTGGACTTTTCTTAGTGCATTTATAGTAAATATGCTCGTGCGAATCGCCACTTAGTGTTTTTCTAATGTGCTTTTCGCCGATAATAGAACAACCGCAGCAACCACAAACAATTAAGCCTTTCAAATCATAGCGATTCCCGCATGCGCGGCATTGTGGTCGCAAATTATGCTTGACAGCATAAGCCCCCTTTAGCTCCTGAATCCTCCAATATTCGTCTTCTGTGATCATAGGTTTCCAAGCGCCCTGATGAAGAATAGCTTTATCCTCCATATCCCTAATCTTACCCATATAAAATGGATTAGAAAGAATACCGTTAATAGTAGTCGTACTCAATGGCACGCCACCACGCTTTTTATGCTTCTTAGTCAAGTACCCCCACTCGTTGTTAACTATATCTGCTAATTCCGGAATACTATATGTACCAGTTAAATAAAGGTCAAACATTTTCTTAATAAGCGGAAATCTTTTTGGATCTTCGATAATGATAGCTCGGCCATCGTCAGTGTGGCTATTGAGATAACCTTGTGGCGCTACAGTATTATATCCCCCTCGCTTATTCTTTTTATAAACTCCGCGCCTCACATCTTCGGAAAGCTTCTTGGAATATTCCGCATTCATACCAGCCTCGACACTAAAAACGACCATGTTATCTTCTGGGTAATAAATCTTGTCGTGAGTATGAATAAGTTTAATTTTGCCATCAATTAGTAACTGCTGAATCATACCGCTCTCAAGCGGATTACGAGCCAGACGATTAGTATGCCAGCAGATAATAGCATTCGCTTCGCCAGATTCAATCATCTTTAACATTTTATTAAACTGTGGGCGATTGTTAACTTTACGCGCAGAACCAGATTCACTAAACGTTTTTATTACTTTGTATTTGTTGTGTTTAGCGATTTCTCTTGCTACATCTAGTTGGTCACCCAATGAGGCAATTTGTCTTTCTGCGCTCTCCGTAGATTTTCGAGTGTAGATGACGAATTTTAGTTTCGAGGTGTCTGTTCTCATTGACATTTCTACTCCTTATGTTGTAATTATAACCTAAAAACGCCTAGAAAGATACCCTTTAAGCTCTAAGCTCAGAATAACCAAGAGCCTAAAGGAAAAATCTTTTAAGAGTTACCGTTTTGCCGTTTTGGCGTTTTTCGCCTTGCGACAATTAGCGAGATTTGTTAACTTTTATGGCCTGGAAGAAACTCGATAAATGCTGTAAAGACACCTCTCTCGTCCGGCTCAGAAACTACCTCGCAGTTTAAAAGACGTGCTGGGCTACTAGCCGTAGTATATGGCGGCTGAAAATCTGGAATTTGCAGTAGATCGTGCTCAAGTTTCTCACCGAGTTCTGATACACCAAACTGCTCCCATGCACCAGCTTCACTATTTTTATCCATATAAAGTTCCCTACGAATACTGCTTGCCTGAGCTAAAAGTGGTAGATGGTTTTCTTGATTATTTGCCTTTTTCATTAGTTCTCCTTATTTTCTTTAGTAGTTGTTTCAGCACCTAGACTGCTAGTCTCGGAATCTGAGTTATTAGTTTTGTTTTGCCAATTAGTATCCTTGAGGACGATCCAGCGCTGACCGTTGCGATATACTGGGCTTCCGTCTGAACCGCGCTCTAGGGTAATACCTAAACTCCTTAGCGTCACCTCAGCTCTATTCAGAGCCTTGCCTAGCGTCGATGCGTTCCTACACCATGTAGGCTGGTCGCGAATCGACTGAATGATATTTAGGTCATCAGGCGTAGCGACACCGCCATCACTAAAAGTGAAGTTTAGGAAATCCGTCGCTGTACCTTGCCAGCTACCAGTTTTGCTAACTAGGAATTGCGCTGCTTGCGCTGTCGGACTTGCATTTAAGGCAGTTGCGACTTGGCGGTCTACAATCGTGTTATATGCTTTAATAAACTCATCCCCCGAATAGCCAGTCATAGCCTCCGCCACTACAAACCCCCAGCCAAAGAAATCGGCCATGCGCGGGTACTTCTCCAGCTTTACATTAGGATAAATACGCAAGGCGTCCGCCAAAATATTAAAGATTGCGCCTAGAATAACGGGCTTGTCAGAATTAAATTTACTCACAAGCTCATTGTCACCCATGTGTTTATTTGCAATACGCTGAACCGAGATGGGGATTGAGCGGTCAAGTAGATCTTCGCGGTTTACAATTTCCGTAACACCGTTTAACATCACTGGGCGCTGCACTTTTATCACTATATCTTCTAAATCCGTATACATCTTGCGGTTCACAAGGCTTGTACCAGTAGCAACCCCGCACAATGTGTCAGAGATATCTTGGTTAATGTATGAAATATTGTCGAAATATAAGAGGGCGTGTTTTGAAGCTGGTCGAATAATGCTTTCACAATTGCGAATTTGGCCAATACCATCCAGTACTGACGGATCTACCAATCGTTTAGTTAGCTTCATCATGGTGCTTTTTCCTGCGCCTGGACTACCCACCAATAACAACAGCGGCTTCGGAAAATCTGGAATAAAAGCTGAAATTACAAATGTGAGAAATAACAGCCAGTCGTTTTTGCTCTTAATATTAATATATTTATGTAGTAGCTCAATGTCTGACTTTCTACTCGTAACTTCTGGGCGAACTTGCTTCTCTTGGTGCGAGAAGCGCTTAAATACGATTGGCGGATCATCTACGATCCTCCAGCCGTCGCGGGTGATATGTGCAGCCGCATCACCTAAGTCATAATACAGCTCCTTAGGACAGGCATTATCATCATCTACTCGACTCACCCTAACCCCAAGTTTATACGTTTGTTTACTAATGTACTGAGCAATGGCACAAGCATTCTGGACGACTTCCTCCACAATGGATCGCCTTAAGATTTTTCCATACTCTTCGAGGTGCCAGCCCATCAGCCAAATTCTAAAATCTTCGCTTTGGATTGGTAGTACAATTCTACCTTTTTTCTGGATGCCAATATAAGCTTGTTTATCCTCGCTATTACAGAATAACACGTTGTCTTGCGATAGCTTTTGAACGACTTTTTCGACGAGTGTAGAATCCTCTCTCTGCTCATTATTATTCATGGTCAGTTTTCCCCGCTAGTTTACGATCCTGACATAACCACTTATACTCGTCTTCCATCTTACGCTCTGCAAGAATTTCTTCAAGTTCGTCTACCTCGAAATTCATTGGAGATAGACGCGCTGTCTCAAATTCTTGAGCAAATAATACCGCTAACTCTTCAGCAATTTCATCTTGGCCCTTTTTCTTTCCCGCGAGTTCATACGCGTTAAATAGCTCTTTACCGCTGCTCTTATTTACCACATGCATAATTCTTTCTGGATATATGTCAAAATAAATATACATATTCTTTTCGATAGTTTGAGCAACTTTCTCCAGATCTTTACGTGTAGCAGTTGTCACTCGTGGTAGTTTTGTTTCCTGCATTTTAACTCCTTCCAAGGCTTTTTTGGCGGAGCATTTTTGCACAAGCGAAACGAACGATGGACACTGCAGCCGTAGTGAGTTCTTCACTGCGTAAATTTAG
>CAZDQY010000027.1:0-1200 GCA_964508115.1 uncultured Candidatus Saccharibacteria bacterium
ACCTCGCAGTCCCGAACCGCGCGCGCTACCAACTGCGCCACACCCTGACGTATAGGGATATTTTATCACAGATACGACAGTTGCGGGGGAAAATAGTGAAAAAATGTGGTTTTTATACACCTCTACTGTTGGTCTGGACGGGCTCAAGTAGAATAAAACGTAGTTTTTATGTGTGAAAACCAGCATTTAGGGAAGAGTCCACTGATTGTTAATAAAAATGCCTACTTTTTCACAAAAAATCCAAAAAAGTATTGACATTTTTAGCGATGTGTGCTATAATGAAGGTATAGTGAGTGCGAAAGCGTTCCTATGTAGATTACGGCAATTGGTTTTGTGTTTACGATTTTGAGATACTTTCACATTTTTACGAGTAGCGTCAAGTTTACAATTACTACGGAATTGCGAGTTTGATGCTGCTCGCGAGAGTGGTAAATATCTCATCAAAAGGGAGTGCATGTATCATGAGAAATCTCTGTCTTTCCAACCGCAAGTCTTCTTCTTTCTGCGTCGCCAGCGGCTGCGTGGGCGCCTACTCCGGCCTCAACAACGTGGCCACCACCTGACGCCCGGAGCACCGGCCTGTTCGACAGCTAACGCTGATCGGGCGACCTAAAGGGCGAGAGCGTCGCGGGGAGCTTCCCTGCGCCGGTCTATAAAGAGATCCAAAGGAGGCGCTAACATGCGCATATGGAGTAAGTTCAAGTTACTGTTGCCCCGCTGAGGTGGGGCTACGGTCAGAGACCGCATTGCTAGTAAGCGTTGCAGCTTGCCAGCTTGAAGCCGGCGTCGATGCGAACCCCTTACAACGGGCGCCCATTTACCCACGTCTTGACACTCCTAATAGGGGTGTACACGAAGTGGGCCTCGAGGCTCCCGAAACGACCAGTTGCAATGCTTCTCCCCCACCATAAGGTGGGGGAGTTTTAATTGGGGTGAATATGTAGCACAGAATACAGCGTGGTGCGAGATGCACAACAGGTAAAATTCTCATATATTTGTCTGCTCTGCGACTTGAAGATAGAAGACATAAAATCCCTCTAGCAAGATTCGGCATTTTGTAGTATAATACGGTTATTGAAGCGGGCTTGTTGACTTTGTTTGCGAGTTTGGTTCAACGCTGGCGAATTAGCCAGAGTGAGTTTTTGGTATCGGGGCGTAGCACAGTTGGTAGCGCACACGGTTTGGGACCGTGAGGTCGCC